>DASUCV010000009.1:0-300000 GCA_036275915.1 Candidatus Polarisedimenticolaceae bacterium | reverse complement strand
GGCATCGCATCGCGCACGCGCGGCTCGTCCGGAAGGGCGGCAAGCGCCGCGCGAGCCGCGAGCAGAGCCGGCACCGCGCGCTCGGGCTCGTCGCGCGCGAGGTTGGTTCGGGCCTCGTCGAGCGCGCGTCCCACCTTGTCGCCCTTCGACCCGTATCGATCCCAGCCAAGCGGCACACCGTCGAGGATGTCCTTCGTCGCCGGCTTGCCCGCGAGAGGAACGAACCGCTCGGTCGTGGCGCCGCGGTCGGCCGAGACGCCGAACCCCTGGCTGCGGTGCTGGCTGCGGGAGAGCGCCGCCAGCTCGCCGATCGAGAGTCCGAGACGGGCGTCGTAGGCGGTGACGTCGAGGCTCATCGCGTCCTTCGGAGGCGGCTCGTCGTTCCAGTTGGGATAGTTGTGGACGAGACGCGTGGCCTGCCACGGCTTGACGCCGTCCTTGAGCTGCTCCGGAAACTTGGCCGGATCGGCGGCGGCGGCGAACGCTTCGCGCGCGAGGATCGCCGAGGCGGTGTGATGCCCGTGGTTCGGCGGCTTCTCGTCGAACCGCGTGATGATGACGTCCGGCTGATACGTGCGGATCACCCACACCACATCGGCCAAGGCCTGATCGTGGCCCCAGATCTCGAGCGTCTCCTTGGCGGACTTCGAGTACCCGAAGTCCCTCATGCGCGTGAAGCGCTGCTGGGCACCGTCGATGCGCCGCGCCGCGAGGAGCTCCTCGGTCCGGATGACGTCGAGGAGGTCCGCCAGCTCGGAGCCGATGAGGTTCTGGCCGCCGCCTCCGCGCGTCATCGACAGATAGGCCGCGGTGACGTGCCGCACGTTCGCGAGATAGGCAAGCAGACGCGTGTTCTCGTCGTCGGGGTGGGCCCCGACGTAGAGGACGCGCGCGGTCACGCCGAGGCGATCCATGGCGTGCGCGAGATGTCCTGCGTCCATCGGAACCTCCTGGGCCGCGGCCGGAGCGGCCAGGATCGCGGCTACTGAAACGAGACGAAGCACACGGCTCACACGGCCTCCGACGGCGTGCGTTCGAGCACGCGACGATAGTGGGTGTCGTAACGATCGATCGCGGCGTCGCGGCGGAAACGCTCTTCTGCGCGCGCCCGCGCGGCGCGTCCGAGCGTGGCGCGCAGGTCCGGGCTCGAGATCACTTCGAGAGTGCGGGCCGCCATCGCGCCCGGGTCGTAGGGCTCGATGAGCCGGCCCACCTCGTCGGTGACCACCTCGGGAATGCCCCCGACGCGGTACGCGAGGACCGGCACGCCGCAGCTGAGCGCCTCGAGCGCCGCGACGCCGAAGCTCTCGTTCTCGCTGGGGAAGAGGAACGCGTCGGCGTGCTGCAGATGGCTCACGAACTCCGGCCGGGCTCCGAGCAGCACGAGACTGCGCGTCACGCCGAGCGCCTCCGCGCGCTCGAGGAGGCTCGCTCGGTCGGGCCCGTCGCCGACCACGACCAGCCGTGCCCGGACGTTGCGGCGCACGCGGGCCAGAACCTCCGCGAGGTCGGTCACGCGCTTGACGGGGCGGAAGCTCGAGACGTGGAACAGCACCGGCGCGCCCCTGTCGGCGGGATCGAAGAGCGAGTCGAAGTGTGCGCGATCGCGCCTCACCGCGGGGACGAAGCGAGCGGTGTCGACGAAGTTCGGGATGACCTCGATCGGGAGCCCGGCCGGGAGATCCAGGCGCGCGTAGGCCTCGGCTTTCAGGTATTCGGACGGCACGGTGACGCCGTTCGATCGGCTCACCGCGAATCGCGTCGTCGGTAGATAGTGCGGGTCGCTCCCGATCTGCGTGACGTCGCTGCCGTGCAACGTGGTCACGATACGCGGTGCGGCCGGTCCGAGAATCTGGTGGGCGAGATACGCGCTCGCCGCATGCGGGATGGCGTAGTGCACGTGGACGACGTCGAGCCCGTGGTCGTTCGCCACTTGCACGAGGCGAGAGGCCAGCGCCAAGCCGTAAGGCGGGTAGACGAGCGCCGGATGCTGCGGCACGGACACTTCGTACACGTGGAGCCGTTCGGAACGCGGAAGGTTCCGGCGAAGAGGAGAGCTGACGACGACGTGAACCGTGTGCCCGCGCTCGGCGAGGCCGGTCGCCAGCTCGGTCGCCACGGTGCCGCTTCCTCCGAGGCTCGAGAAGCAGACGATGCCGATGGAGAGTGGCCGGCTCAACGGGCGGGCTCGAAGGCGTGGGCCGCGGGGAACGCGTGCGTCCGGAAGAAGGCGAGCGGGTCGGCGACGCCGAGCGTTTGCGGGCTCCGCAACGCCTCGCCGTAGCGCACGCCGATCTCGCTCCCGCGGTAGCGATCGCGGGCTTCGACGGCGGCGATCGCGAGCGGCGCGCTGATCAGAGTGGCCGGTCCGCCTTCTTGGCGCATGACTTGGCTCTGGTGGCACGCGATCGCCTGCGCCTTCTTGTCCCAGACGCTCGACGTATCGACGATGAAGGTCGGGAGCATGCGGTGGCGCAACTCGTAGTGCAGCACCTGCCGCGGCGTGAAGGGCGCTCCTCCGGCTCCATCGTCGAAGCGAGGCAGCGCGGCGAAGAACACCGCGCGGGTGATCAGCAGGGAGGCTGCGACGTGGTCGGGGTGGCGCTCTTCGTTCCATGGAACGAGAACGAGCTCCGGCCGGTGCTTCCGGAGCGCCGCGACCACCGGCCGCAGATGCGGTGAGCTCGCCGAGCCATCGATGAACCCGTCGGGCAGCCCAAGATTGTTCCGCCAGGCGGCTCCCAAGACCTTCGCCCCGGCCTCGGCCTCCTTCGCGCGCTGCTCCGGCGTGCCCTGGCTCGAAAGCTCCCCGCGCGTCAGATCGACGATGCCCGTTCGATAGCCCAGGGAAGCGAGCGTGATCACGACGCCGCCGCAAAAGATCTCGACGTCGTCCGGGTGAGGGCCGAAGGCGAGGACGTCGATGCCGTAAGGGGAGCTCATCGCGGGGCCCTAGAGGATGACGTCGTGAAAGCCGGTCCGCAACGGCTCGGCCGCGGCCAGGATGCGATCGATGAACGCGCGCTCGCCGTAGCGGGCGGCGAACGACGCCGGCGCGAAGAACCTTTCCTGCGGAACGCCGCGTGGAAGAAGGCGGCTCCGGATCATCTCGAGATCGGAGACGGTCTCGCGATCGCGCAGCAAGATCGCCTTGTCCAGGCTCTGGCCCAGCTTCCCGGCCGAGAACAGCATCGTCTTGCGCGTCTTCTCCAGGGCCTGCACGGCGCGCTCGCCCGCCGCTGCAACTTCCGGAGCGGCCGCATCGAGCATTCCATCGATCCCCGCGACGAGACGCTGGGTCAGGCGCTCTCCGTCCGAAGCCGCGGAGAGAGCAGGAAGCGTGAGGGTGATCGCCTCGTCGAACGGCTTGATCGCCTCGGCCGCGGTCAGCCCGCGGCGTGCGAGCGCGAGCCGCGTCGGGCGCTCGACGAGCCTGAGCTGTGTTCTGGGAACGACGATCGGCATCGCGACGTCGAACAACCCGTAGACCGGCTGGAGCTGCGCGAAGTAAGCGACCTCCGCGGGCCCGCCCACGTACGCGATCGTCGGAAGCCACGTGTCCTGGAGAATCGGCCGCAAGAGCGCGCTCGTGGTGAACGAGGCCGGGGAGCGATCGAGCGCGTCCAGAAGCTCGGGAAGAGTTCGCGTCCGAGCGCCACCGATCTCGACGAAGCCGCCGGGCGCTTCGGCGAGACGAGAGCGGTGAGCGCGAGGCCCCTGAGGATGAAAGAACGAGAGAGGAGCGCCGGGTCGTACGTGCACGCCGGCGTGAAATCCGGAAGCTTCGAGCGCCTCGGCGCGTTCCACGAGCGCCTGCGCGATCGACGCCGATGCTTCGAGCGCACGCCGGTGCACGGGGGCGGCGAGCGGAGCGAGTGCCGGGTCACGCGGATCGACGAGCACCAGGCCTTCCTCGGCGAACAGCGACGCGAGAACCCCGGCGAAGGCGGCGCCCCAGCCCGCACCGGGGCGGTAGTGGCGGGAGAGCGTCGCCACGTGCTCGTCGCCGTGGGGAAGGCTCGCGACGGCGGCGGCGAGCTCGGTCAGAAGCAGGCTCACCTCGTCCGGAAGCAGCCGGTGCGCGACCGAGACCGATTCCTCCGCGACCGGGAGGGTGAGCGTCAACGGGTGGTCGGCGCCGCGCGCGATGTGGCACACCGCGATCTCCGCGGCGTCGTGATCCTCGGTCTGGAGCCAGAACACCGGCACCACCGGCGCCTTCCATCGCTCGGCGAGCCACCTCGCGAGCCGGATCGCGGCCGCGGCCTTGTACAACGTGTAGAGCGGACCGAGGAACAGTCCCGTTTGCTGGCCGGTGACGACGGCACAGGCTCCGGAGCGCAGCGCACGCAGATGCGCATCGCGCGCGGGACTCTTCTCGTAGACGGCGTTCTGGGCTTCGAGGGCGGCGGCGAGCCGGGGCTCCAGCGGGCGCGCCACGCGGGACGCCCGGTCCCAGTCTGCAAGGCGAGCGAAGTGCGTGCCGTACAGCGCGTCGGCGGAGCCCGCGACGTAGGCTTCGAACACGCTGCGCGCGGTCAGGCCTTGGCCTTCTTCCAGCCGTCGATCGTCTTCTGCACGTCGGCCTTGAAGTTGTTCTCGAATGTGGCGTTCCCCTTGCCGAGCTCCAGGGTCCGCTCTCCGGCGGCGATGGCGTCGGCCGTGCGCCCCTTCTTGGCGAGCGCCTGAGCGCGCCACCAGTTGTTCCACCAGGTGCTCTGGATCCCGATCGACGTGTCGAGGTACTTGATCGCCGTGTCGACGTCGCCGTTGTTCTCGAGCAGCCAGCGGCCGGCCTGGTAGTGGGGGCGCCATGCGTCGCCGAGCGTCGTGTCGATGCCGGCCTTCACCTGCGCGGCGGTGTCCACGGTGATCGGCACCGACACGCGCGTCGTCTCCCATTCGAGATCGAGGCGGGTCGCGCCATCGGTCGAGTCGCTGAAGAGGAACGTCATCCGCTCGCGCGCCGGGATCGATTCCGGCTTCACTTCGACGCGGGCGACATCGTCCTTCGTGTCGTAACCGTCCGTGTTCGCGATCTCGAGGTTCTTGTTCAGGATCACGGTCCAGCCCGAGGCTCCCGGCATCGAGAGAATCGCGTACGTGCCCTTCGGCACCGGCTTCCCGCCGAACGTGAAGTCGCGGCTCGCGGTGAGCTTGGTGGAGGCGTTGGCGCCCGTACGCCACAGCTTGTCGTAGGGCAGCAGGCCGCCGAAGATCTTGCGGCCGCGGGCGGCCGGACTCGAATAGTCCACCGAGAAATCGGTGAGCCCGACGCGCTGCTCGACCCTGGCCTTCGAGCTGGGCGCGGGAACTTCGAGCCCTTGGGCGAACGCGGGGAGAGCGGCGGCAACGACGAGGACGGCGGCGCGCACGAAGCGGACCATGCAGGTTCTCCTTGGTGGGCGGACGGCCATCGATTCTACACAGGCCCGCGCTTTGGGGCTAAGATACGCGGTTATGAAAACCATCATCGCTCTCGTCGTGTCCATCGCCGCCATCTCCACTTCGGTCCTCCACGCTGAAGAGGCCAAGAAGATCGACTTCCCTCAGGCCAGCCCGAGCGCGTCGTTCAAGCAGCGCGTCGGTGTGACCGACATCTCCGTCGACTACTCCCGGCCCGGCGTCAAGGAGCGCAAGATCTTCGGCGGTCTCCTGCCCTACGGCCAGATCTGGCGCACCGGCGCCAACGCCGCGACCAAGCTCACGTTCAGCACCGACGTCAAGGTCGGCGGCATGGCGGTCCCCGCGGGCTCGTACGGCCTGTTCACGATCCCCGGCGAGTCCGAGTGGACCGTGATCCTGAGCAAGGTGAACGACGAGTGGGGCTCTTACACCTACAACCAGAAGGACGACCTGGCGCGCATCAAGGTGAAGCCGGTCGCGCTCGCCGAGCCGCTCGAGACGATGACGATCGGCGTGCAAGACATCCGCTCGGGCAAGGCGAACCTCGTCATCGCGTGGGAGAAGACGGCCGTTCCCGTCGAGATCGACACGGACGTCGTCGGGAAGATCAAGCCGCAGATCGAAGCGGCGATGGCCGGCAGCGGCAAGAAGCCTTACTTCGCGTCGGCGATGTTCTATTACGAGAACGACCTCGACATGAAGCAGGCCAAGGAATGGATCGAGGCCGCCGCCAAGGAGCAGCCCGATGCCGTGTGGCTCATCTACAGGAAGGGCCTGATCCTGAAGAAGGCCGGCGACAAGGACGGGGCGATGGCCGCGGCCAAGCAGGCGCTCGATCTCGCCGCGAAGGAAAAGGGCGAGGAGAAGGACGAGTACACGCGCCTCAGCCAGAACCTGATCGCCAGCTTGAAGTAGCCCCCGGCTCCAGGGAGGTGGCTCTCGGCGCCGGCGATTCTCGGGTCAACGCGACCGCAGCGCCTGATACCACCAGGCATAGGTCAAGACTCCGGTCAGAATGACCACCCACCACAGTCCGAGCTCGAACCGCATCCACCGTTTCCAGTTCGTGAAGCGCAGCCGCTTTGGGACGATCTTGGTTCCGGCCACGAGCACGATGTAGAGACCGAGCATCTCGGCCACCGCTCCGAGGAGAGCGTGGACGGTCGCCACGGCAAAGTAACGTCGGTCCAGGCCCGCCGGCAGCCGTGGGATCACCTGCAAGCGGAACGACGGGCCCATGACCCAGACGATCGTGACCAGGTTGAGGACCATGACGGTCGTCTGGCAAACCCCATGCGCGGCATAACGCCCGCGTCGCGCCAGCAGCGCGCCCACGATGAGCGCCACGCCCATCGCGAGCTGGACGAGAAGGTTCAGGTCTGCGGCGAACGTGGCACCGGTGCCGAGAAAGCCTCGCATCGTGATCCCGGCTCAGCCGGCTTCGGGTCTTGGCGTCGGCTGGGCAAACCAGACCACGACGATGCTGATCAAGTAGAGGCCGAGGAGGACCGCGCTGAAGAAGATCGTGGTGGCGACCACGTCACCCGGCGTGAAGAAGGCGCTGAAGATGACCACGATCACCGTCGCATGGCGCCAATACTTCAGCATCCAGCCGGCGGTCACGATCCGCAGCCTGGCAAGGAAGAAGAAGAGCACGGGCAGCTCGAACATGACCCCCGTCAGCAACACCGTCCCGAGGAAGAGGTCGAGGTACTCGCCCATGTGGATGTTGGGGCGAAGGCCGAACGCCGCGGCTTCCCGATAGAGGACCTCGGCCAGGAAGGCGAACGCCTGGAAGTAGGCGAAGGCGCAACCGCCGAGAAAGCAGAGGCTCGTAACCACGACGAACGGGATGGTCAGGCGCCGTTCCCGAGGCAAGAGCCCGGGGCCGATGAATCCCCAGAGCTGATGGAAGATCACCGGAGCGACGAGGAAGGCCGAGGCCCAGAGCGCAAGGCGCACGCCGCTGAGAAAGGGTTCGGCCGGATCCGTGAAGCCGAAGGGGCTCGGGGGGGCCGGAACGCCCGCCGTCTGCCGCTCGATGACCTTGCCCAGGGGCAGGCTCACCCAGGCCCAGAGCTTCGCCCGAAGACCATAGGTCACGACGAAAGCCACCCCGACGGCCGCCACGACGCGGAGGAGGCGAGAGCGGAGCTCATCCAAGTGCTCCCGGAAGGTGCTTCGGCCCGGCGGGATCATCGTCACTTCTTTTCGTCGCTCGCGGCGGCAGTGACGACGTCCGTCATCTCGCGGGTGGCCTTCTTGAATTCCTGAATGCCCTTTCCGAGACTCTTGCCCAGCTCCGGGAGCCGAGAGGGGCCGAAGAACAGCAGCAGGATGACGCCAATCAGAAGAAGCTCGCTGAATCCGAGGTTGCCCATGGTGGACTCCTTTGTCAAAGAAAGTAGGGGATGAACCCGATGGTCATTTCACGACGATCTGTCCCGTCATGTGCGGGTGGATCGAGCAGAAGTAGGGGTACGTCCCCGGCTTGTCGAACGTGTACGAGAACGTCTCGTCGGTGTCGAGCACCTTGGACTTGAACGTCTTGTCGTCCGCTACGACCGTGTGGGGGATGTCGTCACGGTTCGTCCACGTGACCTTGGTTCCCGGCGCGACCGTGAGCGACACCGGGCCGAAACTGAAGTTGTCGATCTTGACTTCCGCGGTGACGGGGGTCGCGGCGTCCGCCTGCACCAGGAGATTCGCGGAGCCCCCGATGACCAAGGTCGAGGCGAGCGCGATCGCGGCGATCCGGCCGGCTCTCTGGATTCCTTTTCTCATGTCACTCTCTTCTTTCCTGGTTGAAGTTCTGTTGATGAGTTCCACTCCGCTCACTTGAGCGACGAGTCGACGATCGCGAGCGCGTGGCGCCCCTGAACGAAGTTGACGTCAGTGATGCCGAGAAGGCCGCGCAGCTCGCCTGCCGGGACCACCATCGGGCCCGGCGAATCGGCCTTTCCGGGCTGCGGCTGCGGAAATGCCGTGGACGCAGCGGTGTGGAAGGTCACGTTCCCTTCGACCTTCTGCATGAGCTGGTGGATGTGGCCGTTGAGGACGGTCACCGAACCGAACTTCTTCAGGTACGACAGCGCTTGCGCGCTGTCCTCGGTCCCCCAGCCCCATTCGGGGTAGACCGACCACAGCGGCATGTGCGCGAACACGACGATCGGGGTGCTCGCCTTCCGGTGCTTGACGTCGTGCTCCAGCCACTCGAGCTGGTCGGGACCGAGCGAGCCGAGCCCGCCCGGCTTCAGGTTCATCACATTGACGAGCCCGATAAAGTGCACGCCCTTCTTATCAAAGCTGTACCACCCCGAGCCGTTCGCGACCTTGCCGTAACGCTCGAGGTACTGCTTGCCGTCGTCGTTCAGGACGTCGTGCTCGCCGGGAACGTAGAAGACGTCCTTCGCCACGGCGCCCTTCAAGACCTGGTCGACGGTGTCGAACTCCTCGGGCTTCGACAGGTGGCTGATGTCGCCGGTGTGGAGGATGAGTTCCGGCGCGATCGAAAGAGCGTTGATCTTGTCGACCGCAGTCTTCAACGTGCCGACGACGTCCGTGTTGGCGGCCTTGTTGAACCCCATGTGGCTGTCGCTGATCTGGACGAAGCTCAATTCCCCGGCCGGGATGTCGGAGCGTCCCGACGCCCCCATGGCGTACGACTTCAGCACGCCGCCCTGCATGACGTAGAGCGCCCCGGCCCCCGCCCAAGCCATGCACTTCAGGAACCCGCGGCGGTCGACGCCGTCGTCGTGGTGGTCGTCGACGATCAGGTCGTTCGTGCTGTCTTTGTCATCGATCATGGTGTTCTCCTTCGTTCTGCCGTTCGCGTTCGATGGTCTAGACCGGGTCCGGAAGGCGGGTATTCCTTCGCGCCGGCGCTTTTCCACGTTTGCGAAATAAAGTTCGGACGCGGGAATAGAATTGCGGCGGCGACGGTCTCCTCTATGAGTTCACGTGTCGATCGGGCGGCGGAGGACGTGTTGGACGCGGTCGAACGGGCGCGTTTCGAGCGGCTCGTGCTCCCGCATCTCGACGCGGCCTTCAACCTGGCGAGGTGGCTCTTGCGAGACCGGACCGAGGCCGAGGACGCGGTGCAGGAATCGACGCTTCGCGCGCTGCGCTTCTTCCGCGGCTATCAAGGCGGCGACGCGCGCGCGTGGCTGCTTCAGATCGTGCGCAACACCTGCTACACGCGGCTTCAGAAGCACGGGCCGGCGGACTCGGCGACCGAGTTCGACGAGGAGCTTCATCCGCAATCGGACGGAACGCCGGAAGCTCTGGCGATCGCCGGCGACGACCGAGACCGCCTGATGCGCGCACTCGAGAGCCTCCCGGCACAGTTCCGCGAGGTCCTCGTGCTCCGCGAGTTCGAGGAGTGCTCCTACAAGGAGATCGCGGCGATCACCGAGCTTCCGATCGGCACGGTCATGTCCAGCCTCGCCCGCGCGAGAGAGAAGCTGAAGCGCTCGCTCATCGCCGGTCGCGAAGGAGGCCGTTCTTGAGCTGCGAGCGCACGTCGTCGGTCCTTCACGCCTACCTCGACGGCGAGCTCGACGCCGCGGGCGCCGTGGAGTTCGAACGCCATTTGGAATCGTGCCCCGATTGCGCCGGGGCGCTCGCGGCGCAAAGGGCGCTGCGGTCGTCGCTCAGGGCGTCGAACCTCCGCGAACGAGCGCCCGAGACGCTGCGCCGGAGGCTCGAGGCCGAGCTCGCGGCGCCGAACCGCCGGGGCCCCACCCAAGCCCCGAGCGCGAACGCATGGCGCGCTCTCGCCCTCGCGGCTTCTTTCTTGCTCGTCGTCATGGTCGGATGGAGGCAGCTCGATGGCCTGATCGGCGCGCGCAACGACCCGGCGATCTCATCGATCGTCGACGCGCACTTGCGCTCGCTCCAGCCTGGCCATCTGATCGACGTCGTCTCGACCGACCAGCACACCGTGAAGCCGTGGTTCGACGGTAGGATCGACTTCGCGCCGCCCGTCCGCGATCTCGCCACCGACGGATTTCCGCTGGAAGGGGGTCGCCTCGACGTCATTCGGGGCCGTACCGTCGCGGTCGTCGTGTATGCCCGTCGCAAACATGTGATCAACGTCTTCGTGTGGCCGACGACGGAGAAGGACACCGCGCGCTCTTCGGGGTCACACCTCGGTTACAACTGGGTCGAGTGGCGGAAAGACGGCATGGAGTCGATCGCGGTGTCGGACGTGAGTGCCGCGGACCTCGAGACAGTCTCGCAACTGTTGACGAATTAATGGATTACCTTCCCCGATATATCCTCTGCCCATGCGCTCATCCCGGTCCGCGGCGCTGGCCTGCCTGCTCCTCGTCTCCGGCTGTGCCTCGATCCCGCACCGCGACCCGCTGATCGTGACCGTCGCCGGCATCGAGCCCCTCGATCACTCCGAGGGGCTCGAGATGCGGATGATGGTCAAGCTTCGCGTGCAGAACCCCAACGACGCGCCGGTCGACTACAACGGGATGGCCGTGCAGATGGCCGTGCAGGGAAAATCGTTCGCCAGCGGTGTATCCGACGAGACGGGGAGCGTCCCGCGCTTCGGGGAGGCGGTCGTCAGCGTCCCGATCACCATCTCCGCGATGAACATGATCAAGCAGGCGATGGGCCTCTTCGCCGGCTCCTCCCTCGACAAGGTCCACTACGAGATGAAGGGGAAGTTCCACTCCCCGGGTCTTTCCCACACGCATTTCTCGACCACGGGCGATGTCGATCTGACGGGGCTGAAGTCAGCGGGCTCCGCGCCGTAGACGCCCCGCTCCCATGACGGCGCCGAATGCGGCAGCCGTGGCGACGGCGCCGCCATGGATGAGGAGCATGTGGGCTGGGCTCGTCGAGGGACAGGTCAGGTGTAACGCCGTCTCCGCGATCAAGCCCGCGGCCAGGCCCGCTCCCAGGTAGGCGAGGATCGGGCGCAGCGGGAAGGCGCGCCGCAGCAGCCACAGGGCGGCGCCCATCGCCGGGATCGCCAGCGCGACCACCTTCCCGTAGCACATCATGGGCGTGAGACCCGCGCCGTTGCCTCCGGCGCGAGCGACCACGAACGCCGACACGAGGAGGAGCGCAGGGACCGAGACGAAGGCGGCGATCCGCACCGGAGCGGAAACACCTTCCGACGGAGTCGCTTCTCGCGCGATCAGGAGCATCCATGCCCCCGCGGCCGCGAGACGGACAAGGGCGGGGACCCACACGATCGGCATCCCGAGTGCTGCGGCATCCGCACGCACGCCGGTGGCCGCGACAAAGGCGAGCGCGACCAGGATCCCCGTCGCGGTCAACAAGGCGGCCCGCGGCCCGGGAGGAAGCAACGGCTTCACCGGGCTCGAGCGCTCGCGCACCGCCGCGCGCAGCGCGTCCGACATCGGAGGGACCGGCTGCTCTTTGTGGCTCACCGGTCGCTCCGTTCGTGATCGACCAGGCTCTTGAGCCGGTTGAGCGCACGGTGCAGGCGCACCTTCACCGCGCCGGGTGAGGCGCCGACGATCCTTCCGATCTCGGTCGAGGTCATGCCTTCGACCTTGGCGAGCCAAACGAGCTCGTCCTGGCCGGCTGGGAGTTTTCGCAAGGACTCGACGAGGCGCCCGCCGTTCACGTGCTCTTCCGCAGAAGCGCGAACGGGGACCTCGGGCAGCTCGTCGGTGACCAGCTCCCGCGACGCGTGGCGCTTCCGGCGGCGATGGGCGTCGAGGGCGACGTGGCGCGCGATCGCGAAGAGCCACGGGCGGAACGGCATGTCCGGCCGGTAGGTCCGCCGTGCTTCGACCACGCGCAGATAGGTTTCTTGCACGAGATCGGGGGCCGCGGCCGAGCCGAACCAGCGACCCAGGTATCCGGTAACGGCGCCGGCCGTCGCAGCGTAGACCTCATCGAACGCGCCGGGATCACCCGCCTGCCACCGCGCCATGAGGGCTGCGAGACGCCTCTCATCACGCTCCTCGGTCATGCTGGTTCATGCTATCGGAAATTCGATCGGGAGCGAAGAATGGTTACACCGCCCCCGCTGTAACCCTTTCGGAGGGTCCGTCGAACTCCTCTACGAGCCGGGAACAATTCCCCCGGCGAGGAGCTGACGATGTACCTGCAGAGAATCGGATGGACGCTCGTGCTCGGCGGGTTGGCCGTCCTGGCAGTGCGCTTCGTGGCGGCGTCGGGAGAGCAACCGCGGCCGACGGCGAGCGGTCTCTTCGCGACGCGCCAGGCGACGGGGCATGCGCAGCCGACACAGCTCGCGGCCTTCGCCGCGGGTTGCTTCTGGGGTGTGGAGCAGGAGTTCCGCATGCAGAAGGGGGTCGTCGCGACCGCGGTCGGATTCATGGGCGGTCACACGGAGCACCCGACGTACGCGCAGGTGTGCACGGACATGACGGGACACGCCGAGACGGTCGAGGTCGAGTACGATCCGGCGCTCGTCTCCTACGACGAGCTGCTCGATCTCTTCTGGAGCATCCACGACCCGACGACTCCCGACCGTCAGGGTCCGGACCACGGAAGCCAGTACCGCTCGGTCATCTTCTATTTCACGGAGGACCAGAAGGCCCGGGCCGAAGCGTCGCGGAAGCGGCTCGCGTCGTCGGGTGAGCTCGCAGCACCTGTCGTCACCGAGATCGTTCCGGCGGCGACGTTCACGAAAGCGGAGGCCTACCATCAGCAGTACGTCGAGAAAGGCGGATCCGCCGCTTGCCATCGGCGCACGAAGTCGGTCACGGCATGGACCGGCGATGGGTTCAAGAAGCCGGCCGATGAGACGCTGCGGGCGAAGCTCGACCTTCTCCAGTACAACGTCACGCAGAAGGAGGGGACCGAGCCTCCCTTCCACAATGCCTACTGGGACAACCACAGGGACGGCATCTACGTCGACGTGGTCTCGGGAGAGCCGCTCTTCAGCTCGCGCGACAAGTTCGACTCGGGCACGGGCTGGCCGAGCTTCACGAAGCCGATCGATCCGAAGCACATCGCGACACAGGACGACCGGAGTCTGACCATGTCGAGGACCGAGGTGCGCAGCAAGCTCGCGAACTCCCATCTGGGGCACGTCTTCGCCGACGGTCCGGCGCCGACGGGGATGCGTTACTGCATGAACTCGGCCGCCCTACGTTTCATCCCGGTGGAGAATCTCGATAAGGAAGGATACGGCGAGCTCGCGCGCCTCTTCACGAGCAAGCAATGAAATGAGCGCCCCGTGCGGACGAGCCGCGCGGGGCGCTCCGGCACGCTAAAATCCCACGGTGTCGAGCGAGCCGATCGTCCGTTGCGCGAAGTGCGGCACCGAGCGGCCCGCCGGCCAGCCCTGCCCCAAATGTCTCTTCGGGCTCGGCCTCGAAGCGTCGGCTCCCGATCAGCTCGGGTCTTACCGGATCGTCTCGCGTCTGGGACGCGGCGGGATGGGAGAGGTTTATCGAGCGCACGACGACCGTCTCGATCGAGAGGTGGCGATCAAGGTGCTGCCGGCGAGGGTCGCGAACGACCCGGAGCGCAACGCGCGGTTCCGGCGCGAGGCGCGTGTCGCCGCCTCGCTCAACCACACGAACATCGCCGCCGTCTACGGCTTCGAGGAGCTCGACGACGACACGCACTTCCTCGTCATGGAGCTCGTCGAGGGGCACTCGCTGGCCGATCGGCTGAAATCTGGTCCCATGCGGATCGACGAAGCGTTGTCGGTGTTCGCCCAGGTCGCCGACGGCCTCGAATCCGCGCACGAGAGCGGGATCGTGCACCGGGATCTCAAGCCCTCGAACGTCATGATCACGCCGGACGGAAAGGTGAAGATCCTCGATTTCGGTCTGGCGAAGGCGCTCGATGAAGAGCCGGCCGCCGAGGATCTCGGTCTGTCGCGGACGGCGAGCCTGCAGTTCACGAAGCCCGGGATGGTGATCGGGACCGTTCCGTACATGAGTCCCGAGCAGGCGCGCGGCCGCCCGGTCGACCGGCGCACGGACATCTGGTCGCTCGGCTGCGTGCTCTACGAATGCCTCGCCGGGAAGCGCGCGTTCGAGGGCGATACCGCGACGGACGTGCTCGTCAGGATCATCGAGTGGGATCCGAGCTGGGAGGCCCTTCCGTCTCGCACGCCGGCGCGTCTGCGCGAGCTGATCGAGCGATGCCTGGAGAAAGACCCGACGCGCCGTCTCCGCGATGCCGGCGACCTGCGAATCGAGCTCGAGCGCGTCCGCGAGGGGCGTGAGTGGACCTCTTCCGGCGCCGTAGCCGCGACGAAATCGGTTCCACGCCGCCGCCGCGACATCTTCCCGTGGAGCATCGCCGGTCTCGCGGTCGTCGCCGCCGTCGTGTCGGCGGCGATCGCGATGAGGGCCCCGCGCTCCGGTCCGGACATCCACGCCGGCAACGCGCCCGTGATCCCGCTCAGGGTCGACGTCACCGATCCGGCTCACCCGGGCTTTCGCGCCTCGGACCACTCGAGCGTGGCCGTCACGGCCGACGGGATGACGATCGCCTACTTCGGAAAGACGCCACGGACGAACGGGATCGATTGGTCGATCTGCGTGCGCCGGGCCGACGAGATCGCCACCCGGTGTGTGGCCTCACCCGATGCGGCGAACGCCGCCTTCGACCCGTTCTTCTCTCCGGACGGCAAGTGGCTCGGTTTCTCCGGGCGCGGCCTCTACAAGGTCAGTCTCGACGGCGCTTCGCCGACCCTCATCACCGAGAACCTCAGCGTGGGTGGGATGAAGGGGGCCGCCTGGACGCAACGGGGGATCGTCTTCTCTCCGGCGGCGAAAGCCGGCTTGATGATGGTGGGAGAGAACGGTGGCGCGGCCCTGACGCTCACCGTTCCCGACACCTCCAAGGGAGAGGTGTCCCACCGCTGGCCGTCCGCGCTTCCCGACGGCCGCCACCTGCTCTTCACGATCAAGAAGGAAGGGATCACGTCGTTCGACGAAGGCGAGATCGCCCTGCTCGACCTCGACACGAAGTCCTGGAAGACGCTCATTCGCGGCGGGTCGTTCGCCAGGTACCTCCCGACCGGCCACATCGTCTACGCGCGGGACGGCGCCATCGTGGCGGTGCCCTTCGACCTCCGGTCTGAGAAAGTCACCGGGCCACCGGTCCGCATCCTGTCGAACGTGATGACGTCGCCGGGCAGCGGCGCCGCGCAGTTCGCCGTCGCTTCCGATGCGGGGGCGATCGTCTTCGTCCCAGGAGGCGAGGACATCGCGCGCAACGAGCTCGTCTGGCTCGACCGGCGGGGGAACGTCACGTCCGTGGGGGCTCCGCTGGAGCCCTACTACCGGCCGATCCTGTCACCCGACGGGACGCGGATCGCTTCGACGGTGTTCGGCGCCACCGACACGGTCGCCGTCTACGACCTGGACCGGCGATCGACGACCCGTGCCAGGTCCGCGGGAAATATCGCGCTCCGGTCCTGGTTTCCCGATGGGCGCCAGCTGCTCGTTTCCTCCGACGCGGAAGGGGGCGCCACCCTGCACCTGTATGCGGCCGACGCCGATGGGACCGGCGCGCCCCGGCGTCTTCCGATCGACGTCGACGGCGAATTCGCGAGACTCGTCGTTCGCACGGAGGAGGGGCCGGGAGTCGTCCACTTGGCACCGGATGCCATCTACCTCACACGCACGGAAGGCGGAGACTCGCGGCGCCTCACGGGATTCGGAGAGACCAATCCCGCGAGCCCTGCCGTTTCTCCCGACGGCCGTTGGCTCGCCTATCAGACGAACGTCGGTGGGCACTGGGAGGTCTACATCCGGCCGCTGCCGACGGGGAACGGAACGTGGCAGGTCTCGCGCGGCGGAGGCACCCTGCCCCATTGGTCTCCTCGCGGGAACGAGCTGGTGTACGTGCGCGAAGAAGGACCGGATCGTTGGCTCATGTCCGTCCCGCTCTCGGCGACCGCGAGCGGGATCTCGGCCGGCCTACCGAGGGATCTCGTGAAGATCCCCTCGGACTTCGTCGAGCTGAACGGGTTCGCCGCCGACGGCGAGCGCTTCCTCGGCGTGAGGCCGGTGGCCGCCCAGTATCCGGGCGACCGTGTCGTGGAGATCCTCAACTGGTTCGATCAGGTTCGGAAGGTCGTAAGGGGACAGTAACCAAGTTTTTCTTACTACGCGCCGACAAGGCCGATGAGATAGCGCAGCTCGTCCTCGACGCGGCTCGGGTCTTCGAGGGTGCGGGCGACGCGGTCGCGCAGGGCCTCACCGAAACGGTGCCGCAGCCGGTGCAGCGCGACCCGCACCGCGGACTCCGACATCTTCAGCTCGCGTGCGAGGTCCGCGTGGGGCGGCTCGGTATCGCTCACGAGGTAGGGCTGGAGCATGTCGAACCGCTCCACGCGCCCCTCGCGCTCCATGTCGGCGGCGAGATCGAGCATCGTCTGATCGAGGACGGTCATCGCCCAGCGCCGCTCGAAGATCTTCTCGGGTGTCTCGTGGGTGGCAGGTAAGGGCACTCCCGCGAGGGAGGCTTCGGGGTCGGCGTCGAGGCGGACCGGAGAGCGGCCACCTCCTCGCTTGAGCGCCTGCTCCCGCTCGTGGTGGTGCGCGAGGAAGTTCTTGACCGACGTGAGGAGGAAGTCCCGGAACCGGCCCCGCTCCTTGCGCGCCAGCTCGAGGCCGCGTCGCTCGAGGAGCGCGGCGAAGAACCCCTGGGTCAGATCGCGGGCCACCTCGGCGTCGTACCCGCGCCAGCGGACGTAGGCGTACACGGGACGCCAGTAGTCCTGGCAGAGGGTGGCGAGGGCGTTTGCATGCTCCGCCTCGCCCGAGCCCGCCCGCAAGACGACACTCCACTGCGTCGTCTGGAAGAGCTTCTTCTTTCCCCGAAATTCGTCGTCGTTCCCTCCCATCCGAGTCAATTTACCGCACCCCGTAACAAGCGTCAGCGTTTCCGTTATTGACCCGCGAGAAGGGGGTGGACCCATGAACATCACGAAGCTCGCGGTCGTCCTGTCCGTCATCTTGGCCGGAGGCTTGGCCTTCGCGGCGCCTCCGGTGATCGATTCCGGCTACGAGCCGAATCTCCTCGACGTGAAGTTCAAGGAGGGGACGACGGTCCGCCTGCGTCAGGGACGCCCCACCGATGTCGGAGGCCAATCCTCCGTCCAATCGGATCTCCGGGGCATCCTCGGCGCCTTCGGCGAGGAGAGCTGGGATCGCACGCACTCGGTCGCCGAAGAGGTGCTCGACCGCCTGCGCCAGAACGGTCAGGCGAATCGCACCAAGCCGCTCCCCGATCTCAACAATTACTTCCGCCTGCAGCTCCCTCCGGGGATGACCGCCGTGCACGCGAAGGAGATTCTCGAGCGTTACCCGAGCGTCGAGGCTGCGTACTTCGTGCCCAAGCCCGTAGAGTCGCCGACGGCACCCGACTACTCGCAGCCGCCGGCCAACCCTTACCAGGACTACCTCGACGCCGCGCCGAACGGGATCGATGCGCGCAACGCCTGGTCCCGCGGCTGGACCGGCTCGGGCGTCAAGGTGTGCGACGTCGAGTACTGGATCAACTTCAACCATGTGGACCTGCCGCCCATCAGCGTCGTCGGGCGCATCCCCTGGGATCCGTTCGGCGACGATCACGGCACCGGCGTGTGGGGGGAGATCGCCTCGAAGAACGACGGTACCGGCACCACGGGGATCTCGTACGGCGTCTCCGGCTTCCTCGCCGGCGCCTCCACGGACATCGGCTACAGCGTGGTCCGTCCGCTCATGGAATGCGGCGCCGCGATGTCCGCCGGCGACGTCGTGCTCATCGAGCAGCAGATGGTCGGACCGTTCGGTGGACAGAACTACGTCCCCATGGAATGGTCGAAACCCGTCTACGACGCCATCCTGACGCTCGTCGCGAACGGCATCAACGTCGTGGAGACCACCGGCAACGGCGGCCAGAACCTCGACGATCCCGTGTACTCGACCGGCAACGACAACCACTGGCCGTTCCTCCTCCAGAACGATTCGGGCGCGCTCCTCGTCACCGGAGGGCAGTCGCCGCACATGGCCACGCCGCGCAGCTATCAATCGTGGAGCAATTACGGCGCGACGGTCGATCTCCAGGGCTGGGGCGATTCCGTCGTGACCACCGGCGCCTATCCCACAGGCCCGTTCCTCTACTCGGCCGAGGGGAAGAACGTCTACTACCGCTCGGACTTCAGCGGCAGCTCGAGCTCCGGGCCGATGATCACCGGCGCGGTCGCGCTCCTCGAGCAGGCGCACAAGCAGCAGAACCAGACGCCCGCCCCGCCGGCACTGATCAAGAGCCTCCTCGTTTCGACGGGAACGGCGCAGGCCGGGGCCCGCCACCTCGGGCCGCTCCCCAACTTGAAGGCCGCCCTCGATGCCATGAATCAGGTCTACTACGTGGACAGCACAGCCGCCGGGCTCAACAACGGGACCTCGTGGGCCAACGCATTCAAGGAGCTCAACGAAGCGATCAAGCTGGCGACGCCGGGAGCGAGGATCCTCATCGCAGAAGGGACCTACCTGCCGGACTGGAACACCTTCACCCACGTGCACTCGGGCGACCGCACCGGCGCCTTCCTGCTGAAGAACGGCGTGACGATGCTCGGGGGCTACCCGCACGGGGGAGGTACTCGAGATCCGCAGGCGCATGTCTCGATCCTGTCGGGGAACATCGGATCGGCCGCCACGAGTGGCGACAACAGCTACAACGTCGTCAGCGCGGCGGCGACGATCGACGACAGCGCCGTGCTCGACGGCTTCACGGTGAGCTTCGGCCATGCCGACGGGCCCACGGTCCCCTACGAGCGCGGAGCCGGGATCCTGATCCTTGGAGGCTATCCGACGCTGCGGCAGCTCGTCGTCCAGCAGAACTTCGCCGTCCAGAGGGGCGCCGGGATCTACAACGAGAGCGGCGCGCCGAGCCTCCAGCACATCACGCTCGTGAACAACTCGACGAACAACAAGGGCGGCGGGATGTGGAACGAGAACGGAAGCCCTCGCCTCACGTTCATCACCTTCCAGGGGAACACCGCCGTCAGCGAAGGGGGCGGCCTCTTCACGGAGGGCGGGACGCCGCACATCGAAAATTCCAGGTTCCTCGCGAACCAGGGAACGCGCGGCGGCGGCCTCTCGTCGTGGCTGGGCACCACGGTCGGCTCGGTCGTCCTCGACAGCGTCGAATTCCAGGGCAACCAGGCGACGTCCGACATCGGGGGCGGCGTCTTCGACTGGCAAGCCGCGCTGCGCCTCAACAACGTCACGCTCAGCGCGAACTCCGCGCCGACGAGCGGCGGCGGAATCTACGTCTTCACGCCGAGCACCGTGACGATCCGCAACTCGATCCTTTGGGGGAACACTGGGGGCGACATCAGCGGCGCGGCCGCCGCCGTCTCGACGAGTATCGTGCAGGGCGGGTATCCCGGCGGCACCGGCATCCTCAACGTCGATCCCCTCTTCCGCGTTCCCGGGTCCGACCTGCGCGTCAAGCCCGGCTCGCCGGCCCTCGACGCCGGCGCACCGTCGACCTGCGCGGCGAACGACGTCCGCGGCATGTTCCGCGATCCCGAGGTCGCTTGCGACCTGGGCGCGTACGAGTACCTCGGCAATCCCGGGACCTTCTGGACGAACGGAGAGGTCGACCTCATCTCCCAAAGTCAGGCGGTCGACGTTCCGGGCGTGTCGACACGCGAGAGCGCCGAGGACTTCGTGGTGCCCGCGGGGAAGGTCTGCGACGTCACCGCGTTCCGAGGCGTCCTCCAGGACGCGTCGAAGGAATGGGATGCCGTCGCGCACCTCTACCACGACGCCTCCGGCTATCCCGGGACGATGATCGGGAACTGGACGGTGCACTCGTACTGCTCGAACAGCCCGGGAACGATGTGCGTCGCCGCGACGGACTGTTCGGCGGGCGGAACGTGCGTCGTCCCGGGACAATCGCTCGGCCATCGGGCCGACGGCAAGCTCTGGGAGCCCAACTTCAACGTCACCCAACGCCTGTCGGCCGGGACGTACTGGCTGTCGATCTACGCCACGATGGAGCCTGGGAGCGGCGGCGGCGCCTACGCGATCTCGGCCTCGGAGGGAGCGATTCGCTCGAACCCGTACCGCTTCCGCTTCGTCGGCTTCTCCTGGGTCGACGGTGGCGCCTACAACGACGACATCGACCGAGATCTGGCACTCGAGGTCGACGCGACGTGCCTCACGGATGCCGACGGCGACGGCTACCCCGCCGGCGAGGACTGCAACGACAACAACCCGAACATCAACCCGGGGATGCCGGAGCTGTGCGACGGCATCGACAACAACTGCGACGGCGTCGTCGATCCCGGCACGCCTCCCACCGGCATACCGGTGCTCACCATGCCGACGAAGTCGCTGCTCTCCTGGACCTCGATTGCAGGCGCCAGCGGCTACGACGTCGTGCACGGCAACATCAACAACCTTCGAAGCTCGGGTGGCAACTTCACGTCCGCGGGCTGCGAAGTGGCCAACCTGAACGGCACGTCCTGGGACATCGGCGCCGCGATTCCGCCCGGCGGCCCGCTCTATTACCTGGTCCGGGTGAGGAACGTCTGCGGCGGCGGGACCTACGACGACGGCTCGCCGAAGCAGGTCCAGAGCCGCGATGCGGAGATCGCGGCGAGCGCGAACGCCTGTCCATAAGCTAGCTCGTCATCACGAGGCAGCGAGCCGGCACGACATCGGCTCGCTGCCTCGTCCGACTCGCGTTAACCTCGACGGGGGAGGTGACGCGATGCCGGTCAAGCTCAACGTCAACGGGCAGCCACGGACGGTCGACGCGCCGGCGGACATGCCGCTCCTCTGGGTGCTGCGCGACGTTCTCGACCTCAAGGGCACCAAGTACGGCTGCGGCATGTCGGTCTGCGGCATGTGCACCGTGCACGTCGAAGGCGAGGCGACGCGCTCCTGCGTCACGACCGTCGGTAGCGTCGCCGGGAAACGGATCACGACGATCGAGGGGCTCTCGGGCGACGGAACGCATGCGGTCCAGAAGGCATGGATGGCGGTCGACGTTCCGCAGTGCGGCTACTGCCAGGCGGGGCAGATCATGACGGCCGCCGCCCTCCTCGCGAGGACGCCCCAGCCGACCGACGCGCAGATCGACGCGGCGATGGACGGCGTCCTGTGCCGGTGCGGCACCTACCTGCGGATCCGCGAGGCGGTGCGCAGGGCCTCGGGCCGGGCGTAGAGCGCCGCCGTGGAGATCACAGCGGTCCCGCGTCGCACGTTCCTGAAAGTCAGCGCCATCGCCGGCGGCGGGATGCTGCTCGGCGTCCACACGCTCGCCAAGGATTCGGCCGCTTCGTCCTCCATCCTCAACGCCTTCGTGCGCATCGACGCCGGCGGGGCGATCACGATCATCGGAAAGAACCCCGAGGTCGGGCAGGGCATCAAGGCGACGCTGCCGATGCTGATCGCCGACGAGCTCGACGTGGACTGGAAGGACGTCCGGGTCGAGCAGGCCGACTACGACGAGAAATACGGCGATCAATTCGCCGGCGGCAGCGTGGCGGTGCCGAACCAATGGCTGCCGATGCGCCAGGCGGGCGCCGCGGCGCGCCTCATGCTCGTCCGCGCCGCCGCGCAGCGGTGGAAGGTGCCGGAGTCCGAGTGCACCACGGCCGGGGGCCACGTCACGCACCGCCCGACGAAGCGCGCGGCGACGTACGGCGAGCTTGCGGCGAGCGCCTCACGGTTGTCGCCGCCGGATCTCGCGACGCTCACGCTCAAAGACCCGAAGGCGTTCACGATCATCGGCCGCCCCACTCCGGGCGTCGACAACCTCGCGATCGTCACCGGCAAGCCGCTCTTCGGGATCGACGTCGTCGTGCCGGGGATGCTCGCGGCCGTCTTCGAGAAGTGCCCGGTCTTCGGCGGGAAGGTCGTCTCGGCCAACCTCGACGCGATCAAGGCGATGCCGGGCGTGAGAAGCGCCTTCGTCATCGAAGGCCAATCCGGGCTCGCGGGATTGCTCGGCGGCGTCGCGATCGTCGCGGACAGCTGGTGGGCGGCGCAGAAGGCCCGCGGCAAGCTCGAGGTGAAGTGGAACGAAGGCGCCAAGACCGACCAGAGCACCGACGAGTTCGCGCGCCGCGCGGAGGAGCTGTCGGGAAAGCCGCCCGCGCGCACGCTGCGCAGCGACGGCAACGTCGACGCCGCGCTCGGCTCCGCCGCGAAGACCGTGGAAGCTGCCTACTTCTACCCGTTCCTCGCGCACGCTTCGGCGGAGGTCATGAACTGCACCGCGCGCTTCAACGGATCGAAGCTCGAGATCTGGGCGCCGACGCAGACACCGCAAAGCGGCCGGGAGCTGGTCTCGCAGACGCTCGGCGTCGCCGAGAGCGACATCACGATCCACCTCACGCGCATGGGAAGCTGCTTCGGCCGCCGGCTGAACAACGACTACATGGTCGAGGCCGCGGCCATCGCGCAGAAGATGAAGGCCCCGGTGAAGCTGCTCTGGACGCGCGAAGACGACATGCGTCACGACTTCTATCGCCCGGCCGGCTTCCATTATCTGAAGGCCGGTGTCGACGCGGCCGGCAAGCCTGTCGCCTGGCGCGACCATTTCATCAGCTTCGGCGAGGGCGAGCGCTTCGCACGCTCCGCGGGCATGGGCGGCGATCAGTTCCCGGCGCGGTTCATCCCGAACTTCACCCTACACTCCTCCGTCATGCCGCTCGGCGTCCCCACCGGCGCCTTGCGCGCGCCGGGCGACAACGGCATCTGCTTCGTCATCCAATCGTTCCTCGACGAGCTGGCCGCCGCGGCCGGCAAGGACCCGCTCCAGTTCCGCCTCGCAATGCTCGACGCGACCCCGCTCCCGGAAGAAGAAGGCGGGAACGCCCTGGCGCGCTTCAACCCGAAGCGCATGCGCGGCGTGTACGAACTGGCGGCCTCGAAGGCGGGCTGGGGTGCGAGATTGCTGCCCGACGGAACCGCCCTCGGTATCGCCGGCCACTTCTGCCATTACGGCTACTGCGCCATCGTGTCCGAGCTGAGCGTCGATCAGAACAAGGCGGTGAGCGTCAACAAGGTCTGGGTCGCGATGGACATCGGCCGGCCGATCATCAATCCGAGCAGCGCCACGCAGCAGGTACAAGGTTCCGTGATCGACGGCCTGAGCCAGGTGATGAGGCTCGAGATCACCTTCGACCGCGGGCGCGCCGTGCAGGGGAGCCTCCCCGAGTACATGCCGCTGCGCATGTCCGAGGCGCCGCCGGCGATCGACGCGCACTTCCTGGAGAGCGACAACCCGCCGACCGGCCTCGGCGAGCCGGCGCTGCCTCCGGTACTGCCTTCGATCACGAACGCGATCTTCGCCGCGACCGGCGAGCGGGTCCGCAAGCTGCCGCTGTCGAAGAGCGGGTATTCGTGGGCGGGGCGGACCTAGGGTCGTTGCTCTCGCTGCCCGCGCGATTTCAGCCGCATCGAGACGAAGAGCAAGCCGATCGTCAGCCCGAGGAAAAGGCCGCGAAGGCCGTCGCTCCAGTCGGTGCCGAGCTTCAAGAATGGACCGACCACCCTCGGCCACACGAGCATGACCAAGAGCGACGCCATCGCGAGACGGAAGATCGTGCGTGGGTTCTGGATCACGGTGTTCTCCTCAGTGTCTCGAGTAAAACCAGGCCATCGCCGCCAGCTTCGCGACCGCCATGACGGCGATGACGGCAAACAGATCGGCGCTGAAGCGGCTCTGCGCCAGATAGCGGTACATGAAGATGCCCCACGCCGTCAGCACTCCGGCCATTCCGGCGATGCTCGTCGAGCGCAACCGGTGCGTGAGGAATCTCTCGTCGACGAACCGTTCTAGGAGGCTCATGATCCCTTCTTCCTGGACAACGTGAAGATGGCGTCGGTCGAGCATGCGAAGACCCGCGCGAAAGTCAGCGCCAGGGGAAGGCTCGGAATGTAGCGCTCGCACTCGATCGCGTTGATGCTTTGCCGCGACACGCCGACCTGATCCGCCAGCTCTTGCTGCGTCCACCCGCGAGCCGTGCGGAGGTCCCGGACCCGGTTTTGAATCGTCGTCGCCATGTCAAGTCAACTTTCCATGGCATCGTAGAGGCGCCCGCAGGGGTTGTCAAGTTCGCTTGTCATCCCGGCATCCGCGTGTGACGACCCTGACGATGCGCTATTGCCGGGGGCGTCGAGGTGCTGATGCCCAATCACAAAAATACACCCCGCCTCGATAACGAACCTGAACTCGCGGTGAAGAAAAGCGTGGCTGCGCGGCGCCCTTCGGACGCCGATATTCGACGCGTACGGGAGGACCTCACCATGCTCCGCACGAGAATGCTCGCCGGTCTGTCGATGCTTGCGCTGGGCACGACGATATCGCCGTCGCACGCGGGCGATCAGCCCGACGCCCCCAAGCCTCCGGCCCAATCGATTCGCGAGTGGATGGCGCCGCCGGCGCCACCCGCGCCCGTCGCGCCCGCAGCGAATCCGGCGGTCGCGCCGACCGGACGCACGCTTGCAGGAGCCACGCTGGCGACGCCGGCCGCGGCGCCGGGATCCGCGCCGGCGCCGGCTCGGTCGATTCGTGAGTGGCAGACGACGGCGAGCCCGGCGCTCGGCCCGTGCTCGACGGCGACGCCGCTCGCCGCCGTGCCGGCGACCCCCGCGGCGAGCACGACGGCGAAGCCGGCCGCGACGGCCGCAGGGCCGACGACTCCCATCACGATCAGCATCAAGAGCACGCTGAGGCAGGGGAACCTCGTCGTCCTGCTCGACGGCGCCCCGATCTTCAACGAGCCGTTCCAGAAACCGTTGCTGTTCATCTCCCAGACCACGACGTGGGATCCGATCCAGGTCGCGGCGGGGACGCACCGGCTCACCGCCAAGGTGTACGGCGCGAAGAAGACCTACCTCTCGAAGACTTACGATCTGCAGATCTCGCGGACGAAGGGCGCGGCGCTGCATTTCGTGATGCA
The DNA here is from genome assembly GCA_036275915.1 of Candidatus Polarisedimenticolaceae bacterium. Taxonomy (NCBI): domain Bacteria; kingdom Pseudomonadati; phylum Acidobacteriota; class Candidatus Polarisedimenticolia; order Candidatus Polarisedimenticolales; family Candidatus Polarisedimenticolaceae; species Candidatus Polarisedimenticolaceae bacterium. The sequence goes on along the minus strand of DASUCV010000009.1, from coordinate 274,694 downwards.
AGGCGAGGCGCTCACCGTCGCGCTCTGACGGCAACGAAAACGCGAGCGGGACGTATTACCCCACCGAGGGGGATCGTCCATGCTCATGCCCGCGATCATGGCCGCCGCGGCGTTCGCCGCGCCGGCATCTACTTCAAGGAGCTGTACGCCCCGTCGCACCCGAAGCATTACTTCTCGCTGGCGAGGCAGTCCTAATCCTCCATTCGCTGTTACGATCAGACACCGCACGATGCATCCAGCCGCGCGCGGGTACGAGCCTTCGAAAGAAGGCGGGAGGATTCGATGGCGGTAGCTCGAAAAGCCGGTCGGGTCGCACGACGCGTCGCTCGCAAGAAGGGCCGCGCCGGCCGAAAGGTCGCGCGCAAGCGTGCGCGCGTGGCGCGAAAGGTCACACGCAGGAAGGGCCGCGTGGCCCGGAAGGTCACGCGCAGGAAGGGTCGCGTCGCCCGTAAGACCGCCCGCAAGAAGGCCCGCACGGGCCGCAGGACCACCCGCAGGAAGGCTCGCCGGGTCCGCAAGGTCGCCCGGGTCGTGCGCCGAGCCGTGCGCAAGAAGGTCGCGGCGGCGATGGGGATGACGCCGAGCGCCTAGAGGGGACGCTGGTCTCCTTTGATCGTCGGCCGTGGGCGACGGCGGCGTCACCCACGGCCTCCCACCATTGCAGCGTGTTAGTCTCGCGCCTCGTGCCCGCCGCAAGGCCGGCGTCCGGGGGCTTTCGATGACTCAATCACGCTCGTACCTCGCGCGACGCACCGTCGCGCTCCTCATCGCGCTTCTTCCCGTCTCGGCGCTCGCCGGCGACGAGAAGGTCGATCTCGCGACGGTCCACCGCATCAAGGACGAAGCGTTCCGCGGCTCGAAGGTCATGGAGCATCTGTTCTTCCTGACCGACGCCAACGGGCCGCGGCTCACGAACTCACCGGGACAGCGCGCGGCGGCGGACTGGGCGGTCAGGACGATCAAGTCCTGGGGGATCGACAACGCCCACCAGGAGACGTGGGGGAAGTTCGGCCGGGGCTGGTCGCTCAAGCGGTTCACGATGAATCTGGAGGCGCCGGTGTATGCGCCGCTGCAGGGCGTGCCGCTCGCGTGGTCGTCGGGGACGAATGGGGTCGTGAGCGGCGAGCCGGTCGTGGCGGTGCTCTTTGGCGCGCAGGAAATGGAGAAGCGCGACGATCGCGATCCGGCGAAGCTCGACGCGCACATCACGAAGTACATCGCCGACAACAAGGGCAAGCTCCATGGGAAGTTCGTCCTTCTCACCGAGCCCCGCGAGATGACGCTCCCGACGGAGGCCGAATCCCACCGTCTCGACGAGAAGGAGCTCGGCGACCTCCAGAAGGCGCCGGAGCCCATCGCCGCGCTGCCGATCCACTGGCCGATCACGAGTCTCCCCGACGATCCCAAGAAGAGGGAGCAGCTCTTCGCTTCGGCGCCGTTCGCGGTCAGGAACGACCTGTCCGACCGTCTCCGGCACACGCGCGACCGCCTCAACACCTTCTTCAAAGAGGAAGGCGTGGCGGCCGTCCTCTCCGGCGACTCGCGCGGCATGGGGGGCATCCTTTTCGCCGAGGCCGCGGGCTCGTACGAAGACGGGGCGCCGATCCCGCCTCCCCGGATCTCGCTGGCCCCGGAGTCCTACGACCGGCTCTGCCGCCTCGTCGACAAGAAGATCCCGGTGAGGATCGCGCTCGACATGGAGGCGACGTTCGACGAGAAGGACCTCGACGGGAAGAACGTCGTCGCCGAGATCGAAGGCGGCTCGAAGAAAGATGAAGTGGTGATGCTCGGCGCGCACCTCGACTCGTGGCACTCCGGCACCGGCGCCACCGACAACGCCGCGGGCTCGGCGGTCGTCCTCGAGGCGATGCGGATCCTCAAGACCCTCGGACTCAAGATGGACCGCACCGTGCGCCTCGGCCTCTGGACCGGCGAGGAGCAGGGGATCCTCGGCTCGAGCGGCTACGTGACGAAGCACTTCGCCGACATGGTCACGATGCGCACGCTCCCCGAGCACGCGAAGCTGTCGGGGTACTTCAACATCGACAACGGCACCGGGAAGATCCGGGGGGTCTACCTGCAGGGGAACGACATGATGCGTCCGATCTTCGCGGCGTGGCTCGCGCCGTTCGAGGACCTCGGCGCGAAGACGATCTCGATTCACGACACCGGCGGGACCGACCATCTTCCGTTCGACGCGGTCGGGCTGCCCGGGTTCCAGTTCATCCAGGATCCCCTCGACTACTCGACGCGAACGCACCACTCGAACGTCGACGTCTACGACCACGTGCAGGCGGCGGACCTCATGCAGGCGGCCGCGATTCTCGCGTCGGTCGTCTACGACGCGGCGACGCGCCCCGAGATGCTGCCGCGCAAGCCGATGCCGAAGCCCTTGCCGCCGAAGGAGACGGCGCCGGCGCGCTAGCTCATCGTCGCGCGCTCGTGAGGCGCGCCACGTGCGCGATGTCGATGTTGCCTCCGCTCACGACGACCGCGGTGCGCCCGCCGTTCGCCGCGAGGCGGCCGGAGAGCAGAGCGCCGACCCCGACGGCACCGGAGCCTTCGGCCAGCACCTGATCCTTCGCGAGAAGCTCCACGATCGCCTGCTCGATCGCGGACTCCGGCACGTTCACGACCTCGTCGATCAGGTGCCGGTGCCGGAACACGATGTCGCCGATCCCTCCGGCGACTCCGTCCGCCAGCGTCGGCCGGGCCGCGTAGCGGAGGAGTGGCTCGTTCCGCGCGAGCGACTCCGACAAGGAGGGTGAGGCCTCGGCCTGCACGGCGACGATGCGGACGGACGGCGCTCGCTCCTTGACGGCGACCGCGATCGCCGAGATCAGACCTCCTCCGCCCACCGGGACCACGATGCGACGGACCCCCGGGAGCTGCTCGAGGATCTCGAGTCCGACCGAGCCCTGTCCCGCGGCGGTCCGTCGATCTTCGAACGCGTGCACGTGGTGGGCGCCCTCGGCCTCCGCATGGAGCATGGAAGCGTCCTGGGCATCCTCGTAGGTCGCCCCGGACTCGTGGATCGACACCGGATACGTGCGCAGCTTCTCGAGCTTCGCCCGCGGAGCGCCGACGGGCACGAAGAGCGCGACCGGGAGACGGCCACCGAGCGTCTCGGCGGCCCACGCGATCCCGAGCGCATGGTTGCCCGCGGAGGCCGCGACGACGCCGCGCCGCCGCTCGTCCTCGGTGAGCGAGAGAAGGTGGTTCAGCGCTCCGCGCACCTTGAACGAGCCGGTCGGCTGCCAGCACTCGAGCTTCAGCCACGCGTCGTGGGGCGCGAGCGCGAACGACCGGCGCAGGGGCGTCGACGGAAGGAAGGGCCTTATCCGCTCGCGCGCGTCGTCGATCTCGGCGGGGCTGAGAAGGGTCGTCGGCGTCATGCGGCGCCAGCCTATCCGATAATGACGCGGAGGAGGCCATCATGAACGACTCGTTGATCGACCGCGTGGATCGTCTCGAGCGCGAGAACCGGCGGCTCCGGTGGACCGTTCACGCGACGCTCGCGATCGCCTGTCTCCTGCTGCTCGCGGCCCAGGCGGCGCCGCGTGTGATCGCCCCGGTTTCGGAAGCGAGCGCGTTCCACCTCCTCGACGCCGACGGCCGCGTGCGCGTCCGGCTCGGGTTCGCGCTCGACGGCCGGCCCCAGCTGACCTTCCGGGATGCGACCGACACGACGCGCATGCTGCTCGAGGTCACGACGGACACGGGCTCGCCCCGCCTCAGCTTGAACGACGCCGACGGCAAGGTGCGGGCCGCGCTGCAGGTGGGCGACGACGGCGCTCCATCGGTCGTGCTCTCCGACCCGACCGGGACGCCGCGCGCCCATCTCGCCCTCTCCGCGACCGGCGCCCCCGGCGTTGCGCTCCTGTCGCGTCGGGGGAAGTCGGTCGCCGGGCTCGAGTTGCAGCCCGACGATACGGCGCGCCTCCACATCGCCGATCTCGACGGCGCGACGCGATTCGTCGTGCGGACGAGCACGGCGGGCACGCCCAGCGTCGGCTTCACCGATCCGGATGGGACCGAGCGGCTGTCGTTGACCAGCGCCGGTGGCGCACCGCGGATCGCGCTCTTCGACGGCAATGGCCACCCCCGCTCGATGTTGATGGCATTCCCGACCGGCGAGCCGGCCCTGAGCTTTCTCGACCCCGCCGGCAAGGTGCGCGCGTTGATCCAGACGACCGCGGAAGGCGTCCCCACGCTCGAGCTGGCCGGCGAGCGCGGCCAATCCGGCCTCCATGCAACCGTCGCGCGGGACGGCGGCGTCGGCGTGTCCCTGACGGATCGCGATGGCCGGCTCGCGGCCCAGCTCGCCGCATCGGCCGACGCGGGTCCCTACCTGGCGCTCGCGGGCAGCGACGGTGTGGTCCGCGCCAAGCTGGGCCTGCGGTCATGGGAGTCTCCCTTCCTCGATCTCTCCAACGACGAAGGGGTCGTGCGCGCGTCCCTAGGCTCGATCGCGCTCCAGAATCAGGAAGGGAGCGAGGAGCTGCGGCGTCCGTCGGCGTCTCTCGTGCTCTTCGACGACAGCGGCAGCGTGCTGTGGCGGACTCCGTTCAAGGAGAAGAAGTGAGGAGATAGGTGGCGAAGCTGCCGAGCCAGTGTCCGCCTTCGTAGTGCTCGCCGGTCACCGCGGCGAGGCCGCTCCGCGCGTGCACCTCCGAAGCGGCCAAGAGCGCTCTCCGCCGCGCATCGGCGGGCGGAAGGCCGGCGGCGATCCCACGTAGCATCCACGCGCGGCTGAGGTTCAAGCCGTCGAGGTGCGCCAGCTTCCCGTCGCTCCTGTCGGTGACGACGCCGATCGGGAGCCAGGCGGCGGACGCTGTCTGCGGGATGCGTGGGAGGAACGCCGTCAGCCATTTCGCGAACTCGGCGGGAGGCAGCACGCGCCGCACGACGTCCGCCTCCGCGAGGCAGGGGGACAAGAAATCCTGCCCCGACGGCTCGTAGTCGATCGGGCAGCTCCGATCCTTCACGTAGAAGTCCCTGATCTTGGCGGTGACGAGCGCCTCGAGCGTCTTGTCGCCGCTCGCGCGCGCGTGATCGAGGATCAGGCCGAACGCGAATGCGGTCTGAGCGTGCTCGCCCTCGCGGATCGGGTACGCGAGCTTCGGCAGCCACGCGCTCAGGCGGCCGACGACCGCACGCTCCAAAGGCGCGAGCGCGGACGAGAGCGCTTGCCCGGCCGGCGTGTTCCAGCCGCGAAGCTCCGACGCGAGCTGCAGCAGCCACGCCAGCCCGTAAGGTCGCTCGAACGTCTCGTTGCCCGGACGATCGAGGTAGGCGACCTCCGTGGCGACGTGCGCGGGGGTGATGTTCGCCTCGAGCGCGGCGACCGCGCCGGACGCGAAGGGCGCCTGCGGGAAGCGACGCGCCAGCGTGGCGAGCAGCCAGTGCCCGTGCACCGAGGAATGCCAGTCGTAGCAGCCGTAGAAGGCCGGCGTCAGCTCGTGGGGCGCCTTCACATCCTCCGGCGAGTTCAGGACGTGCGCGATCTTGTTCGGATACTCCTTCTGCACGCAGGCGAGCGCGAGCTTCGCGAAGCGATCGGCGTTCGCCTCCGTCAGCTGTGCCGAGGACGACGAGAACATCAAGAGCGCAAGCGCGGCGGCGCAGAAGAAACGCATCGAGAGAACGGATTGTACTAGGATCGACGCCGATGGATCGCCGCGACTTTCTCGCTCAGGCCGGCCGGGGCGTCGGCCTCGCCGCGCTGGCCTCGGCGACGGTGAGCGGTCTCCTCGACGACGTGCGTGCCGCCGCGGCGAGCATCGCCCACCTGACTCCCGCGCAGGCGGCCGCCGACGAAGACTACTGGCTCACGGTTCAGCAGGCGTACACGGTCACGCGCGGGATCGTCAACCTGAACAACGGCGGCGTCAGCCCGTCGCCGCGCATCGTCACCGAAGCGTTCGCGCGCTACACCTGGCAGCAAGAGGATCTCCCGGCGTACACGATGTGGCAGATCCTCGAGCCCCAGTGCGAGAGCGTCAGGACCGGGCTCGCCGGAATCTTCGGCTGCGACCGGGAAGAGATCGCGATCACGCGCAACGCCTCGGAGTCGCTCGAGACCCTGCTCATGGGGATGGACTTCAAGGCGGGGGACGAGATCCTCACGACGACGCAGGATTATCCGCGGATGCTCACGACGCTCCGGCAGCGCGAGCAGCGCGAGAAGCTCTCGCTGAAGCTGATCAAGGTGCCGATCGCGCCGGCCGACCCGATGAAGATCGCCGAGGCGTTCGAGGCGGGGATCACCCCGCGGACGAAGCTGATCCTCATCTCGCACGTCATCAACATCACCGGGCAGATCACGCCGGTCAAGGCGGTCTGCGACATGGCGCGCGCGAAGGGGATCGAGACGATCGTCGACGGAGCGCACTCGTTCGCGCACTTCGATTTCAAGCGCGCCGACCTCGGCTGCGACTACTTCGGGACGAGTCTTCACAAGTGGCTCGGCGCCCCGATCGGCACCGGCCTGCTGTACGTCAAGAAGGACAAGATCGCCAAGATCTGGCCGCTCATGGCGGCCGATCAGACGCAAGCCGGCGACATCCGGAAATACGAAGAGATCGGCACGCATTCGGCCGCCATGAAGCTCGCCATCGGCGAGGCGATCCTCTTCCACAACGGCATCGGCGCCGCGCGGAAGGAAGCGCGCCTCCGCTATCTCACCCACTCCTGGGCGGAAAGACTCCAGGCGCTGCCGAACGTTCGGTTCAACACCGCACTGGACGGCAAGCAGTCCTGCGCGATCGCCAACGTGAAGATCGACGGCGTGGACACGAGCAAGCTCGCGAGCCACCTCATGGACCAGCACAAGATCTTCGTCGTCCCGATCATCCACGACGAGTTCCAGGGCCTCCGCGTCACCCCGAACGTGTACACGACGCCCGAGGAGCTGGACCGGTTCGTGGACGTCATGACGACCGTATCAAAGAACGGGCTCAGCTGAAGGACTTTGCGGGAGTGGGAACGGTTCGAGATGTGATGGCGAACCGGGCCGCACTGATCTCTCGCGCCCTGCGCCTCGAATACCTGACGGTCGCATGGAACCTCTTCGAGGGGTTGATCGCCGTCGTGGCGGCGGCGATGGCCGGTAGCGTCGCGCTCATGGGCTTCGGCATCGACAGCTTCATCGAGAGCGCGTCGGCCGGGGTCATGATCTGGCGCCTACGATCGGAGAACGATCGGCTCGAGCGGCCGGCGCAACGGCTCGTGGGCGCGTCGCTGTTTCTCCTCGCGGGCTACATCGTCGCCGACTCCGCGTGGACGCTCTGGACCCGCGAGCGGCCGCATCCCTCGGCGGTAGGAATCGTTCTGACGGTTATCTCCCTCTTCGTCATGATCTGGCTCGCTCGGGCCAAGCGCCGAGCCGCCGCGGCGCTCGAGAGCCGGGCGCTCGAAGCGGACGCGTTCCAGGCAACGGCCTGCTGGTGGCTCTCGCTCTCCGCTTTGAGCGGCATGGCCCTCAACGCCGCCTTCGGCTGGTGGTGGGCCGACCCCGTCGCGGCTCTGATCATGACGTTTTTCATCGGTCGTGAGGGATTGGAGGCTTGGCGCGGCGAGGACCACTGCGCCGATTGCTGAGAAGACCGAACCGGCCACCCTCGAGGGTCGTATTACCCGAACGAGGAGGTTCTCATGAGGCACACCGGGTCGTTGATTCTCGCCGCGCTTCTGGCACTCCCCGCCGCCGCGACGGAGCAAGAGCACATCTCCAAGACTTTCGATCTGGCCGACGGGGGCACCGTCGACGTCTCGCGGATCGCCGGGCCGGTCGAGATCGCGATCGGTGGGGACGGCAAGGTCGACGTCGACATCGTCCGCTCGGCGCCGACGAAGGAGGACCTCGCGTGTGGCGCGGTCGTGATCGAGCCGTCACCGACCAAGGTCGAAATCCGTACCGAGAGCAAGTGCGACAACGTCCGCGGATCGCAGCAGGTCAAGCTGACCGTGCCGCGCAGCGCCGACTTGAGCCTGAGAACGATCGCCGGCTCGCTTCGCGTCGGCGCCACAGACGGCATGCTGAAGCTCGAGAGCATCGCGGGCCGAGTCGAGCTGGCGGGCGTGCGTGAGGCGCGGATGAGCTCCATCGCCGGCGGTCTCGAGCTCAGCGTCGCCGGCATCGGCGACCGCGGGATCCGCGTCAGCAGCGTCACCGGCGGCATCGATCTCGAGGTCACTCCGTCGACCGACGCACAGCTCGAGGCGCACAGCGTGGCAGGCCATGTCGAGAGCGATGTCCCGGGGCTTCGTCTCGTCGAGGCCGGAGAGGCCGATTACCGCGCCATCCTCGGGTCGGGCGGGCCGGCGATCGTCCTCCAGAGCGTCGTGGGCAAGGTGAAGATTCACGGCTGAGTCAGGCCAGGAGGCCGTCCACCGCCGAGTCGATCACTTGGCCGATCAGCTTCCGCCGATCGGACCAGGCGAACGTGGGTCGAAGGATCAGAAGCGATGCGATCCCGTGGCCGGCTGCCCATAACGCCTGGCTCGCGGCATCGACGTTCGCATGGCGGAATCGCTTCTCGTCGACGCAGCGCTGCACGAGCGATCGCAGGCGTTCGTAGCTGACGTGAGGCTTGCTCACGCCTTGCCGGCGCATGAGGAACGCGAACTCGTAGACGCCGGGGTTCGCGACGCCGAACTCCACGTAGGCGCGTCCTGCCTTCCGCAGCAAGGTGACCGGATCGCCGCCCTTCGCCGATTCGATCTGCTTGCGGAGGCCGTCGGCGAACCGGTCGAAGCTCTCCTCGACCAGACTCTCGAAGAGAGCCTCCTTGTCCTTGAAGTGCAGGTAGAGGTTGGCGTGCGAGCAGCCGATCTTCTCGGCGAGCTTGCGCATCGAGACCCCCTCGTAGCCGTCCTGAGCGAACGCCTCGCGGGCGGCGTCGAGGATGTCGCGCCGGAGCTGGTCCCGGTAGCGCTCGCGGGGGGAGCGAATTTCCGCTTGACGTGTCATAACCACTGGTTATGATACTGACCTAGGGTCAAAAAGCAAGTAGGAGGTGCATCCATGGTTCGCCGCCTCGCGGAAGCGATCCCGTGCCTCGGTTTCGTCCTGCTCGCGGGCCTCCACGGCTGCTCGTCTCCCGCCACGTCGGGGAGCGTGATCGAGGAGGATCGTGTCATCGCCGGCGGACCGAGCGACTCCCTCGAAGTGCGCCACCTCGTCCTGCGGGGGACGAACGAGCAGATCGGCCGCGCCCTCGCGGAGCTCGGGAAGGAACGCTACGGCGTGCGACTCCCGGCCGCCAAGGATCCCGTGCAAGCGCGCGCGATGCGCAAGTTCCTCGAGCGGAACGATCCCATCCTGCTCGAGCGGATGCGGGGCGTCGCCGCGGCGTTCGGCAAGTCGATCGACGACGACGGCTGGGACTTCACGAGCCTCGGATACACCGATCTGCGCGCCGGATGCTCCATCGCGCATCTGCCGCCCGCATCGACCGCGAACGGCAAGAGCGTCGTGAGCCGCGACTACGACTTCACGACCGGCGCGCTCAGCTTCGGCTTCCTTCCGCCCGGCATGCTGCATCCGACGGCGCGGCCGTACCTCCTCGAGCTGCATCCCGATCGCGGATACGCCTCGATCGCGATGGTCGCCTACGATCTCTTGAGCGGGGTGCTCGACGGCATCAACTCCGAAGGGCTCACCGTCACGCTGGCGATGGACGACGAGATCTTCAGCCACGCGAAGACGGAGCCGACGCGGGAGCCCGCGGTCGGGGTGAGCGAGCTCCAGACGTTGCGCTTGCTCCTCGATACCTGCGCCACGGTCGACGAAGCGAAGCAGGCGCTCCAGGCGACGAAGCAGTACTACCAGTACGTCCCGGTGCACTACCTGATCGCCGACCGCAACGGCAACGCGTTCGTGTGGGAGTACTCCGAGGTCCACAACAAGGAGTACATCGTCGAGAACCCGGGCCAGCCGCTCGTCATGACGAACTTCACCCTTCACAAGCAGCTCGAGGACGGCAAGCCTCCTTCGGCGGAGAAGGCGAGGTCGACGTGCAAGCGCTACGCGTACCTCACGGAAAAGCTGGCCGCCGGAAGGCTCGACGACGAGACGATCCGCGGCTTCCATCAGAACGTCGATGCGCAGATGTCGCAGGCGGCGGATCCCTCCCGTCCGCCGATGCGCACGTTCTGGCACGCCTTCTATTACCCGGAGGACCGCCGGGTTCGTGTGAGCTACTACCTCAGGGACGAGCCCTATCCCGGCGATGAGCGCCTCGTGCGCCCGGTCCGTTCGGACTACGTGGAGTTCCGGCTTCCGCCGACGGGAGGCAAGCCCGAGAGCGCGAGCGCGCCGGCGCCGGGTACGCCGCAGGCGGCGATCGAGGCCGCCGGAGGCACCGTCAAGCGCCAAGGTTCGCGCATCGTCGGCGTGGGGCTGGACAAGGCGACGAACCTCGCGATGGTGATCCCGATGCTGGCCCGGCTTCGCGATCTCGAAGAGTTGAGCCTCGGCAACGCGGCCGTGACCGACGAGGACGTCCGTGCGCTCGAGGGCTTGCCCAACCTCCACGGCCTCGGCCTCATGGGAGCATCGACCGGCGACGCAGCGCTCGAGGTCATGAAGACCCTACCGGCTCTGCGTGTCCTGAACCTCTCGGGGACCAAGATCACCGACGGCGGCCTCGCACGCCTGGGAGAGCTCACGTCGCTCGAGTATCTCGGTCTCAAGGGGACGGCGATCACCGACGACGGCCTCGTCCACCTCGGGACGCTCTCGGGCCTCACGACCCTCAACCTCGCGGACACCAAGGTGACCGACGCGGGTCTCGTGCACCTCGCGGGTCTGTCACGGCTCGAGTCGATCAATCTGTCGAACGACGGCATCACCGACGCCGGTCTCGCCCAGGTGAGCCGGCTTCCGGGCCTCGCCGGCCTCAACGTCTCGGGGACGAAGGTGACCGACGCCGGCCTCGTCCACCTGAAGCAGGTCTCGAAGCTGACGAAGCTCAACGTGACGGGGACTCTCGTCACCGAGCAAGGCGTGAAGGACGCGAAGAGGTACCTGCCGTTCTGGGCGACGGTGACGAGGTAGCCCGGCACCTACTATGCTGAACGGATGCAGCTCGCTCGACGGCTCGCCTCGACGACGGTCCTCGTCCTGCTCGCCTCCTGCACCGGGCCTGGCGTTTCCCGCCGCGACGGTGCCTCGACACAGATCGCGACTCATGATGCCGCCGATCTGCTCTTCCGTGGCGGGACGATCTATACGGCCGATCCCGCGCGGCCACGCGCGGAGGCGGTCGCGGTGTTGGGCGGCCGCATCGTCTTCGTCGGGGACAACGGCGAAGCGAGGCGCTGGATCGGCCCCTCGACGCGCGTCGTCTCGCTCGCCGGCCGCATGCTGCTCCCCGGCTTCCACGATGCGCACGTGCACCCCGTCGAGGCCGGCGTCCAGCTGAGCTGGTGCGATCTCGCGCAGTGCGCGACGCCGGAGGCGGCTTTCGAGACGCTCCGTCGCTGCGCGCACGATCATCCGATCCCCGCCGGCGCCGACCCGAAGAAGAACTGGTTTCGCGGCCGTGGCTGGCAACTCCCGGTTTTCCCCGAAGGGCCGCGGCGGCAAGATCTCGACGCCATCGTCGGCGACCGGCCGGCCCTCATCGCATCGTCCGACGGCCACTCGGCCTGGGTGAACACCGCGGCGCTCGCGATCGCCGGAGTCACGCGCGACACGCCCGATCCTCAGGACGGCCGGATCGAGCGCGACCCCAAGACCGGAGAGCCGACGGGAACCTTGCGTGAATCGGCGGCCGGCCTCGTGGAGGAGCACCTTCCCCCGACGCCGCTCGCCGAGGTCGCCGAAGGCTTTCGCCGCGCGCTGCACGAGATGGCGAGCCACGGCATCACGTCGTTCACCGAGGCGGATGCGAGCGAGGGAATCCTCGGGATCTACCAGAAGCTCTCCGACGCCGGCGAGCTGACCGCGAAGGTTTCCGTCGCTCTCGAGACCGACCCGGAGGCGGGACCGGGGCAAGTTGCGAAGCTCGAGGCGCTTCGCGCCCGAACGCGCGGTCCACGCCTGACCGCGAGCTCCGCGAAGATTTTTGCCGACGGCGTCATCGAATCGCGCACCGCGGCGCTCCTCGAGCCCTATCTCGGCGACCCGACCGGCGCGCGTGGACTCCCGCGCTACACGCCCGACGCGCTGAACGATCTGGTCGAGGCGCTCGATCGGGCGCACTTCCAGGTGCACGTCCACGCGATCGGCGACCGCGCCGTGCGCATGACGCTCGATGCGTTCGAGCGCGCGCAGGCGAAGAACGGCGTGCGCGACGCACGCCACCAGATCGCGCACCTCGAGCTGATCGACCCGGCGGACATCCCGCGCTTCGCGAAGCTCGGCGTCGTCGCGAACTTCCAGGCGCTGTGGGCTTTCGCGGATCCGTACATCACGAACCTCACCCTTCCCATCCTCGGCCCCGAGCGCTCGCGCTGGATCTATCCCATCGGGAGCGTCACGCGCTCCGGCGCCGCCGTCGTCTTCGGCAGCGACTGGGCGGTGACCACCGTCGATCCGCTCCCGGCGATCCAGGTCGGCGTGACGCGCAGCGATCCCGACGCCGCGACCGTGTCCTCGTTCATCCCCGAAGAGCGCGTGAGTCTCGAGTCGATGCTCGAGGGCTACACGCGTCGCGGCGCGTGGATCGACTTCCGCGAGAAGGAGACCGGCACGATCGAGGCAGGGAAGGCCGCCGATCTCGTCGTTCTCGAGCACGACCTCTTCGCGATTCCTCCGAACGAGATCGGGCGCACGCGCGTTCTCTTGACACTCCTCGACGGTCAGGAGATCTACCGGGCTCCGGAGCTCGCGCCCGGTTCGTAGGCCGTTAAGCGCCCGGTAGGAAGCTGGTGCACGACTCCGGGGGGCCGGAGCGAGACTCACATGCTGAGATGGATCGTCGGCAGCGCGTTCGCCGTCTGCGTCCTCTCCTCCGCGCAAGCCGACGGGACCACGGTCGTTTCGGCCAACCTCACCCCACCAACGGCAGTCGCTCCTTGCCCGTTCGCCGGAAGCTGGACGCTCAACACGAAGCTCAGCGATGACCCCGAGGCGACGTTGCCGGCGGCACATACCCCGCAAGTCGAGAACGAGCAAGGCGGCGAAGGTGGCGGTGGCGGCGGATACGGCGGTGGCCACGGAGGTCACGGCGGCCACGGCGGCGGCGTCGGCGGAGGTGGATGGGGTGGCGGCGGTGGCCACGGGGGCTCCGGCGGCAGGAGCTCGTCGGGCTCGCGCGGCGCCGAGCCCGATCGTGCCGTGATCGAGGCGGCGATGTCGCTCATGCGAGAGATGCCGGAGAGCATCGTCGTCGCGCAGCACGAGAGCATGTTCCAGATCGTCGAGACCGGCGGGCGCATGACGAATTGGCAGGCGGACGGCAAGCCGCATCTCGACGATCGATTCGGGACCACCGCGCAATCCCAGATCCAGTGGGACGGCGAGAAGCTCCACGAAGCCACGACGCTCGGGTCGGGCGAGACGTTCGAGGAGACCTACACCCTCGTTCCCTTGGACGATGGGAAACCGCTCCTTCAGGTCACGCGCACGCTCAAGATACCGAAGGGCTCGCGCACGGTCTCCGTTCGCCGCGTCTACGAGCCCGGCTCCTGACGCGCACGTGCTTGCACTATGCTGTTCGCCTTATTCGAGGAGGCGAACATGCGTCTGCTCCTGCGATTGCTCATCAACGCCGCGGCCCTGTGGGTCGCGGTGCATTTCATCCCGGGGATCTCGTTCGAGGGGAATCCGGTCCTTCTCCTGGGCGTCGCGCTCGTCTTCGGCGTCGTCAACACGATCGTCAAGCCGATCGTGACGCTGCTGTCGCTGCCGGCGGTTCTCCTCACGGTCGGGATCTTCCTCCTCGTCATCAACGCGTTCATGCTGTGGTTCACCGGCTGGATCTCGACGTCGCTCGGGCTGGGGTTCCACGTCGAAGGGTTCGGCGCGGCGTTCCTCGGAGGCATCGTCGTCTCGCTCGTGGCCTGGGCGCTCTCCGTCTTCCTCGACCGAGCCCGCGAGAAGAAGGAGAGCCGGTGACGGTTCGACGTTCGATGCTTCTGGTTGTAGGATCGCCCGTCGCGCTTCATGGCGCGCAAAGGGAGAGTCGATGAGCGATGTCATCCACGGCAAGTGCCTCTGCGGCAAGGTGACGTTCGACGTGGGAAGCGCAGGCGCGCTGGGGACCTGCCACTGCACCCGCTGTACGCGCTGGACCGGACAGGGCGCGACGGTCGTCGTCGCACCCGCGTCGGGGTTCAAGATCACCGGCGGCAAGGAGCTGGTCAAGAAGTACCACGAAGAGAAATTCGCCGACCGCTACTTCTGCAGCAACTGCGGCTCGGGGATCTACGCCGACGGCGGCGAGACGTACTACGTCAGCGCCGGCGTCCTCAAGGATGTGGCCCTCATGCCGGCGTTCCACTGCCAGGTCGCCTACAAGGCGCCGTGGGACGAGATCGGCGGAAGCGCACCGCAGTTCGCCGAATATCCCCCGCATTGATCCGCTGATCGCAGGCGTACGCGAGCCCGACTCCGGCCGCGTACGCCGCGAGGCAAAGCCTCGATAAGATGCGGCCGCCATGTCGCTCCACGACCTCGCGGCGTATCTCGGCAACCTCCTGGCCGCCGCCGCGTGCCATCTGGCGGCATGGGAGATCGGCCGAAGGATCTCCCCGCGGCTCACCTCCGCGTTCATTGCCGCGGTTCTCGGGTTCGTCGTGCTCGGCTATGCGGCGTTCGCTCTGGGCGCGATGCATCTCCTCTACCGGCCGGCGCTCGTTCTTCTGACCGGGGTGCCGGCGCTCTCGGGCGCCGTCCATCTTCTCCGCGCGAAGCCGTGGCGATCCCTTTCGCCAAACCTCGACGACGCTGCGTTCTTCGTCGCCGCCGCCGTCGTCATCGCCGCGATTCCGCTCGCGCTGGCGCCGGTCCTCGAGCACGACGACAACGTCTACCACCTGGCGCTCCCGAAGCTCTACCTCGCGCATCACGCCATGACGTATCAGCCGGGCATGTACGCGAACATGCCCCATCTCGTGGAGCTGCTGTACACCTACCCGATGGCGTGGGGCGACTTCACCGCCGCCAAAGCGCTCAACCTCTTCTTCAACTTCTGGACGCTCATCGGGCTCCGCTCGGTCGTGCGCGACGAGCTGGGCCGAGGTCTCGGCGGGCTCGCCGCGCTTCTCTTCGTCTCGAATCCGATCGTGCAGTGGCACCTCGGCCGCGGCTACGTCGAGCCGGTCATCGCGACGTTCCTCCTCGCGGCGGCGACCCTGCTCCTCCGGTTCGTCAGGGACGGCGAGCGTCGATGGCTCGTGCTCGCCGGAATCTGCTGCGGTGCGGCGGCGGGCGCGAAGTATCAAGGATGGATCTTCAGCGCCGCGATCTTCCTCGCCGCCGCTCGCCCTGCGGTGCGGATGCTCGTGCCGTTCGGATTGCTCGTCGCCCCGTGGCTCGTGAAGAGCTTCATGCTCACCGGCGATCCCGTCTATCCGATGGCCTACCGTCTGTTCGGAGGACGCGGCCTGAGCGACGTCCAGGTGCTGCACCTCTCGCGCCATTTCGGTTACTTCTCGCTCCTGCACCGCAGTCTCGGCGACGCGCTCCGGCTTCCGTTCGAGATGGTCGCGGCGCGCGACGTCTTCCTGAGGCCCGGATTCTCGGCCGTCATGCTCGCGCTCATCCTCGCCGCTCTCCTGATGCCGCGCAGCTATCGGCCGGGCTCGCGCCGAATCCTGGCGATGACGCTCCTCGGATGCGCCGGCTGGGCGGTCAGCGGCGAGGTCGGACGGTTCCTCGTCGCGTGGGTCCCCGTGATGGCGATCGCCGCGATGCTTCCCGTGGCGCGGTTCGCCGGGCGCCCTCGGCTGGTCGCCGCCGCGGCCGCGGTCGTCATGGCCGCCGGCGCCCTCCAGGTGATCGCGGTCCCGGTCGAGCCCGCGCAGGGCGTGTCGCGCGCCGCCCTCTTCACGTCGTCACGGGACGAGCTGCTCGGCCGCAACACGAACTTCGACCTCTGCGCGATTTTGAACGGAGCGGTTCCGCCGGGCGGCAAGGTGCTCGGCATGTTCGAGAATCGCTTCTTCTTTCTCGATCGGGAGGTCATCGCGGACTCGAACTACGAGGTGCCGGCGTCGCTCGCGCGCTTGCGCGAAGCCGGCGACGCGAAGAAATTCGCCGACGAGCTGCGTGCGCAAGGGGTGACCCACGTCGTCGTACGCAAGGACGCCGCGAACCAGTACTTCGAGCAGCAGCTCCTCTTCCCCCTGCTCGACGACCGTCTCTACCCGCAGTCCGCGCTCGACCGCGATCGATCGCTGTTCATCGCATTTCTGCAAACGCAGCTCGTCATGCTCGTCGAGAACCAGACGACGGCGGTCTTCCGCCTCGGTGATCTCCCTAAGGGCGCGACGGCAAATCCCTGAATCGGGCCGATTGCGGGCATCGCGCGCGGCGCGTCGCCGCCATCCGTGGGACCATCACCGTGAGCGGGGTCACGGAGGTGACCATGAAGATTCGAACCGTTCCGATCGCGATCGCTCTCGCCCTCACGTCTTCGCTCTTCGCCCGCTGGTCGGGGCCGGTCGAAGCGAACGTGCCGTTCGCCTTCCACGTCGGGAACAAGGTCCTCCCGCCGGGAGACTACCTGATCGACGTCGCCGGCTCGATCAGCCCGAACGCTCTCACGGTCAGGGCCAAGAACGGGAGCGAGAAGCTCCTGTGCGACACGACTCAGATTCCCGAAAGGGAAGACCCCGAAGTCTCCGGGCTCGTGTTCGTCGAGATCGGGGACACGACCTATCTCGCGGAGGTTTGGGGCCTGGAGTCGAGCGGCCGCGGGGTCAAGAACATGGTCGACGGGAGGCTCGTCGATCTCGATTCCCAGAGGATCCGGCGCCGGGTCGCCGCCGTCCGCGTCGTGGAATAGGAGTATCTTCGCGGCCGCGTGCGACGACGTCTCCTCGTCATCCCGATCCTGCTGCTCGCGGTGATGGCGTGGCGGCGTCGCTGGACGAGCGACGACGGATTCATCGACCTGCGGGTCGTCCATCAGATCGAGGCGGGGAACGGGCCGGTGTTCAACGCCGGCGAGCGCGTGGAGGCGGCCACCAGTCCGCTCTGGGTGGGGCTGCTGGCCGTCGCGGACAAGCTCACGCCGTTCCGTCTCGAGGATGAAGCCTGCGCGCTTGCGCTGCTGCTGACCCTCGCCGGTCTCATCGCTGCGACCTACGGCACCGCTCTCACGACGCGCGGCGAAGGGTCGCTGATTCCGCTCGGCGCGCTCGTCTACGCCTCGCTTCCTCCCGCGTGGGACTTCGCGACCTCGGGGCTCGAGAACGGCCTCGCCGTCGCGTGGCTCGGCGGTGTCTGGCTCGCGCTCGCTCGCCGCGGGAACGACAACCCGGTGCGGCCGGTGTGGCTTCCGCTCCTGCTCGGGTTGGGACCGCTGGTGCGGCCCGACTGCGCGATCGAGAGCGCCGTGTTCCTCCTCGTCCTCGTGGCGCCCGGGGCGCGCCGCGCGCCCTGGCGAGCGTTGGCGGCCTGCGCGCTGGCGGCGGCGCTTCCGGTCGCGCTCACGATCGTCCGCATGGGCTACTACGCGTCGCTCGTGCCGAACACGGCGCTCGCGAAAGAGGCGGCGCTCGCGAACTGGCCGCAAGGCTGGCGTTACCTGTCCGATTTCATCGTTCCCTACCTGCTCCCGCTGCCCCTGTTCCTGCTCGCCGTTCTCGCGCTTCCCGCCAAGGCGTCGAGGTCGTGGACCTCCGCTGCGCTCGTCGCGGCTTCGCTCCATGCGCTCTTCGTCGTGCGCGTCGGCGGCGATTTCATGCACGCACGGATGCTGCTCATCCCGCTCTTCTGCGCGCTGCTCCCGGCGGCCGCGGTCAGGGTTTCCGGCAAGCGCGTGATCGCGGCCGCCGCGGTGGTCCTGTGGGCGGTCGTCTGCGCGGCGGCGCTGCGCGTGTCCTATCCCGGCAAGATCGGCGGCGAAGGGATCGCCGACGAGCGCGGTTACTACGTCAACACCACCCATCGAGCGAACCCCGTCGAAGCCGACGACTATCTCGGATGCGTCCTGGGCCGCCACGGGGCCCGCTTCGCCGGCCTGGCGAAGGAGGGCCGCCGCGTCCTCCTCTTGAATCCGTTCGATCGGCCCGACGAGACGGCGCCGCTCCGCGCCGATGCCGGCGCCACGGTTTATGCAGCGGTTCCCGTCATCGGGGTGATCGGCTATCTCTCGGGGCCGGAAGTCCACATCGTCGACATGCTCGGCCTCGCGGACCCGATGGCCGGCCGCATCGCGCTGACGGCGCGCGGCCGCCCGGGGCACGAGAAGCGCATCGGCGAGATTTGGACCTACGCGCGCTACGCTCCGCCCGAGGAGAGCTACCCCGACGAGGCGGTGATGGGTCAGCTCCGGCTCGCGCGCCGGGCGCTCGCGTGCCCGCCGCTCCGCGAGCTCGAGAATGCGGTCGGAGCACCGCTGACCCCCGCGCGGTTCTTGGCGAACGTCCGTGCCGCGCCTCGGCTCACCGCCCTCCGGATCCCGAACGAGCCCGCCGCGGCGGTCGCCTCCCTTTGCTCTTCGCGCTGAGCACGCGCTAGCATCCGGGCTTTCCCCCTCCCGTCGAAAGGACTCAGCCGGTGGCCTTCTCAAGCCTGTCGCTTCACCCGCAGCTCCTCCGGGCCGTCAAAGACCTCGGCTTTGCGAAGCCGACGCCGGTCCAGGAGCAGGCGATCCCGCCGGCGATCGCCGGGCGCGACCTCCTGGCGACCGCGATGACCGGAAGCGGCAAGACCGCCGCGTTCCTGCTCCCGATCCTCCAGAGGCTCATGAACAAGCCGCGTGGCGTCTCACGGGCGCTCGTGCTCACGCCGACGCGGGAGCTGGCGGCGCAGATCCACGCGCACTTCGAGGATCTCGCCGTGCACACGGGGGTGACGGGCGCGCCGATCATCGGCGGCGTCGGGATGGGCCCGCAGGAGCACGCGCTGCGCTCCGGGGCCGACGTCATCGTGGCCACGCCCGGGCGGCTCCTCGATCACATGCGTCTCCCGTACGCGCGCCTCGCGTCGCTGGAGGTGCTCGTGCTCGACGAAGCCGACCGCATGCTCGACATGGGCTTCCTCCCCGACGTGCGCCGGATCCTGCAGCGGATCCCGAAGGAGCGTCAGACGCTCTTCTTCTCCGCCACGATGCCGGCCGAGATCGTCGCGCTGTCCCGCGAGATCCTGCGGAACCCGGCGTCGGTGAACCTCGAGCGCAAGTCCGCGCCCGCGGTCGGCATCACGCAAGCGGTCTATCCGGTTCCGAGGGAGCTGAAGCCCGCGCTCCTCATCGAGCTCTTGCGCCGCGACATCATCTCCGAGGCGATCGTCTTCACGCGGACGAAGCATCGCGCCAACCGCCTCGCCGAGGCGATCGAGAAGCAGGGGATTCCCGCGGCGCGCATCCACGGCAACCGAAGCCAGAACCAGCGGACGCAGGCGCTCGAAGGCTTCAAGTCCGGACGCAGCCGCGTGCTCGTCGCGACCGACATCGTCGCGCGCGGGATCGACATCGAGGACCTCTCGCACGTCGTCAACTTCGACGTCCCGGCCGAGCCCGACGCCTACATCCACCGCGTCGGCCGCACGGCGCGCGCCGAGGCGACGGGCGACGCGTTCACCTTCGTCTCCCCCGACGAGGAGAACGATCTCAAGGCGATCGAGCGCGCCCTCGGCAAGAGGCTTCCGCGCGTCACACTTCCCGGCTTCGACTACGCGAAGAAGCCGGAAGGCCGCCTCGAGATCCCGATCCAAGAGAGGCTCGCCGCGGCGCGCCGTGGACGGGGAAAGCCGAAGGCCGCGCCGCAGCACGCCCAGCGCCCGGGCGGCCGACATCGCAAAGGCGGCGGCGGCGGCGGCGGCGGCGGCGGCGGCGGAGGAGGAGGAGGAGGACGCACGCGCGTCGACGCTATTCTCGACCGGCACGCGCCCGTCAAGAAGGACAGGCGGTAGGTGCCGTCGATCCTCGTCGACGCCGACGCCTGCCCGGTCAAGGACGACGTCTACCGCATCGCGCTCCGCCGGGGGGTCGAGGTCGTCGTCGTGTCCGGCGGCCCGCTGCGTGTCCCCGCACGTCAGGGGATCCGTCACGTGCGGGTGAAGTCGGCGCTCGACGCCGCCGACGACTGGATCGCGGAGCACGCAAAGTTGGGGGACATCGTGATCACGGCGGACGTTCCGCTGGCCGCTCGCTCCCTGAGCAAGGGCGCGCGAGTCATCGCGCCGGACGGACGCCTGTTCACCGAAGACTCGATCGGCGGCGCGCTCGCCAGCCGCGAGCTCATGGAGCAGCTCCGTCAGATGGGCGCCGCGACCGGAGGACCCGCGCCGTTCTCCCGCGCCGACCGCGCGCGCTTCCTCGCGAGCCTCGGCGAGGCGATCCAAGCCGTCCTGAACCGAGACTGAACGCGACGTCGATCCGCGGTGCTAGAGTGGTTCGCAGTCGCAGATGCGCACCTTCTCCCACATCATGCTCGCCGCGATCGTCGTCTCCGGCGTCCACGCGACGGAGCCGTTGCAGCTGTCGCTCGCGGACGCCGTGTCACGCGCGCTCGACTTCAACCTCTCCGCGATCACGAGCCGTGAGGCGGTCAAGACCGCAGAGGGTGCCGACAACTTGGCGCGCGCGCGCCTTCTGCCGTCGCTCAGCGCGGGACTCTCGGGATCGCGTCAGATCATCGACCTCGCGGCGTACGGATTCCCGGCGCCCGCGGGCGGCTCGCCTCTCGTCGGGCCGTTCAACGTCGTCGACGCACGGCTCTACCTGTCGCAGTCGGTCCTCGATCTCCAGGCTCTCGGGCAGAAGCGAGCGGCCCGCTTCGGCGAGGAGGCGGCGCGGTCCGGCGCCGCGGCGATGCGCGAGACCGTCGTCGTCGCCGCGACCGACCTGTACCTGCAGGCCGCGTCCGACGAGCGGCGGATCGAAGCGGCGCAAGAGCAGGTGGCGGCGGCAAAAGCGCTCCTCGAGCACGCGCAACGCCTGAACGATGCCGGGGTCGTCGCGGGGATCGAAGTCCTCCGCGCGAAGGTCCAGCTCGAGGCGCAGCGCCAGCGGTTGATCGTGGCGGAGAACCAGGCGGCGAAGGACAAGCTCACGCTCGCCCGCGCGATCGGGCTGCCGCTGGACACGATGTTCACGCTCTCGGACGGGCTCGTCTACAAGCCCGCCGGCGAAGTCTCGCTGGAGACGACGCTGAAGGACGCGGAAGACGCGCGCGAGGACCTCAAGCAGACGAAGAGCCGGCTCGAGCAAGCGGAGGCGGCGCGAGACGCGGATCGCCGCCAGCGCGTGCCCACGCTCAAGCTCAACGCCGATTTCGGCGTGATCGGCAACGATGCGCCGAGCCTCGAGCGGACCTACACGCTCGGGCTGGCGCTCCGCCTTCCTCTCTTCGAGGGGGGGCAGATCAGCGCCCAGGTGATGCAAGACGACGCGGAGGTGTCACGCCTCAAAGCCGTCCTGTCCGACATGGAAGCGGGGGTTGCGCTCGACGTGCGATCGTCGCTCCTCGACCTGGCCGCGAGCGACGAGCGCGTGCGCGTCGCCAAGGACGCGCTGGACCTCGCGCGCGAGCAGGTCGCGCAATCGCAGGACCGGTTCGAGGCGGGAGTGGCCGGCAACCTCGAGGTGGTTCAAGCGCAAGACGCGCTCGCGCGGGCGTCCGACGATTACATCGCGGCGCTCCAGGCGCACAACGTGTCGCGGATGGCGATCGCCAAGGCGCGCGGCACCGCCGAGCACGAGATCCCGACGTTCCTCTTGGACGAGGGAGGGCCCCCGCATGAGTGAGCAACCTTCGGCGCTCACGCCGAAACGGCGGCGCGCCGCGATCGCCGTCATCGGCGGCGGCGCGCTCGTGGCCGCGATCGTCGGCGTGGCGTGGTGGCTCCACGCGAGGACGCGCGAGTCCACCGACGACGCGTGGATCGAGGGGAACATCGTGACGATCGCCCCGCGGGTCGGGGGCACCGTGCAGGAGGTCGCCGTCCAGGATCAGCAGGTCGTCGCGGCCGATGCGGTCCTCGTGAAGATCGACCGCATGGACTACGAAGTCGCGCTGCGCCGCGCGGAAGCCGAGGCCGCCGATGCGTCGGGCGCGGCCGCGGCGGCCCAGGCGAACGTGCCGATCACCTCGGCGACCGCGGGGAGCCAGCTCGCGGTCGCAGAGGCGGGGGTCGGCGCCGCGCGGCGTGACGCGGAGGCCGCGGGCGCGCGACTCGCGGACGCGAAGGCGACGCGCGCGAAGACCGCCGCCGATCTCGAGCGGTACCGGCAGCTCGTCGCCAAGGACGAAGTCTCGCGCCAGCAGTACGACGCCGCGGTCGCCGCGGACACGAGCGCGGCCGCGACGATCCAGACCGCGGAGGCGGGCGTCTCCTCGGCACAGGAGAAAGTCCGGCAAGCGGAGGCCCAGCTCGCCGCGGCCGAGTCGGCGCCGCATCAGAAGGAGGCGGCGGCCGCGAAGCTCCAATCGGCCGAGGCGGTGGCGAGGAAGAACGACGCCGCCGTCGAGCAGGCGAAGCTCAATCTGGGCTACACGACGATCACGGCGCCTCTCGCCGGCGTCGTCAGCCGGAAGACCGTCCAGCCGGGCCAGGTCGTTCAGCCGGGTCAGCCGATGATGGCGCTCGTCTCGCTCAATCAAGTCTGGGTCGTGGCGAACTTCAAGGAGGGCCAGCTCCGGTCGATGCATCCCGGCCAGAAGGCGTCGGTGTACGTCGACGCGTACAAGCGCCGGTTCACGGGGCACGTCGACGCGATCGGCGGCGCGACCGCCGGGAAGTTCAGCATGCTCCCCCCCGAGAACGCGAGCGGCAACTTCGTCAAGGTCGTGCAGCGGCTTCCCGTCAAGATCGTCCTCGACGACGGGCAGGACCCGGACCACCGCCTCCGGCCCGGGATGTCGGTCGTGCCGACGGTGTTCGTGAAGTAGGGATCGTCGTGGAACGCACCACGCCCGCGATCAACCCGTGGCTCGTCGCCATCGCGGTGATGGCGGGGACCTTCATGGAGGTCCTCGACACGACGATCGTCAACGTGTCGCTGCCGCACATCGCCGGGAACCTCTCCGCCTCGAACGAGGAGGCGACGTGGGTGCTGACGTCCTATCTCGTCGCGAACGCCGTCATCCTTCCGATGACCGGCTGGCTCGCGAACCACTTCGGCCGCAAGCGGCTCCTCATGACCTCCGTGATCGGGTTCACGGCGTCATCGTTCCTCTGTGGCCTCGCGCCGAGCCTCGGTTTTCTCATCGTCTTCCGGGTCATCCAGGGGCTGACGGGCGGAGGGCTGCAGCCGCTCTCCCAGGCGATTCTTCTCGAATCGTTTCCACCGCAGAAACGCGGGATGGCGATGGCGTTCTGGGGCCTCGGGATCGTCGTCGCGCCGATGCTCGGACCGATGGTCGGCGGGTGGCTCACCGACAACGCGAGCTGGCGCTGGGTCTTCTACGTCAACGTGCCGATCGGCCTCTTCGCGATCACGATGACGGAGATCTTCATCTTCGACCCGCCCTACATCAAGCGGCGGGAGGGGGGCATCGACCTGTGGGGGATGGGCTTCCTGGTCCTCGGCATCGGCGCCCTCCAGATCATGCTCGACAAGGGGCAGCAGGACGACTGGTTCTCGTCGCGTCTCATCGTGACGCTCTTCGTGCTCGCGGTGGGCGGCATCGTCGCGATGATCTGGCGCGAGCTGACGGCGGAGCATCCGATCGTCGACCTCCGCGTCTTCAAGAACCGGACCTGGGCCACGGGAACGTTCCTGATGACCGTGCTCGGCTTCGTCCTCTTCGGCAGCACCGTGCTCCTGCCGCTCGTCATGCAGACGCTGCTCGGCTATACCGCGTTCCAGGCCGGCCTGACCAACGTGCCGCGCGGCATCGCGTCCTTCATCATGATGCCGGCGATCGGTTTCCTCATGGCGCACGTCGAGCCCCGGAAGATCCTCGCCGTCGGCCTCGTCGTCGTGTCGACGTCCCTCTTTCTCGTCTCACGCCTCTCGCTCGATGCCGGCCCGCGCGATTTCATCCTTCCGCTCGTCCTGCAGGGCGCCGCGATGGCGATGATCTTCATCCCGCTCACGACGGTGACGAACGATCCGATTCCCAAGGAGCAGATCGGGAACGCCACGAGCCTCTTCAACCTCATGCGGAACATCGGGGGCTCGTTCGGCATCGCGATCGTCACGACGATCCTCGCGCGCAACACGCAGACGCACGTCGCGCAGCTCGGCGGCCATGTCGATGCGTTCGACCCGGCGACCGCGCAACGTCTGGCGGCGGCGAAGTCCGCGCTCATGGCGCGGGGCGCCGATGCGTGGACCGCCGCGAACGGCGCGCTCGCGGCCGTCTGGGGCGACGTCCAGCGCCAGGCCGCGTTCCTCTCGTACCGCGACGCCTTCCTGTTCCTTTCCGGCCTCTTCATCGCGATGGTCGTACTGATCCCGCTCATGCGGAAGCCGACGCACCAGCGCGAGGGCGGCGGGATGGCCCACTAAGGCGTCAGTAGGAACCTCGCGACACCCGAGCTCGCCCCCACCGTCGCCGTGAAGGTGTGGGACCCGATGCCGAGGCGATCCACCGGGATCATGTCCAGGTAGCGCGCGCAGGCGGCCACGCCTTTCGGCGACCCGGAGAACTCGTCGTCGAGCGTGACATCCTCATCACCGCCGATCCGGCGCGTGACGCGCCAGGGGCCCTTCTTCGCATCCTTCTTCCACGCGCAGACCCGCGTGAGCGCGAACAGCGGCTCGCTGCGGTCGGACTCGGTGACGAGCAGAGGACGGAAGCTCTTGGGTCCGCCCGCAAGGTCCGAGGGCGCGCCGAGGAGGTTCTCTCCTCCGAGAATCACGAGATCGGAGCCGGCGGGACGACCGATGATCGGGCCGACGATGAACGGGCCGCGCGCGGGGATCTCGGGAACCGTCAGCTCGGAGTGAGCGGTGAACGGGTCGGCGTTGCCGGACGCGGAGAGAACCGCGGTGAGCCCGTAGGTGCCGGGTGACAGCGAGGCGACTTCGAGGAACGTGAGCCTGTGCTCGGCCTGACCGTTCCCTTCGCCCTTTCGGCGCAGCTTCACGGTGCGCGAGAATTGCTTCGCGATCTCGCGACCGCGCGCGAGAACGACCCCGAACTCGTGCGCGCCGGCATTCTCGGCGAGTGCTTCGGGCGGCACGGGAAAATCGACCGCGACGAGCGCGTCCCACGCCGTCTTGCTCTGCGGTGCCAGCGGGAAGACCGTGGCGCGCATCCCACCGCCCGAAAACATCGATGGAACCACGAAGGCGGCCTCGACGGCCATCGCGCGCCGGACCTTCTGGGACGGGAACGAGTAGGACGCCGCGTTGTAGATCTTCAGACCGAACTTGGCGCTGTCCACCCGCAGCCTGTGGGTCTTGTTCTCTTCGGGGTGGCGATCGTAGAACCCGATCGTATAGCGGCAGCCGAGATCGCGACGCGCCCGCGCGTAGCCGAGCGTGAAGTCGTTCACCGCTGCCGTCACGCGTCCACCCGTGACCGATGCGAGCCGCGACCATCCCTCCGGAGG
Source organism: Candidatus Polarisedimenticolaceae bacterium (assembly GCA_036275915.1). Taxonomy (NCBI): domain Bacteria; kingdom Pseudomonadati; phylum Acidobacteriota; class Candidatus Polarisedimenticolia; order Candidatus Polarisedimenticolales; family Candidatus Polarisedimenticolaceae; species Candidatus Polarisedimenticolaceae bacterium. The sequence continues at coordinate 249,064 of DASUCV010000009.1, read as the reverse complement.
TCCGAACAGCCTCGACGACAGGCCGCGGCAGTCCACCGGATAGAAGCGCGTCTGCGCGTCGCTCGCGGAGGCGGACAGCTTCATGAAATCGTTGTCGTAGTCGATGGTCGGTCCGTCGCCGGCGGTCAGGAGCACGACCGACTTCGGTCCGGGAACCGCATGCAGCAGCGTCGTGAGCACGCGAAGTGTGCGGAACATCCCGTACTCGGTCAGTGGGTCGAAATGGCCGTTCCACAGGGTGACGTCGTACTCCATCCGCCGCAGCGTCTCGAGCACCGCGGCGCGGTCCTTCGTGAACGGCTGCTCGACGCGCAGGCCTCCGGTGAGCGCCACCACCATGATCTCTTCGTCGTGGATGTCCGACTTCGCGGCGAGCGCCGATCGGAACGCCTCGAGAGCCTGCGTGTGGAGCATGCAAGGTCCGGGCGGGTCGAGGTCGGGGCAGATCGCGGTCGGGAGATGGAGATAATCGAACGCGAGCACGATCCTCCGCGTGCCGGACGCAAGGTCGGGTGGGCTGGCCCAATCACCGAACTTCTTCGTGCGCGGCTCGGGGGCGGGCGCGTCGTCGCAGACCACGTCGAGCGTGTCGATCGGGGTCTCCTTCCCGTCGACGTAGAGCTGGAACGCGTCCTTTCCGAGACCGGGCACCGTCCGATCCTGGCCGTCCAGCGCGATGACGTCGATCGTGACGAGGCGGACCTCGACTTGCTCGGAGAGGTTCGGGACCTTGATGGGCTCGGGGTCGACCGGAGGAGCGCCTGCGGCGGGAGCCCAGGCGGCCAGGGCGAGAAGGGCCAGGCCTACGGCTCGATCGGCAGCCCCTGCATCGCCCACGCGCGCATCCCTCCGCTCAAGCTCTTTACGTTCGAGTAGCCGAGCGACTTGATGTAGAGCATACCGTTGGCGGAGATGTTGCCGACGTCGCAGACGCAGACGATCGGCCGGTCGCGGTCGGCGGGGAGGCCCGCCGAGGTTCCCAGCTCGAGGAGGGGGATGTTGATCGAGCCCGCGACGTGCGCGTCTTCGAAGCGGTCCGGTCCGCGGACGTCGATGACGAGGGCGTTCTTCGAGATCAACGCCTGCGCTTCCGTCGTGTCCACCGCGTCGCGCGAAACCTTCGCGTGGCGCACCATCTCGTCGTAGAGCCGCGCGAAGACCTGCGCCGCGCCGGCGGGCACGGGCGCCTCCGCGGGCGGAAAGAGCCCGGGGAAATGGCGCACGACCGACGACGCGTACTTGAAGATGTTGTCGGGGAAGATGACGACGAGCATGTTGCCCGGCTCGTCGGGAACGACCCTGAGCGCGCCCGCGAGCGCCATGCCCGAGCTGGGGCCCGCGATGATCGACTCTTCCCGGACGAGGCGAAGGCAGAGCGCGTACGCCTCGTCGTTCGGGACCTCGACCATCGCGTCGTACTCGGCGGGGCGGAACAGCTCGGTCTGCTTGAGCTGCACGATGCTGCGCACGCCGGGGATGTCGTGGCCTTCCGCCGGATGCACGCCGATTACCTTGACCGCCGGATTCTTCTCCTTGAGGAAGCGCCCCGTGCCCGTGATCGTGCCGCAGGTGCCGAGCCCCGCGGCGAAGTGCGTCACCTTGCCGCCGGTCTGCTTCCAGATCTCGGGACCCGTCGTCTTGTAGTGGCTCTCGGGGTTCGCCTCGTTCCGGTACTGATCGAGCATGTGGAAGTCCGGCATGAACGCGAGCTGCCGGGCGACCGCGATCGCGCCTTCGGGCGCGCCGGGCGCCGGGCACAGCTCGTCGTTCAGCTCGATGACGTCCGCACCGAAGAAGCGGAGCGCCGCCCGCTTCTCCTGCGGGATCTTGTTCGAGAGCGGCGTGCGCAGCTTGTAGCCCTTCGCGTTCGCCATCATCGAGAGGCCGAGGCCGGTGTTCCCCGACGTCGGCTCGACGAGCGTCGTCGTGCCGGGCGTGATCGCGCCGCGCTTCTCGGCGTCGGCGAGCAGGTTCGCCGCGATGCGATCCTTCACGGCGCCGAACGGGTTGTACCACTCGAGCTTCGCGAAGACCTGGGTGTGCTTGTACGGGACCACCTTGTTCAGGCGGACGATCGGCGTGGGATTGTCCTCGCTCGACAGCAGCTCGAGGATCGACTCGTAGACGCGGAGGCGGTGGTCGCTCATTCGCCGAATTCTATGCGGACTTCGGGGCAGCCTTCCACTTGGCCAGGAGCTCGGCCTCCCGCGCCGCCGTCGGCCCGGCCCGGAGCACGTTCGGGTCCGCCATCTTCGGCGGCTCCTTCCCGGCGGCCTTCGCCGCGTCCTGCATCTCCTTCGTGACCTTGACCCGCCGCTCCATCTCGGCCGGGATCCAGGCGAGCGTCGCGGCGACGGTGTCGCTCACGAGGCGGAAGGTGAGCCCTGCTTTCCGCGCACGCTCGCAGCTCCACGTGTGGAAGCCGGCGGAGTCGCCGGTCGGCGGGAGCCAGATCGGAAAGGCGTCCTCGTCCTTGCCGTTCTTCTGGAGCCAATCGGCGGAGACCCAGGTCAACGTGGCGCCGCTCTTCGCACCGGCGACGCAGGCCGTGAGGACGTCGCCCCACTTCGCCGGCGGCGCGGGGCCGAGGGCGTTGAACGTCCCCGCCGTTCCGTCCTCGACGAGCTTGACGAGCCAATCCGCGAGGTCGCGCACGTCGATCCACTCGGTAGGATCGTCGGGCGATCCGGGAGCGAGGACCTCGCCGCCTTTCGCGATCCGCACCGGCCAGTAGGTGAACCGGTCGCTCGGATCGCCGGGGCCGACGATGAAGCCCGGCCGCACGATCGCCGCGCGCTCTTTGAATACATCCTGGGTCGCCTTCTCGCAGTAGCCCTTCAAGGCGCCGTAGTTCTCGAAGTTCGGTCCCATCGTCTCGACGGTCGGATCGGGGATCGTCGCGAGCGGCGCCGTCTCGTCGGCACCGACCGTCTTGTTGCTCGCGTAGCAGGAGACGCTCGAGATGTAGATGTACTGCTTCACGTTCGGCGCGAGCAGCTCGGCGGAAGCCTTGACCATGCGCGGGTAGTAGCCCGAATTGTCGATCACGGCGTCCCAGGTCTTGCCCTGGAGCTGCTCGAGCCCCTTCGGCGTCGCGTCCGGCTTCAACAGCTTGCCGTCCGGTCCCTTGTCGTCCTCCGCGGGCAGCAGGGGATCGCGGTTGCCGTAGAGGTGCTCGACGTTCTTGTAGGGGAAGGGGAGGGTCTTCTCTCGCTTCCCGCGGTTGAAGATCGTCACGTCGTGCCCTCGCGCGAGCGCCGCCTCGACCGTCTTCGGCCCGAGGAACCCCGTGCCGCCGAGGATGAGGATCCGCTTCTTTGCGGCCGCCTGCGGGGCGCCGGCGCCTCCGTCCGACTTCGTCTTGCAGGCAAGGCCGAGCGATGCCAGAGCCATCGTCGCCACGAATTCACGCCGGGTCGTGGACATGGAAACCCTCCCTCGCTCGCTTCTACGGAGTCAGGGCCCGTGAGTTTCGTCGTGCGCCTTGTACCACTCCGCCCAGCGTGTCAGGAAGTCGACGATGTGCGCCTTCTCCCTGAAACCGTGCGGCTCGCGCGGGTAGGCGTAGAACTCGACCTCGCCGCCGATGTCGGAGATCGCGCGGTACAGCATGCGGCCGTTCGCGAAGGGGACACGGTCGTCGGACTCGCCGTGGATGACGAGGGTCGGCGTCGCGACCTTGCCGAGGGAGCGCATCGGGCTCGAAGCGTCGAAGTGATCGAGCTGCTTCCAGGGGTTCCCCTTGAACTCCCACTCCGCCGCGATGCCGTGGTTGATGTCGGAGGTCACGTACTGGAACACGGTGTCGACGACGGCCGCGCCGGCGACCGCCGCGCGGTAGCGCGTCGTGTGGCCGATCGTCCAGACGGTGAGGTAGCCGCCCCAGGACCAGCCGCCGTAGAAGAGGCGTGACGCATCCGCCTTGCCGGACTTGATCAAGGCATCGACACCGCTCTCGATGTCCATGAACTCGATCGGGCCGAGGCGGCCGCGGTTCGCGGCGTAGAAGTCGTGCCCGTACGCGGTGCTGCCGCGGTAGTTCGGGCGGAAGACCGAGTAGCCGCGCGCGCCGAAGTAGGAGGTCCAGATCGAGAAGCCGACCGTCGTCATCGAGTCGGGGCCGCCGTGGGGCATGACGATGAGCGGCGGCTTGGTCCCTGACGTAACGCTCGGGCTCGTCGTGAGCACGCCTTCGATCGTGGCGCCTTCGGGGCTCTTCCAGGTGACGACCTCGATCGTGCCATGCGGCCAGCTCGCCGCCTCGGGGTTGACGTCGGCGAGGACGCTGAGCTTCTGGGCTTCGACGTCGTAGGACGAGGGGTTTGCGGGCTCGGTGAAGGTCGAGGAGAGGGTCACGAGCCGGCTCGCGGTCTTGTCGGCGACGATCGGATTGAGCACACGATCGGGCGGGACCGCGAGATCGCGCACCCGCGAGCCGTCCGCGGCCAAGAGAACCAGGCGCGAGCGGGTCTTCTCGCCGACGAGCGCCACGAGCGACGAAGAGTCGCCGCGCCAGGCGAACGACTGGAGGGTCGGATCGAGCTTCGCGGCGGCGTTCGTCCGTCCGAGCCCGTCGGGATCCGCGACGACGAGGTCGTTCAGGAGGGAGAGGGTCTCCACCCCCTTCATCCACGCGACCTTCTTCCCGTCGGGCGACCACGCGATCCCCTGGAGATTCGCCGGCTTGTCGTCGAGGAACCGTGCGACGTCTCCGCTCACGTCGGCGATCGCCGGTCGCAGCAGGTTCGACGCATCGTACGGATCGGACGACGGCGCCAGGACGAGCGCGAGCCTTTTCCCGTTCGGTGAGAACGCGTACTCGACCACGTGCTGCGGGCCGCGGAACGCCTGCGCCGCTTCGCCGCCCTCGAGAGGGACCGTCCACAGGTGTGACGGCTTCCACTCGTGCCCGTAATGCTCGGCGCCGCCGCTCTTGAACTTCGCGGCCTTCTCGTCGTCGGTCTCGGGCGTCTGGGCGAGGAACGCGATGCGGCTGCCGTCGGGCGTGAACGCGAGCGATCCAGGCTCGAGCTTCCCGGTATCGACCATCCGCGCCTCGCCGCCGTCGAGCGGGAGCACGCGCAGGCGCGTCTTGTCTCCTTCTTTACGGAGAAAGGCGAGCGAGCGTCCGTCGGGAGAGAACGTGAGGCCCGAGATGCTGTCCGCTTCCCACGTCATCGCCTTCGGCGCCCCACCGGCAGTCGGCACGACGTAGACACGCGCCTTCTTCGACCATCCCGCGGTGGTGTCGCCGTCCTTCGGCTTCGCGTCGGGATCGAGCTTCGGCTCCTGGACGACGTACGCTGCGAGGCGTCCGTCGGCGGAGATCGCCGGATCGCTCGCAGCGCGTAGGCGGGCGACGTCGATCGCCGTCGGGTGAACGTCCTCGGCGCGGGCCGGGGAGAGGGCGAGCAGCAAGATGAGGGCGCTCGTGCGCAGCATCGGACTCCTCCTTCTAGGGCGAGCCATCGTAGCGCCGAACGATGCGGTAGAGTTCCATCGGGGATGCTGCGACGGTCCACGCTCGGGTTCGATTTCGGCCTGACGGCCGCCACCGTCGCGGTCTACGCGCAAACGGTCGGCTTCGATTTCGCCGGCGTCGACGATCCGACTTACGTCACGAAGAACCCGCATGTGCTGGGCGGTCTGACGCCGGGGAACGTCGCGTGGGCGTTCCGCACGTTCGAGGCCTCCAACTGGCATCCCTTGACGTGGATCTCGCTGATGCTCGACGCGACGATCGGCGGGCGCTCGCCGGCGGTGTTCCATGCGACGAACGTCATCCTCCACGTCTTGGCGACGCTCCTTCTCTTCCATGTCCTGGCGGCGATGACCCGCTCCGCCGCGAGGAGCGCGACCGTCGCGGCGCTCTTCGCGCTCCACCCGCTTCACGTCGAGTCCGTCGCCTGGATCAGCGAGCGGAAGGACGTGCTGAGCACGGTGTTCTGGTTCCTCGGGATCGCCGCTTACCTCCGCTGGGTGAGACGGCCTTCGGGCGGCGCCTACGCGGTGGTCGTCGCGGCGTTCGTCCTCGGCCTCCTCTCGAAGCCGATGCTCGTCACATTCCCGCTGACGCTCATGCTCCTCGATGTCTGGCCGCTCGAGAGGCGAGCCCTGCTCGAGAAGCTTCCGCTGCTCGCGCTGTCCGCGGCGTCGTGCGTGGTCACGCTCGCCGCGCAGTGGTCGATCGTCGGATCGCTCCAGGTCGTCCCGCTCGGTGCGCGCGCTGCGAACGCGATCGTCTCGTACGGCGTCTATGCCGAGAAGATGTTCTGGCCTCATCCGCTGTCGATCCACTACCCCTACGTGATCCCGATCGCGGAGTGGCAGATCGCGGTGTCGCTCATCGCGCTCGTCGCGGCGGTCGTGCTCGCGTGGCGCCTCCGTCGCCCGTACCTCGTGACGGGCGTCGGCTGGTACCTCGTCACGCTCGTCCCGGTGATCGGCATCGTCCAGGTCGGCGAGCAGAGCCGCGCGGATCGTTACACCTACGTGCCTCTCGTGGGCCTTTTCATCGTCGTGGTCTGGGGTGTCGCGGACCTCGTCCGCCGGAGAGTCACGCTCGCGTGGAGCACGGCCGTGGTGCTGACGGTGCTCGCGTGCGTCTCCTACGGCCAGGCCGCGGTCTGGCGCGACGGTCTCACGCTGTTCGGCCACGCCGTGGAGGTCGACGCCGGGAACGCGCTGGCGCGCATGGGCCTCGCCAATGAGCTCGCGGCGCGCGGTCGCGATGCGGAGGCGATCGGGCAGTATCGGGAAGCCCTGAAGTCTCGTCCGGACGCGCTCTTCGCCCTCGAGCGGCTGGCCGCGTGCCTCTCGAGGACCGGAAGAGGGGTCGAGGCGATCGACGTTTATCGCCGCATCCTGACGCTGGACCCCGCGCACGCCGTCGCGAACGCGAACCTCGGCGTCCTGCTCATGCAGGAGGGGAAGCAGGGCGAGGCGGACGAGGCCCTGACGCAGGCCGTGCGTTCGCGGCCGGGCGACGCGGACCTCTTCGCCACGCTCGGCGCCGTGCGTACCCGCGAAGGCAAGCTCGCGGAAGCCGAGGCGAGCTTCGTCGAGGCTTTGCGCATCGACCCGGGGCACGCCCTCGCGCACGACGGGATCGCGGTGGTGCTCGGCAACACGGGCCGCACCGACGAGGCGATCGCGCACCTCCGCCGCAGTCTCGAGATCGACCCCAGGCAGTCGGACGCGCGTGTCAATCTCGCGAGGCTCCTCGTCCAGCGGCGGGAGATCGAGGCGGCGCGATCGGAGCTTCAGGAAGGCGCGCGCCTGAGCCCGTCCGACCCCGCGATCCGGCAAGAGCTCGAACGATTGACAGGAGGAATGCGGTAGAGTCCGCAATCGTGAGCTCGCGCGGCCGCCTCTTCCGGATCAAATCGCTGGATTCGATCCTGCGCGACGCGGAAGACACCGAGCACAAGCTCCGCCGCGCGCTCGGCCCGCTCCAGATCACCTTGCTCGGGATCGGCGCGATCATCGGCGCGGGGATCTTCGCGACGATCGGCACCGCGGCGGCGGGCGACGCGAACCGGCCCGGCGCCGGGCCCGCGCTCATGCTGTCGTTCGTCATCCCCGCGGTCGTGTGCAGCTTCACGGCGCTCTGCTACGCCGAGCTGGCGGCGATGGTGCCGATCTCGGGCTCCGCGTACACGTACGCGTACGCGACGCTCGGCGAGATCGTGGCGTGGATCATCGGCTGGGACCTCATCATCGAGTACGCGGTCGGGAACATCGCGGTCGCGATCAGCTGGGCGAACTACTTCAAGACGTTCGTCGCGGGCTTCGGGATCGTCATCCCCGACTGGCTCTCGACCGATTACCGGACCGCGTCCCACATGATCGACGCGTCGGGCGTCTCGACCGTCTTCAAGGCGGCACCGCACCTCTTCGGCATCCCGATCGTCTTCAACCTGCCCGCCGTCCTCATCGTCGCCGCGATAACGATCGTCCTCGTCTGGGGGATCCGGGAGAGCGCCCGCTTCAACGCGATCATGGTCGGGATCAAGCTCGTCATCCTCGCGTTCTTCGTCGTCGTCGGGTGCTACTGGGTCAAGCCGGCGAATTGGACGCCGTTCGCGCCGGGCGGCTTCGTCGGCATCAGCGCCGGTGCGGCGATCGTCTTCTTCGCCTACATCGGCTTCGACGCCGTCTCGACCGTCGCCGAGGAGACGCGCGACCCGCAGCGCAGCCTCCCGATCGGGATCATCGCGTCGCTCGCCGTGTGCACCGTCGTCTACGTCGTCGTCGCGGCGGTCTTCACCGGCCTCATCTCTTACCCCGATCTGACGAAGACGCTCGCGAGCCAGCAGGCCGAGCCGCTGACCCTCGCCCTCCAGCACGCGAGCCCGAAGCTCGGCTTCGCCGTCGGCATCGTCGCGTTCGGCTCCGTCGTCGCGCACACGGCGGTGCTCCTCGTCTTCCAGCTCGGCCAGCCCCGCATCTTCTTCTCGATGGCGCGCGACGGGCTGCTCCCGCCAGCCTTCTACAAGGTGCACCCGCGCTTCCGGACGCCCCACATCTCGACGATCATCACCGGACTCTTCGTCGGGGTCTTCGCCGCGGTCGCGAGCCTCGACGAGATGGTCGACCTGACGAACATCGGAACGCTCTTCGCGTTCATCCTCGTCTGCGCCGGCACGATCGTGCTCCGGCGGAAGGACCCGAATCGTCCGAGGCCGTTCCGCGTTCCCGGCGGGATCGTTCTCCCGGTGCTCGGCATCATCTCCTGTCTCTACTTGATCTATTTCTTGCCGCCGACCTCGTGGCTCCGCTTCGCCGCGTGGCTCAACTTCGGCTTCGTCATCTATGTCGGTTACGGCGCCGTCCACAGCCGCCTCACCGGCGCCCAGGTGAGCCCGGACCGGACGGAGCACGACGCCTACACGGCGCAGACGGGCGGCGCGCTCGCCGTCGCCGGCGTGGCGCTGCTCTTCTTCATGCGCGGCATGGACCTCGCGGTCGCCGGCGGAACGGCCGGTCTCTTCTCGGGGGGCTGGCTCGAGCCGTTCTGGTTCTTGCTCGTGCCGCTGGTGCTCGATGTCGTTCTCCTCGTTCCGATCGTCATCCTCCGCGCCCGGCGCGCCAAGGCGTCGGGAGCCGCCGGCGCGGTCGCCGTCGCCGCGAATCGGGGCCTCTTCCTCGCGAGCGCGACGGGAATCGCCGGGATCGTTTACATGGCGTTCGTGTCGTTGCGCTAGAGTCCACGGGTGCCGCTCGCGTCCGGAACCCAGCTGGGCCCCTACGAGATCACATCACCGCTCGGCGCGGGAGGGATGGGCGAGGTCTATCGCGCGAAGGACACGCGGCTCGGCCGCGAGGTCGCGATCAAGGTGCTGCCGCAGCACCTCTCGTCGAACCCAGAGATCCGCGCGCGGTTCGAGCGCGAGGCCAAGGCCGTCTCCTCGCTGAACCATCCGAACGTCTGCACTCTCCACGACGTCGGGCGCCAGGGCGACACCGACTACCTCGTCATGGAGCTGATCGAGGGCGAGACGCTCGCGCAACGGCTCGCGAAGGGGGCGCTGCCGCTCGCCGACGTGCTGCGGATCGGCGGCCAGATCGCGGACGCGCTCGACCGGGCGCATCGCGCCGGCGTCTCGCATCGCGATCTCAAGCCGGGGAACGTGATGCTCACAAAGTCCGGGGCGAAGCTCATGGACTTCGGCCTGGCGCGCGCGACCGGCCTCGGGCGCCCAGGCGAGATGACGAGCTCGCCCACGGTGGCGGCGCCGCTCACGGCGGAGGGGACGATCCTCGGCACGTTCCAGTACATGGCGCCGGAGCAGCTCGAGGGGCGCGAGTCCGACGCGCGCGCCGATCTGTGGGCGTTCGGCTGCGTGCTCTACGAGATGGCGACCGGCAAGCGCGCGTTCGAGGGCGCCACGCAGGCGAGCTTGATCTCGGCGATCATGCGCGACGCGCCGCGGCCGGCGGCGGAGCTGATGCCGACGACGCCTCCCGCGCTCGACCATCTGATCCGCATGTGCCTGGTCAAGGATCCCGACGAGCGGATCCAGACCGCGCACGACGTCCGCCTGCAACTTCGTTGGATCGGCGAGGGCAGCTCCGCCGGTGCGGCGCCGGTCGCGACGATGAAGCGACCGCGAATCGCCTGGACCGGCTGGATCGTCGGCGCGCTCGGCGTCGCGCTCGCCCTGTTCGCGCTGCTCGCGCTCCGTCACGGGGACGATGCACGCGTCATGCGCACGATCGTCACGCCGCCCGAGGGCGCGCTCTTCCTCTTTGGGGGCGACAACGCGGGACCGCCGGTGATCTCGCCCGACGGCAAGCGCGTGGCGTTCGTCGCCGTCGACGACCGAGGCGGCGCTTCGATCTGGCTGCGCGATCTCGCCTCGCTGAAGGCCGAGCCGATCCCCGGCACGGAGAGCGCCACCTACCCGTTCTGGTCGCCGGACGGGCACTCGCTCGGCTTCTTCGCGGATCTGAAATTGAAGCGCGTCGACATCGACACGCGGCAGGTCATGGCGATCTGTCCCGCGCCGGGCGGACGCGGGGGAACGTGGAGCGCCTCCGGCGTCATCGTGTTCTCTCCGGACTACCGGACGGCGCTCCAGCAGGTGTCCGCGATGGGTGGAACGCCGCAACCCGCGACGACCCTCGCCTCGTCGAAGCAAACCACGCACCGGTGGCCGCACTTCCTTCCCGACGGGAAGCACCTGCTCTACTACGCCGGCAATCACGACGACGTCGGTGGCCAGGAGAATTCGGTCTGGGTCGCTTCGCTCGACGGCAAAGAGAATCGCACGCTCGTCCCGTGCGCGACCGATGCGCAGTACGCGGGCGGCTACCTCTTCTACGTGCAGGACAGCGTGCTCATCGCGCGGCCGTTCGATCCCAGGAAGGCGGAGTTCACGGGAGAGCCGCGACCGACCGCCGATCGCGTGCAATTCGACCCTTCGACCTGGAAGGCCAACGTGTCGGTGACCGAGAAGGGAGTCCTCGTCTACCAGCCCACCGGAGGGACGCAGGGAAGCGAGATCCAGATTCGCGACCGCAGCGGCAAGCTTCTGCGCAAGGTCGCGGAGGTCGGGAACCACTTCGCCGTGCGGCTCTCGCACGACGGCAAACGGATCGCCTACTCCTCGCAGCTCACGCCGAGCGGCGACATCTTCGTGTACGACATCGAGCGGGGCGCCGCGCGGCGGCTCACCACCGGTGACGAGGACGAGGACGTTCCGTTGTTCTCACCCGACGGCCGGTGGATCGCGTACACGAAGAACGTCGCGACGACGCATCAGCCCGGGGATTACGCGGTCATGGTCATGGCCTCGGACGGAGGGCCGGGGCGCACGGTTCTCAAGGCCGACAAGGAAGACCTGTGGCCCGTCGACTGGTCGGCGGACGGCCGCAAGCTCCTCGTCGGCTCCGGCAACTGGAACACCACGCTCGCGGACCGCCTCGGCGTCGCGTCCGCGGACGGCACGGGATCGATTCAGTGGCTGGACACGGGCACCAAGAACCTGAGCTTCGCACGCATCTCGCATGACGGGCGCTTCATCGCGTACGGCGTCGTGAGCGGGGGTCAGCCTCAGGTCTTCATCGCGCCTGCGCCGGGTACGGGCGACGGAAGCCGTATCCAGATCTCGCCCCACGGCGGCGTGCTGCCGCAGTGGGGCCCCGGCGATCGTGAGCTCGTCTACTGGCGTTCCGACGGGACGATCGTGAGCGTCCCGCTCGCGGCCAGGTCGATGCAGCCGGGTGCCGAGACGCCGCTCTTCCGCGTGCTCCTTCGCCCCGGTTACTCCACGCTCGACATGGCGGCGGACGGCGCGACGTTCGTGGTCAACACGCTCGCCTCCGAAGGCGCGGCACCGATCGTCGTGGTGTCGAACTGGACGCAGGAGCTCCCGAAGCCATGACCGGCCGCGAATTCCCGAAGGCCGACCCGCCGACCGCGACGACGGGAGGCGTCGCGATTCCCGAGGGCTCCGTCCCTCTCTCGGCCGTCGCCGTGCCCGGATTCCGCCTGCTGCGAAAGCTCGGCGAGGGAGGATTCGGCACCGTCTTCGAGGCGGAGCAGGAGACGCCGAGGCGCCGCGTCGCGCTCAAGGTCGTGAGGGGCGGCGCGATCGCCAGCGAGCTGCACGTGCGCCTCTTCCGCCGCGAGGCCGATATGCTCGCGCGCCTCGTCCACCCGGGGATCGCGGCGATCCTCGAGTCTGGGCGCACGGACGACGGGCACCACTGGTTCGCGATGGAGCTGGTTCCCGGCGAGACCCTTCACGCGTGGCTTGCGGCGCGGCACGGCGAGAGGCCGCGGACCATGGCCGCGCTCCGCGAGCGGCTCGAGATCATCCTCGCCGCGTGCGACGCCGTCCACTACGCACATCAGCGCGGCGTGATCCACCGCGACCTCAAGCCGTCGAACCTCATCGTGCTGCCGCCGGAGTCCGCTCCGTCACATTCGCGGGGCAGCGACACCTCGTATGCGACGCGACCGATCGTCAAGGTCCTGGACTTCGGCCTCGCACGGCTCACCGACCCCGATCAGGAGGGCGCGCCGCCCGCGAGCGTCGCCGGCGTCGTCCGCGGCACCGTCCCCTACATGAGCCCGGAGCAGGTGAAAGGCAACCCCGCCGCCGTCGACGTGCGCACCGACGTCTACGCGCTCGGCCTGATCCTCTACGAGATGCTCGTCGACAAGCCGCCCTACGACGTGCCGTCGGTCTTCGCCGACGCCATTCGTACGATCAGCGAGGTCGAGCCGCGCCCGCTCGCCAAGGATTGGCCGGGGCCGGGACGTCCCGACGCCGATCTCCAGACGATCGTGCGTAAGGCGCTCGAGAAGGACCCCGAGCAGCGCTATGCGAGCGTCGCAGCCCTCGGCGAGGACGTGCGCCGCTGGCTTGCCAGCGAGCCGATCCTCGCGCATCCGCCGAGCACGATCTACCAGATCCGCAAGCTCGTCGCCCGCCACCGAGGCGCGTTCGCGGCGGCCGCCGTCGTCGTTCTTCTGACCGTCGTCGCGGCGATCGGCATGTCGTTCCTCTACATTCGCTCCGAGAGGAACCTCGCGCGCGCCCTGGCGGCGGAGAAATCGGCCCGCGAGGAAGCCGGCACCGCGAAGCACACCTACGACTTCCTCGTCGGGCTCTTCGACGTCAGCAAGCCCGACCGCGCACGAAGCGAGCAGATCACCGCGCGCGAGATCTTGGACCGCGGAGCCGATCGGATCCGTCTCGAGCTGGCGCAGGATCCGCTGGTACGGGCGCGTCTCATGGCGGCGATCGCCGACGTCTACGAGCGGCTCGGTCTCTACGCGCGCGCGCGGCCGCTGATCGAGGACAGCGTCAAGGTCCGGACGGCGCAGCTCGGCGGAGGAGCCACCGAGGTCGCGGAAGGGAAGGTCCTGCTCGCCAAGACGCTCGAAGGACTCGGCGACTACACGTCGTCCCGGAAGGAATACGAGGAGGCGATCGCGATCCTCGACGCCGGCGCTCCGAGCCTCGCGCTGGCGCGCGCGCTGACCGGTTACGGCTGGCTGCTCGGAGAGATGAAGGAGTCCAAGGCCGCCTTGGCGCCGCTCGAACGCGCACGGGCCATCCTTGCCGCGACCCCCGATGCGAGCCCGGCCGAGAGGGCACGATTCCTCGTCGACAGTGCCTCGGTCAAGACCGACGTCGACGATCTCGAGGGGGCGAAGAAGGACCTCGACGAAGGGGTCGCTCTCCTTCACGCCGCGGGCGACGACGGATCGCTCGATGTCGCCGATCTCCTCACGAACCGCGGCGTCCTCGAGCAGCGGACCGGCCACCTGGACCGCGCGCTCTCGAATTTCGAGCGCGCGCTCGCCATCCGCGAGAAGTTCCTCGACCCGGAGAGCCGCGAGGTGATCGAGGCGCTCGGCAACGTGTCGCTCGCGTACGCGCAGCTCGAGCAGTTCGACAAGGCGTTCCCGATGCTCGAGCGGACCTTGCACACGATGGAGAAGGCGTACGGTCCCGACCATCCGAGGGTCGCGCAGACGCTCTACAACATCGGCTACGCGCGGATCCAATCCGGCAACCCCGCCGCCGCCAAGGAGCCGCTCGAGCGCGCGCTCGCCATCCGCGAGAAGAAGTTCGGGCCGGACAACCCCGCGGTGTCGATGGTCCTTTTCTCGCTCGGCGACGTGCACCGCGCCGCGGGCGACCTGACGGCCGCGAAACATCTGTACGAGCGCACGCTCGCGATCGACGAGAAGGCGTCGGGGAAGGATTCGCCGGATCTCATCGAGGACTTGGACGCGCTCGCCGCGGTCTACGAGACGACGGGGGATCGGACCGCCGCGGCGGCCGCGAAGGCGCGCAGCCACGCCATCGCGGAGGCTGCGAAGAAGGCGCCGGGGTAGTGCGCTAGACTGCGCGCTCCGATGCGCCGCCGAGTCACACTCCTCCTCCTGACGGCGATTCTCCTCGCCGCGACGCCGGGCTGTTCCATCAAGAAATGGGCCGCCGGGAAGGTGGGGGACGCGCTGGCCTCGGGCGGCACGACCTACGCGAGCGACGACGATCCCGAGTTCGTCGGCGAGGCGACCCCCTTCGCCCTGAAGACGATCGAAGGCCTCCTCGAGACGACGCCGAACCACAAGGGCCTCCTCCTGGCCGCGTCGTCGGGGTTCGCGCAGTACGCCTACGTGTACCTCGCGAGCGAAGCCGACTACGTCCAGGACCAAGACGTGGCGCGCGCCACCCATCTCCGTGAGCGCGCGATGAAGATGTACCGGCGCGCCCTCGGCTACGGGATGCGCGGCCTCGAGGTCGACCACCCGGGATTGCGCAAGGCGCTCGACGCCGATGCGCACGCGGCGCTCGCCGGGATGAAGAAGTCCGACGTCCCGCTTCTCTACTGGACCGCGGCCGCGTGGAGCCTCGCGATCGCGACGGACAAGACCGACGCCGCCATGGCGGTGAACCTCCCGGTCGCCGAGAGCCTGATGCACCGGGCCCTCGAGCTCGACCCCGGATACGGCGACGGGGTGATCCACGACTACTACATCTCTTATGAAGGCGGCCGGGCCGGCGCGGCGGGCGGGTCGATCGACAAGGCGCGGGCCGAGCTGAAAGCCGCGCTCGATCTGGCCAAGGGGAAGAGGGCGGCGCCGTACCTCGCCTTCGCGGAATCGGTCTCGGTCGGGACGCAGAATCGCAAGGAGTTCACCGAGATGATCGACGCGGCGCTCGCGGTGAATCCCGACGCCGTTCCGGAGTACCGCCTGGCCAACCTCGTCGCGCAGCGGCGCGCGCGCTGGCTTCTCGCTAAGATCGACGACCTTTTCCTGGAGTAATGGAACCATGCGAACCATCCGGTGCCTCGCCCTCGCAGCCGCTTTCGTCCTCGCGATCGGAACGGCTCGCGCCGCCGACACGGTCGTCGTCAAGATGGCGACCCTCGTTCCCGCAGGATCGGCCTGGAACACCTCGCTCACGGAGATGGGGCAGAAGTGGCAGCAGGTCTCGGGAGGGAAGGTCACGCTCAAGCTCTACGCCGGCGGTGTCGCCGGTGACGACGCCGACGTCGTGCGCAAGATCCGCCTCGGCACGCTGAACGCGGGGTTCCTCGCGACCTCCGGCCTCGCCGACATCGACCGCGGCGTCCTCGCGCTCCAGATCCCGATGCTGTTCGAGGACTACGCCGAGGCCGACTGGGTCGCCGACAAGATCACGCCGGCCCTCGAGGCGAAGTTCGATGCCAAGGGGTTCGTCGTCCTCTCGTGGATCGACGCCGGCTGGGCGCACTTCTTCACCAAGACGCCGGCGCGCTCTCCGGACGAGCTGAAGACGGCGAAGCTCTTCGCCTGGGCGGGCGACGACAAGTACATCGAGCTGTGGAAGGGCGCCGGCTTCCATCCGATCCCGCTCCCCGCCACCGAGATCTCGACCGCGCTTGGGACCGGACTCGTCAACGCCATCTGCACGACGCCGCAGATCGCCGCGCTCATGCAGTGGTACACCTCGGCGAAGAACATGACCGACGTCAACTGGGCGCTCCTCATCGGCGGGATCGTCATCGACAAGAACACGTGGAACAAGATCCCCGCCGACGTGCGTCCGGCGATCATCGCCGCGACGAAGGAAACGGCGCGCCGCATGCGCGACAAGACGCGGGCCGAGGAGGCCCAGAGCGTCGACGCGATGAAGTCGAAGGGCTTGATCGTCGTGAAGCCGACCGCCGCCGATCTCGAGTCGTGGCGCAAGCTGCCGTCGAGTGTCTACCCGCTCGTCCGCGGCGCCTACATGCCGGCGGATGACTTCGATCTGGCGGTCAAGTCCTCCGCCGAGTACCGGGCGCAGAAGCCGCATTGAGGCCGGTCCAGCTCGCGCGACGGATGTGGGAGGCGCTGCTCGTCGCGTCGCTCCTCCTGCTCGCGCTCCTTCCGATGATCGACTTCGCCGCTCGGCCGTTCGGGCGGTTCCACGTTCCGGGCGCGTCGAGCTACGTCCAGGTTCTCACCTTCTTCCTGACCTTCCTCGGAGGACTCGCGGCGACGGCCGCCGGGGAGCATCTCCGTCTCTCGACGGCGGTCCTCCTGGGCGAGGGTCGCTTGCGCGTCGCGGCCGACTTCCTGACGCACGCCGTCGCCGCCTCCGTGGCGGCGGTGCTGTCGTTCGCGGCGGTGCGCGTCGTGCTCGCCGACCGGACGCTGGGGCGCGTGCTCCCGTTCGGCGCTCCCGAGTGGCTCGGCGAGACGGTCATGCCCGCGGCGCTCGCCGGCATGGCGCTCCTCTACGTCCTGAAGGCGGGGCGCTCGTGGCGCGGTCGCGCGCTCGCCGCCGCGGCGGTCGCGCTCGTCGTCGCACTCGGGGCGGCCCCCGACTTTTCGCGGCACCTCGTCCTGCCGCTCGCGGCGCTCGTCATCATCGCGACGCTCGTCGGCGCGCCGGTCTTCGCCGCGATGGGCGGCCTCGCCGCGCTCTTCTTCTTCCGTGACGGGACGCCCGTCTCCGCCGTCACCGCGGAGATCTACCGCCTCGTTGCGTCGCCGACCCTTCCCGCGATCCCGCTCCTGACCGCGTGCGGCTACCTGCTCGCGGACTCGCAGGCCGCTCACCGGCTCGTCCGGTTCTTCCGCGCGCTCCTCGGCTGGATGCCGGGCGGGGTCGCGGTGCTCGTCGCGGCGGTGTGCGCCGTCTTCACCGCGTTCACCGGCGGCTCCGGCGTGACGATCATCGCCCTCGGCGGGCTCGTCTATCCGATCCTGCGCGAGGACGGCTACCCGGAAGGGTTCTCGCTCGGCCTCGTCACCGCCGCGGGAAGCCTCGGCCTCCTCTTCCCGCCGAGCCTCCCCGTCATCCTTTACAGCGTCGTCTCGAAGATCCCCGCCGAGAAGCTTTTCCTCGCGGGCCTCCTGCCGGGCACGCTCCTCGTCCTCATCGTCGCGCTCTACGGGATGACGGTCGGCAAGCGCGTGCGCGCGTCCAAGCAGCCGTTCTCCGTGAAGGAAGCCGCCGCCGCGACCTGGGAGGCGAAGTGGGAGCTGTCGATCCCGGTCGCGATGATCGTGCTCTTCGCGACCGGCTGGGCGTCGCTCCTCGAGACGGCCGCGTTCGCGGTGATCTACACCATCGTGATCGTCGTCTTCATCCACCGCGACCTGACCCTCGGCGACCTGCCGAAGACGCTGGTGCGCGGCTCGGCGATGATCGGCGCCGTGCTCCTCCTCCTGAGCTGCGCGCTCGGGATGACCGGCTACCTCGTCGAGGCGCAGATCCCC
Organism: Candidatus Polarisedimenticolaceae bacterium; assembly: GCA_036275915.1. NCBI lineage: Bacteria > Pseudomonadati > Acidobacteriota > Candidatus Polarisedimenticolia > Candidatus Polarisedimenticolales > Candidatus Polarisedimenticolaceae > Candidatus Polarisedimenticolaceae bacterium. Next base: position 231,342 of record DASUCV010000009.1, on the reverse strand, counting down.
GACGCGGTGCTCGCGGCCGTGCAGGCGCACATCCACTCGCCGCTCGTGTTCCTGCTCGTCTTGAACGTCGTGCTCCTCGTGCTCGGGAGCGTGCTCGAAGTGTTCTCGGCGATCGTCATCCTGACGCCGCTCGTCGTCCCCCTGGCGGCGGCGTACGGGATCGATCCCGTCCACCTCGGCGTCATCTTCCTCGCCAACCTCGAGCTCGGGTTCCTCTTTCCGCCGGTCGGCCTGAACCTCTTCCTGTCGTCGTCGCGCTTCGGCAAGCCGATGACCGCGCTCTACCGCCACGTGCTGCCGTTCCTCGCGATCCTCGGCGGGGGCGTGCTCCTGATCACGTACTGGCCCGACCTCTCGCTGGCGCTGGGCAGGATGCTCGCTTCGCCTTGAGCACGGCGCCTATACTCGCGCCGCATGGCGGGACCGATTCTCAAGTTCCTCGCCGCCGATCACGAGCGGCTCGACGCGCTGCTCGCATCGGCGGTGACGCCGTCCGGCGAGGTCGATCGTGCGAGCTACGAGGATCTCCGCGCGGGGCTGCTGCGGCATATCGGGATCGAGGAGAAGATCCTCTTCCCGGCGATCAAAGGTGAGATCGACAAGTCCATCATTGCCCGGCTGCATCGGGAGCACGGTGCACTCGCGCTCCTCCTCGTACCGACGCCCACGGCCGCGATCATCGAAGAGATTCGCTCGATTCTGATCGGTCACAACGAGCGTGAGGAAGGTGCGGGCGGCGTCTACGCAAGCTGCGACGGCCTGTCCGCCGGAGACGTCGCCGCAGCGCTCGACGCGATGCGAGCCTATCCCGCGGTCAAGCTCGCGCCCCATTTCGACGGACCCGACGTACCCCGGACGGCCGAAGAGGCGATGCGAGCGGTCTCCCGGCGAAATCCACTCCCGTGAGGCGACTGCGTTTCGGACCGGTACTTCCGCGGCGGCCGGCGCTCGCCGACGTCCTCATCTTCGCGGGGATCGCTGCGCTGCTCTATGCGGGCGTCCGCCTCGCCTTCTTCGCGCCGACGGCGATCGCGGGGCCGGAGATCTCGACGTCGCCGGGTGCGCTCCCGTGGTACGCGCTCCTCTCGGTGAGCCGGATGGCCGCCGCCTACGCGCTGTCGCTCGGGTTCAGCCTGGCCTACGGCTACGCCGCGGCGAGGAACCCCGGAGCGCGCAAGGTCCTGATGCCGCTCCTCGACGTCCTCCAGAGCGTGCCGATCCTCTCGTTCCTCCCGGTCGTCCTCCTCGGACTCTCCGCCGTGCTCCCGCAGCGCGCGGCGGCGGAGGTCGCGGCGATCGTTCTCATCTTCACCTCGCAGGCCTGGAACCTGACGTTCTCCTTCTACCAGTCGCTCACGACGATCCCGAGCGAGCTCCGCGAGGCGGCCTCGATCTTCCGGCTCTCGCCGTGGATGCGCCTGCGCGTCCTCGAGCTGCCGTTCGCCGCGATCGGCCTCATCTGGAACAGTGTGATGAGCTGGGCCGGCGGCTGGTTCTTCCTCATGGCGTCGGAGATCTTCAAGGTCGGGTCGCACGACTTCCGCCTGCCCGGGCTCGGCTCGTACCTTCAGACCGCGGCGTCGACGGGAGATCTTCGCGCGGTGCTGCTCGGCGTCGTCACGCTCGTCGCCATCGTCGTCGTCCTCGATCAGGTCGTGTGGCGGCCGCTCCTCGCCTGGGCGACGAAGTTCAAGATCGAGTCGGTGGAGGGCGAGCAGCCGCAGACGTCGTGGTTCCGCGACGCCCTCGACGGCTCGCGGCTCGCCGCGGAGATCCGGACGCGCGTGATCGCGCCGCTCGGGGATCGGATGGATCGCGCCTCGCTCGCCGTGGACGCGAAGCCCAGAGCCCGGCGCGAGGAATCTCGATGGCCCGCGTGGGTCGCGGGGGCCGTCCTCGTCGCGATCGTCCTCTACGGCGCCGTCCGTGCCGCGTCGCTCCTCGCCTCGCTGTCGCTCGCCTCGTGGGAGACGATCGGCGCGGGCCTCCTCGCGACCTTCGCGCGCGTGGCCGCGTCGCTCCTGATCGCCGTCGCCTGGACGCTCCCTGTCGGCTACGTGATCGGGACGAGGCCGCGGCTCGCGCGGGTGCTCCAGCCGGCGGCGCAGGTCTTGGCGGCGGTCCCCGCGACGGCGCTCTTCCCCGTGATCCTCATCGTGCTGCTCCGCCTTCCGTTCGGCCTCAACCTGGCGGCGGTTCTGCTCATGCTCATGGGGACGCAGTGGTATCTGCTCTTCAACGTGATCGCGGGAGCCTCGGCGATTCCGCGGGACCTCCGCGACACGACCGATCTCCTGCGTCTCACGCGCGCGGCGCGATGGCGCACGCTCGTCCTCCCTTCGCTCTTCCCGTTCGTCATCACCGGAGCGATCACCGCCTCGGGCGGCGCGTGGAACGCCAGCATCGTCGCCGAGTTCGTGGAGTTCGGCGGCGAGACGCACCAGACCGTCGGCGTCGGCGCGACGATCGCGGCCGCGACGGCCGACGCGAACTACGCGATGCTCCTCGCGGGCACCCTGGCGCTCGTCGGCACCGTGGTCCTGATCAACCGGGTGTTCTGGGCGCGGCTCTACCGGCTCGCGGAAGAGCGCTACCGCATGGAATGATGGAGACGCCATGAGCGGAGAAGCGCTTCTCAACGTGGACCGGGTGACGAAGACGTACGGGCGTCCCCCCAAGCTCTTCGTCGCCGTCTCCGGAGTCTCGCTCGAGGTCGATGCGGGACAGTTCGTGTGCCTCCTGGGCCCGTCGGGCTGCGGCAAGTCGTCGCTCCTGCGCGTGATCACCGGTCTCAGCCCCGCGACCGAGGGGCAGGTGCGCTACCGCGGCGTCCCGGTCGAGGGCGTGAACCCGCACGCGACGATCGTCTTCCAGACCTTCGCCCTCTACCCGTGGCTCACCGTGCAGGAGAACGTCGAGGTCGCCCTCCGCGCCCGCGGCATCCCGCGCCCCGAGCGCGAGGAGCGCGCCCGCAAGCTCATCGACATGGTCGGGCTCGACGGCTTCGAGGCGGCGTACCCCCGAGAGCTGTCGGGTGGGATGCGGCAGAAGGTCGGCTTCGCGCGCGCGATGGCGGTCGAGCCGGAGCTGCTCTGCCTCGACGAGCCGTTCTCGGCGCTCGACGTGCTCTCGGCCGAGGCGCTCCGCGGCGAGCTGCTCGAGCTGTGGTCGTCGCACGCCATCCCGACGAAGGCGATCCTCATGGTGACCCACAACATCGAGGAGGCGGTGCTCATGGCCGACCGCATCGTCGTCATGGGGAAGGACCCCGGACGGGTCGTGGTCGAGATCCCGGTGACGCTGCGCCACCCACGCCGGCGCAAGGACACGGCGTTCCAGGCGATCGTCGACACCGTCTACGCGGCGGTCGCGGGCAAGACGAGGCCCGAGGGCGAGGTCCGCCAGGCGGGACGGCGCCTGCCGAAGGCACGCCCGAACGCGCTCGCCGGTCTCGTCGAGAAGCTCGCCGCCGAGGGCGGACGCGCGGACCTGTACCGCCTCGCCGCCGAGCTGACCCTCGAGATCGACGACGTCCTCCCCGTCGTCGAACTCGGCGAGCTGCTCGGCATGCTCACGGTCGCCGAGGGCGACCTCTCGCTCGCACCGCTGGGTTCCGCCTACGCCGAGGCGAGCATCCTCGCGCGCAAGGAGCTGATCGCGGGACGCGTGCTGCGGATCCCGGTCGTGAACAAGATCTACGAGGCGCTTCAGCAGGACGACAACCAGCGCATCGACCGCGGCTACTTCCTCGACCGATTCAAGGACGAGTACGGCGAGCACGCCGATGAGGAGCTGGAGAACGTCATCAACTGGGGGCGCTACGCGGAGCTGTTCTCGTACGATCCGGCGAGCGGGGAGCTATTTCTGGAGTCCTGAGCGAAGCTCCTCCGCGTTCCACCCGCCGCCGAGAGCCTGGACCAGGTTGACGCTCGCCACCATGCGCCGCACCGACAGATCGACCGACGCCCGCTCGTCGCCGAGCGCGACCGCTTGCGCGACGACGACCTCGAGGTACGACGTGATCCCGGCTTTGTAGCGGTTCTGCGCCAGGGAGAGCGCGCGCTCCGCGGCGGCGGTCGCCTTCGCCTGCTCGGAGGCTTCCACCTCGAGGTCGCGGAGCGCTGCGAGGTTGTCCTCGACCTGCTGCAGCGCGGTGAGCACGCTCTCGCGATACGCGGCGACGGACGCATCGTAGCCGGCGATCGCTTGGTTCTTGGCCGCGCGTCGGCGTCCACCATCGAAGATCGTCTCGAGCGCGGCCGCGCCGATCGACCAGAAGCGGCTCGGAAGCGAGAAGAGGTCGCCGAGCGCGGAGCTGGCGAAGCCGCCCGACGCGCTGAGGGTCAGAGAGGGGAAGTACGCCGCCTGGGCGACGCCGATCGCGGCGTTCGCTGCGGCGGCGCGCCGCTCGGCGGCGGCGACGTCGGGGCGCTGCTCGAGGAGGTCGGACGGTAGTCCGACGGGAACGCCGGGGGGCTCGGCGAGCGGTTGACCGGGTGGAAGCGAGAACTCGGAGGGCGGTTTCCCCATGAGGACCGCGATCGCGTGCTCGAGCTGGGTGCGCTGGAGGCGAAGGTCGGTCGCCTGGGCGTGCGTCGATTCGAGCTGCGTCTCGGCCTGCGCGACGTCGACGCCGGAAGCGACGCCCTGGGCGTAGCGGTTCTTCGTCAGCTCGAGCGCGACGTTGTACGCATCGACCGTCGTGTCGAAGAGCTTCGCCTCGGCATCGAGCCCGCGCAGCTCGAAGTAATCGACCGCCAGTTCCGCGTGCATCGCGAGGCGCACGCCTTCGAGATCGGCGGCCGAGGCCTGCGCCTGCGCGGCGCCCTCCTCGGCGGTCCGCCGCAGGCGGCCGAAGAGATCCGCCTCCCACGAGAAGTCCACCGGGACTTCATAGAACGTGGTGGGGGACGAGGACGCGGTGAGCGTCGACCGGGAAACGCCCTTCGAGCGGATCACCGAGGGGTTCGTGGAGATCGTGGGATACAGGCCTGCGTGCGCGAGGCGCGCCGCCGCGCGCGCCCCCCGGTACTCGGCCTCGGCCTGCGCGATCGTCTGGCTCGAGACGTCGACCTGGGCCTCGAGCGTGCTCAGCTCGGGATCGCCGTAGACCTCCCACCAGGGGCCGCGCGCGTGGCTGTCCTCCGGCCTCGCGGGCCGCAGCGTCTGCGCACCGGGCGGCAGCTCCTTGTACGCGTCGGGCGTCGGCGCCGGCGGCCTCTTGTAGTCGGGCCCGACGGCGCACGCGGTGAGGAGGAGCGCGAGCACGGCGAAGAGCGCCGGGCGGAGGACGGCCTTGCCGCGCAGGCGTCCCCACGCGAGACGGAAGCGGTCGAGGTAGAGGTAGACGACCGGCGTCGTGAAGAGCGTCAGCATCTGGCTGAAGATGAGGCCGCCGACGATCGCGATGCCGAGCGGCCGCCGGAGCTCGGAGCCCGTGCCCCCGCCGATCGCGAGCGGCAGGCCGCCCAGGAGCGCGGCCATCGTGGTCATCGTGATCGGCCGGAACCGCAGGAGGCACGCCTGGCGGATCGCCTCCTCGGGACTCTTGCCCTGGCTGCGCTCCGCCTCGATCGCGAAGTCGATCATGAGGATCGCGTTCTTCTTCACGATGCCGATGAGCAGGATGATGCCGATGAGCGCGATCACCGACAGCTCGGTGTTCGTCGCGAGGAGCGCGAGCAGCGCGCCGACGCCGGCGGACGGAAGCGTCGAGAGGATCGTCACGGGGTGGATGAGGCTCTCGTAGAGGATCCCGAGGACGACGTAGACGGCGAGCAGGGCGGCGAGGATGAGGATCGGCTCGTTGGCGAGCGAGGCCTGGAACTCCTTCGCGGTGCCCTGGAAGCTGCCGCGGATCGACGACGGCAGGCCGATCTCCGACTCGGCGCGCTTGATGGCGGTGATCGCCGTTCCCAGGGCGACGCCGACCGGGAGGTTGAACGAGATCGTGATCGCCGGGAACTGCCCCTGGTGATTGACGGTGAGCGGGGCCGTCCCGCTCCCGAACCGCGCGATGGCGGACAGCGGCACGAGCCCGCCGTCCGTGGAGGGGATGTAGATGCTCTTCAAGCCGTCGGGGTTCTGCCAGAGCTTCTCGTCGACCTGCATGACGACGTGGTACTGGTTGAGCTGCGTGTACATCGTCGAGACCTGGCGCTGCCCGAACGCGTCGTAGAGCGTGTCGTCGATGCGCTGCGTCGTGATGCCGAGGCGCGAGGCCGTGGCGCGATCGATCGTGAGCGAGGCGCGCAGGCCCTTGTTCTGCTGGTCGGTGTTGACGTCGGCGAGCATGGGGAGGCTGCGCAGCTTCGCGTAGACGCGCGGCGCCCATGACGAGAGCTCGTCGGGGTCGTCCCCCTGGAGCGTGTACTGGTACTGCGCCGCCCCGAACCGTCCGCCGACGCGGACGTCCTGGACGGCCTGGAGGTAGAGCGTCGCGCCGGGGACGCCGGAGAGCTTGCCGCGCAGGCGCGCGATGACCTGATCGGGGGTGGCGGTCCGCTCGCTCGTGGGCTTCAGGCCGACGAAGACGCGGCCGGTGTTCGAAGAGCCGCCGATGAAGCCGGCGGCGCTCTCGATCGCCGGGTCCTTCATGACGGTCGCCACGAGGGCCGAGAGCTTCTTGTTCGTCGCCTGGAACGAGGCGTCCTGATCGGCGACGAGCGAGCCGTTCATGCGGCCGGTGTCCTGCTGCGGGAAGAACCCCTTGGGGACGACGACGTAGAGCGCGGCGGTGCCCGCCATCGTGAGGAGGGTCACCGCGAGCGTGAGGGGCTGATGGCGGAGCACCCAGTCGAGCCCCCGCCCGTACACGCGGAGGATGAAATCGAACGCGCGCTCGCCGGCCGCGGCGAGACGCCCCTGGCGCGTCGTGCCGTGCGGGCGCAGCAGCATGGCGCACATCATCGGAGTCGTCGTGAGCGACACGACGAGCGACACCGCGATCGCGACCGAGAGGGTGACGGCGAACTCGCGGAACAGGCGGCCGATGATCCCGCCCATGAAGAGGATCGGGATGAAGACCGCGATGAGCGAGAGGCTGATCGAGACGACGGTGAAGCCGATCTCCCTGGCGCCGATCAGGGCGGCATCGAGCGGCGTCCGCCCCTCCTCGAGATGCCGCGTGACGTTCTCGACGACGACGATCGCGTCGTCGACGACGAACCCGGTCGCGACCGTCAGGGCCATGAGCGACAGGTTGTCGATGCTGTAGCCGAGGAGGTACATGACGCCGAACGTACCGATCAGGGAGATCGGCACCGCCACGCTCGGGATGAACGTCGAGCGCGCGCTCCTCAGGAAGGCGAAGACGACGAGGACGACGAGCCCGATCGCGATCAAGAGCGTGATCTCGACGTCGCGCACCGACGCCCGGATCGTCCGGGTGGCGTCGATCATGACCTGCAGCTCGACGCCGTGCGGGAGCGACGCCCGGAGCTGCGGCAGCACGCCGCGGATGCGGTCGACCGTCTCGATGATGTTGGCGCCGGGCTGCCGGAAGATGATGAGGATGATCGCGGGCTTGCCGTTGGCGAGGCCGGTCGCGTGGAGGTCCTCGACCGAGTCGGTGACGCGCGCGATGTCGGCCAGGCGCACCGCGGCGCTGCCGTGGGCGCTGATGACGAGCGGCTCGTACTCGGCGGCCTTCAGGAGCTGATCGCTCGTCGTCACCGACCAGAGGCGCTTGTCGTCGCCCACGTCGCCCTTCGGGCGGTTCGCGTTCGCCGCCGCGAGGGCGGTGCGCACGTCCTCGAGCGCGAGGCCGCTGTCGTAGACGGCCGCCGGATCGAGCTCGACGCGGACCGCGGGCAACGCACCGCCCCCGACGACGACCTGGCCGACACCGCGCAGCTCCGCGAGCTTCTGCTGCAGGATCGTCGAGGCGACGTCGTACATCCTTGCGCGCTCGACCGTGTCCGAGGTGAGCGCCAGGAGCATGATCGGCGCGTCCGCGGGGTTCGCCTTCTTGTAGGAGGGGTTGCCCGGCAGGTTCGCCGGGAGCTGGCCGCGCGCCGCGTTGATGGCGGCCTGCACGTCGCGGGCGGCGGCGTCGATGTTGCGCGAGAGGTCGAACTGGAGCGTGACCTGCGTCGAGCCGGAGCCGGACGACGATGTCATCTCGGTGATCCCGGCGATCCGCCCGAACTGCCGCTCGAGCGGTGTCGCCACGGACGACGCCATCGTCTCCGGGCTCGCGCCCGGGAGGCCCGCCTGGACGTTGATCGTCGGGAACTCGACCTGGGGCAGGGGAGAGACCGGCAGGAAGCGGTACGCCACCGCACCCGCGAGCGCGATGCCGACGGTCATGAGCGACGTCGCGACCGGGCGGCGGATGAACGGCTCCGAGAGCGAGGAGAAGGTCATGCCTCGGCTCCCGCCGGCCGGGCCGCGCGGCGCGCGAACCGGCTCGCGAGCCGGTCGAAGGCGAGGTAGATCACCGGCGTCGTGTAGAGCGTCAGCATCTGGCTGAAGATCAGGCCGCCGACGATCGCGATGCCGAGCGGACGCCTCAGCTCGGAGCCGATCCCCGAGCCGAGCGCCAGCGGGATCCCGGCGAAGAGCGCCGCGGCGGTCGTCATGAGGATCGGACGGAAGCGGAGGAGCGCGGCCTGCGTGATCGCGCTCTCGGGGTCTTTCCCCTCTCCGCGCTCGGCGTCGAGCGCGAAGTCGATCATCATGATCGCGTTCTTCTCGACGATGCCGATGAGCAGGATGATCCCGATCAGCGAGATGACCGAGAAGTCGTTCCCGAAGAGCATGAGCGAGAGCAGAGCACCGACCCCCGCCGACGGCAGCGTGGAGAGGATCGTGATCGGGTGGATGTAGCTCTCGTAGAGGATGCCGAGGAGGAGATAGACGGTCACGATCGCGGCCAGGATCAGGAACGGCGTGTTCACGAGTGACGCGCGGAACGCTTGCGCCGTTCCCTGGTAGGCGGTCTCGATCGACGGCGGCAGCCCGATCTCGTCCCTTGCGGCGTCGATCGCGCGCACCGCCTCGCCGAGCGACGTGCGCGGCGCGAGGTTGAACGACACCGTCGCGGCGGGGAACTGCCCCTGGTGGTTGATCGCGAGCGGGGCGTTCGCGGTCTCGACGGAGGCGAACGATCCCAGGGGGACGCTGCCGCCGGTCGCCGACCGCAGGCGTACGTCGTCCAGGCTCTCCGGCCGCTGCCGGAACGGCGGCGCCGCTTCGAGCACGACGCGGTACTGGTTCGTCTCCGTGAACATGGTCGAGACCTGGCGCTGACCGAACGCGTCGTCGAGCGCGTCGTCGACGTTCTGAGGCGTGATGCCGAGACGCGACGCGGTCGCCCGGTCGAGGACGACGCGCGCCTGCAGGCCGTTCGTCTGCTGGTCCGACGCGACGTCGGCCAGCTCGGGGAGGCTCTTGAGCTTCGCGACGAACTTGGGAACCCACGCCGCCAGCACCGCCGGATCCGGGTCCTCGAGCGAGTACTGGAACTGCGTGCGGCTGACCCGGTCCTCGACGGTGAGGTCCTGGACCGGCTGCATGAAGAGCGTGATCCCCTGGACCGACGCGAGCTTGCCGGACAACCGGCGGATGACCTCGCTCGCCCCGGCGCCGCGCTTGCCGAGCGGCTTCAGGTTGATCTGGATCCGGCCGGAGTTGAGCGTGACGTTCGTCCCGTCGACCCCGATGAACGAGGAGAGGCTTTCCACGTCGGGATCCTCGAGGATCATCTTCGCGAGCGCCTGCTGCCGCTCGGACATCGCGGCGAACGAGACCGATCCGGGTGCCTCCGAGATGCCGAGGATGACGCCGGTGTCCTGCACCGGGAAGAACCCCTTGGGGATGAGCACGTAGAGCAGGAGCGTGAGCGCGAGCGTCGCGACCGCGACGACGAGCGTCGCCGGCTGGTGGCGGAGCACCCACTTGAGGGTCCGGCCGTAGAAGGCGATCACCGATTCGAAGGCGCGCTCGGACGCGCGGTAGAAGCGGCTCCGCTCGCTCTCCGGCTTCCGGCGCAGCAGCTTCGCGCACATCATCGGCGTGAGGGTCAAGGACACCGCGGCCGAGATCAGGATCGTCACCGACAGCGTGATCGCGAACTCACGGAAGAGGCGCCCGACGACGTCCCCCATGAACAGGAGCGGGATGAGGACGGCGATGAGCGAGACGGTGAGCGAGAGGATCGTGAAGCCGATCTGCTCCGAGCCGACGAGCGCCGCCTGGAGCGGCGGCATCCCCTCCTCGACGTACCGCGAGATGTTCTCGATCATGACGATCGCGTCGTCGACGACGAAGCCGGTCGAGATCGTGAGCGCCATCAGCGTGAGATTGTTCAGGGAGAAGCCGAGTAGCGTCATCGCCCCGAACGTCCCGACGAGCGACAGCGGCACGGCGATGCCGGGGATCACGGTGCCGGCCGCGGTCCGAAGGAAGAGGAAGATCACGGTGACGACGAGGGTGATCGTGAGCCCGAGCTCCATCTCGACGTCGCTCACGGAGGCGCGGATCGTCACCGTGCGGTCGGTCAGGACGGTCACGTCGATCGACGACGGGAGCGACGCCCGGAGCTGCGGGAGCAGCGTCTTGATCCGGTCGGCGACCGCGATGATGTTCGCGCCGGGCTGGCGCTGCACGTTGACGATCACGGCCGGGGTCGAGCCCATCCACGCGGCCTGACGGACGTTCTCCGTGTCGTCGACGACCGTGGCGACGTCGCTCAGGCGCACGGGGGCGCCGTTCCGGTACGCGACGATGATCGGCGCGTACCCACTCCCGGCCAGGATCTGATCGTTCGCCCAGATCGTGTACGCCCGGAGCGGGCCGTCGAACGTCCCCTTCGCCTGGTTCACGTTCGACGCCGCGATCGCCGTCCGCACGTCTTCCATCGTGAGCCCGTACGAGGCGAGGGCGGTCGGATTGACCTGGACGCGCACGGCGGGCTTCTGGCCGCCGCTGATGCTCACGAGCCCGACGCCGGGGAGCTGCGCGATCTTCTGAGCGAAGCGCGTGTCGGCGTAGTCCTCGACCTGCGGGAGCGGGAGGCGCCTCGACGTGAGCGCGAGCGTCAGGATCGGCGCGTCCGCGGGGTTGATCTTGTTGTAGATCGGCGGGTTCGGCAGGTCGCGCGGGAGGAAGGTCCCCGAAGCGTTGATCGCCGCCTGGACCTCTTGCTCGGCGACGTCGATGTCGAGCTCGAGCGCGAACTGGAGCACGATGACCGAGCTGCCGGACGAGCTCGATGAGGTCATCTGGTTCAGGCCCGGCATCTGGCCGAACTGCCGCTCGAGAGGGGCCGTGACCGCCGACGCCATGACGTCGGGGCTCGCGCCGGGATAGAACGTCACGACCTGGATCGTCGGGTAGTCGACCTGCGGGAGCGCCGACACCGGGAGGCGCGAGAACCCGATCAGCCCCGCGATCATGAGCCCGGCCATCAGGAGCGAGGTGGCGATCGGGCGCGTGACGAACGGGCGCGAGAGGTTCATGGCTTCGCCTTCGTGCCTCCGCCCAGCGTCACCGTCGCCCCCGGCTGGATCTTGTCCAGGCCGTCGGTGACGACGACCTCCCCGTCGGTGACACCGTCCTTGACCGCCGCGACGTCGCCCTCGGTCGCGGCGACCGTCACGTTCCGCATCGCGACGATCGCGTCCTTCTGGACGACGTAGACGTACGCCCCCTGCGGACTCTTCTCGATCGCCGCCGACGGGATCAGGACGACGCCGCGCAGCGTGTCGGTCACGAGGCGCACGTTGACGAACAGGTTCGGGTAGAGCGCCGCGTCGTCATTCGCGAACTGGGCGCGGATCTTCACCGTTCCGGTCGTGGCGTCGATCTGGTTGTCGATCGCGTGGACGACCCCCTCGGCGAGCTTGTGCCGGAGCTCGCGGTCCCACGCCTCCACGGGGAGCGCGTCGCCGCTCCGGAACCGCGCGAGCACGGCCGGAAGCCGGTCGGCCGGGATCGTGAACACGACCGAGATCGGCTGCTCCTGGGTCATCACCGCGAGGCCGTTCTGGTCCGCCGCGTGAACGATGTTCCCCTGATCGACGAGGCGGAGACCGACGACGCCGGTGATCGGCGCCGTGATCCGGCAGTACGTGAGGTTGAGCTTCGCGCTCTCGACCTCGGCGCGGTCGCTCGCGGCCGCGGCCTCGGACTGCTGGACGACCGCCGCCTGGGTGTCGAGCTGCTGCTGCGGCGCCGAGTCCTGCTTGACGAGCACGCGGTACCGCTCGAGATCGACTTTGGCGTTCGCGAGCGCGGCCTCGTCCTTCGCGAGCTGCCCTTCCGCCTGGTGGAGCTGGACCTCGAACGGCCGCGGGTCGATCTGCGCCATGAGATCGCCGGCCCGGAGGCGCTGCCCCTCGCGGTACGCGACCTTGACCAGCTCGCCGTCGACGCGGGTCCTCACCGTGACGGTGGCGAGAGGGGTCACCGTGCCGAGCGCCGTCTCCGTCACGCCGAGATCGCCGAGCCTCGCGGGAACTCCCACGACGGGAGTGGGCTTGGGCGCGGGCTTCGCCTTGGTCTCAGTCCCCGAGCAGCCGAGCATCGCCCACGAGAGCACGATGCCGGCGGCGGCCGCCGTCCACAGTCTCATCGCGCCCTCCGTGCGTGGTCATCCAGTTTCGTGAGGATCTTCTCGAGACCCGACACGACCGCGTTCCGTTCCGTCTTCGTGAGCACGCTCTCGACCGTCGTTCGGATCCCGTCGGCGACGGGCAGGAGCTTCTTCGCGAGGGCGCGACCGGATGCGGTCAGCACGAGGCGCGCACGCCGGCGGTCGTCGGGATCGGTCTCGTTCTTCACGATGCCGCGCCGAACCAGCACGTCGACGATACGGGACGCGGTCGGCGTGTCCATCCTGCGGCGCTCGGACAGGTCGCGCAAGGACACACCGTCGGTCCGGGCGATGCCCACCACGATCCAGAATTGTTGCGGCGTGAGCCCATAGGGCTGGGCGAGCCCGGCGGTGAGCTGCTTCAGACGACGCCTCAAGGCCCCGATGAGGAAACCGACCGGCTCGTGTTGTTTCATCGCTTGCCTCGGCAATGATTGTCGTGGCAACGATTCGCATGGTCAAATGAGGCGGTTCGGGAAAGGTTCAGAAAAGGAAGCTGTCCCCTCTCTACTTCAGGCCTTCGACGAGGAACAGCTCGGAGATGCGCCGCCGGTAGTTGAACGCGAACGTCTTCGCATCCGGCGTCATGACCACTCCGCTCATGCCGGTGATCCCGCCGGGATCGGCGGGCATGAACTCCTTGACGAAATCTTTCTTCCCGGTCGCCGGGTCGTAGCGGAAGATCCGAGCCGGGAGGCCCTCGCGCTTGAAGACGTAGAGCGCGCGGCCGTCGGCGGTCCAGCGGATCGGGACGTCGCGGGGTTCGTGTCCGACGAACGGCGTTTCCTTGCCGTCCGCGATCGTGACGATCTCGTCCACGTTGTCGGTGCCGAGGTCTTTGAGGATGAAGACCGACTTGCCGTCGGGCGAGACCGGATTCCCGCCCTTCCAGACGAGCGTTCCCTCGGGGGTGATCGGCCGCGGCGGACCACCCGCGACCAGATCGACGAGGTACATGCGGACCGGCTTGCCCTCGGGGGCCCCCTGGAAGACGAATCTCTTACCGTCGGGGAGAAAGCGGCTGTCCTGGTCCGACGCGACCCCAGCAAGGTCGACGACCCTCGCGGGACCTGCGCCGGTGGGGACGAGCGTGTAGCGCGCGGGCTGCTCGGGCAATCCGACGAGCGCCATCGACCCGTCGGGCGAGAGCGACTCGGCGCGGCCCTTCGCCAGATTGATCGGCGGCGATCCGTCGAGCGGCGTCAAGTAGACCGCGCCCTCGGGGCCGCCGCCTGCCCCGCGCTCGTAGACGAGGAGGGCTTTGCGGTCGGGCGTCATGTCGACCGCGACGGTGCCGTCGAAGATGGAGAGGTCGCGTTCCCGCGCCGCACCCTCCTCGAGCACGACGACACCGTCCCTCACCTCGCGGGTCTGGACGAGGGCGTGCCCGTCCGGTGCCACGTCCTGGAGCATGACGTTGCCGGGCCCCGTCCAGATCGTCCGGACTTTCCCCGAGAGCGACGCCGCGGAGAGCGTGGTCCGCCGGCCGTCCTCCCAGTCCGTGAACCAGATCTCGTCGCCGTTCGGCGACCAGGCGAGGCCGGTGCACCGCCGCCCGGTGGCAAGCACGTGCTGTTTGCCGGCGGGGTCCAGGACGATGATCGACCCGGTCTCCGGCAAGATCGGCCACCCGAGGCCGAATCGGTTCTCGAAGAAGGCGATCGATCCGTCGCGCGGCGAGAACCGGACGAAGTCGATGCCCTTGCTGGTGCGCAGCGCCTTGCCGGGGGGCGACTCGAGCGTCCACTCCGAGCGATGGATGGTCACCGCCGCCAGCTCACCGTTTCGGGGATTCCAATCCGCGGCGATCGCGGAGGGGCAGACCACCCGCGCGCCGCCGCCGCTGGCGGGAACGCGCGCAAGGCTGCCGGGGTAGAGGCCGTACGTGAGAAGAGGCGAGACGACGATCGCCAGCTCGTTGTCCTTCGATACCGCGAGGAGGCTCGCGCTTTCGACGTTCAGCCGCTGCGACTCCTGGCTGCCCGCGGGGATCGAGTAGAGCGTCGGCGGCCCGCCCTTCCAGCGGGCGCTGTAGATCACCGTGCGGCCGTCGGGACCGAACCGCGCGTTCTCGACCGTGCCCTGCTCGAAGGTGAGTCGATGGAAGACCGGCGGGGGCGGCGCACCGCGGCGGAGCACGAAGCCTGCAAACCCAGCGGCGACGACCGCCAAAGCGGCGAGGATCGCGAGGCCGTACGGTCGTCGCTTCGGGATCGCCGTCACGGCGGCCGACGTGACACCGGGCCCGTCCGACACGTTCTCGAGCGCGAACGCGACGTCGTGCGCCGACCGGAAGCGCTGCGCCGGGCTCTTCTCGAGGCAGTGATGGACGATGCGATCGAGCGCCGGCGGGATGCTGCGCCCCGACGCCTCGGGCGCCGGCGGATCGTCGCGCAGGATGGCGGCGAGGGTCTCGGTCGCGCTGTTCTTCGCGAACGCCTTCGTCCCGGTCAGCATCTCGTAGAGGACCGCGCCGAACGAGAAGAGATCGGTGCGCGCGTCGACGGCTTCGCCGCGGACCTGCTCCGGCGACATGTAGCCGACGGTGCCCATGACCGTGCCCGGCGAGGTGCCGAGGCTGCTCCGCGTCTCGAGCATGCTGCCGTCGTCCGTAGCGCCGGTCGTTTTCGCCAGGCCGAAGTCGAGGATCTTCAGGCGGCCGTCGGTCGTGATCCAGAGGTTGTCAGGCTTGAGGTCGCGGTGGACGACCCCCTTTTCATGCGCCGCCGCGAGGCCGCGTGCCATCTGGATCGCGAGCAGGGCTGCCTTGCGCGCCGGGAGCGGCCCCTCGGCGAGGCGCGCGCGCAGGCTCTCGCCTTCGAGCAGCTCCATGACCGCGTACGTCAAGCCGTCCTGGCTCGCGAAGTCGTGGAGCGCGAGGATGTTCGGGTGGCTGAGCGCCGCGACCGACTTCGCCTCGCGGTCGAAGCGGGCGAGGAGCGCCGGATCCTTCGCGAGCTGCTCGGGCAGCACCTTGATCGCGACGAGCCGGTCGAGGCGCGTGTCCTTCGCCTTGTAGACCTCGCCCATGCCGCCCGCGCCGAGCGGCGTCACGATCTCGTACGGGCCGAGACGATCTCCTGGAGACAGGGGCACGCGAGAGCTCCCTCGAAGCGCGTGGGATTCTACCCAACTGGCTCGCGGCCGGGTGGCTCGCTACCCTCTTTCCCAGGAGGGCACCGTCGATGCAGACACGCACACTCGGGAGGCGCGGACCGAACGTCTCCGCCATCGGTCTCGGCTGCATGGGGATGAGCTTCGGCTACGGACCCGCCCACGACAGGAACGAGATGGTGAGGGTGCTAGAGGCCGCGGTCGATCGCGGCGTGACCTTCTTCGATACCGCGGAAGCGTACGGGCCGTACGCCAACGAAGAGCTGGTCGGCGAAGCCTTGGCCCCGTTCCGCGGCCGCGTCGTCATCGCGACCAAGTTCGGGTTCAAGCTCGAGTCCGGGCAGCAACGCGGGCTCGACAGCCGGCCGTCGCACATCCGGGAGGTCGCCGAGGCCTCGCTGCGTCGTCTCAAGGTCGAGACGATCGATCTCTTCTACCAGCACCGTGTCGATCCCCAGGTCCCGATCGAGGACGTGGCCGGCGCGCTGCGCGACCTCGTACACGAGGGGAAGGTGAAGCACTACGGCCTTTCCGAGGCGGGCGCGGCGACCATCCGGCGCGCGCATGCCGTCCACCCCGTGACGGCGGTCCAGAGTGAGTACTCGCTCTGGTGGCGGCAGCGGGAGTCCGACCTGTTTCCCACGCTCGAGGAGCTGGGGATCGGGTTCGTTCCGTTCAGCCCGCTCGGCCGCGGCTTCTTGACCGGCGCGATCGACGCGACGACCACGTTCGGCGACACCGATTTCCGTGCGAGCCTCCCGAGGTTCACCGCGGAGAATCGCAAGGCGAACCAGGTCCTCGTCGACCGGCTGGCCGCGATCGCGCGCGCCAAGGGCGCGACGCCGGCACAGATCGCGCTGGCGTGGATCCTTGCGCAGAGGCCGTGGATCGTTCCGATCCCCGGCACGACGAAGCTGAGCCGTCTCGAGGAAAACATCGGCGCCGCGTCGATCGCTCTCACCGCTGCGGACCTTGCCGAGATCGAGGAGGCGGCCTCGCAGGTGAAGGGTGACCGTTATCCCGAGCACCTCGAGCAGATGACGAATCGCTAGGCGGTATGACGCCGGTCATGCCGCTCCGGCGCGTGCGGCGCCACACTCTCCTCGAAGGAGAGTCCCATGAGCGAAACCGTCGCCGATCCCCGCACGCTGATCTGCCATGACCTGCCGCCCGCCGAGCGCCTGCCGGCGCTCCTCCGTGCGTTCGACGCGCTGATCCCCGGGGGGAGCTTCGAGCTGCACAGCGCCCATGCTCAGAACGCCGCGCTCCTGTGCTTGACCAAGGAGCGGGCGGGGCTCTTCGAGTGGTCGCCGCTCCAGCAGGGGCCGGAGCTGTGGCGCACGACCGTCACCCGCCGTACCGGGGGTAGCACGCTGCGCGAGCTGACCGAGGCGTTGGCATCGGACCACGAGCGGCTCGACGACCTCGAGCGTCGGGCCTTCGAGGCGCGAGCCGCCGGCGACACCGCACGAGCTGCCCGCCTCTTCGCCGATTTCGCGCGAGGCCTGAGGCGCCACATCGCGTTCGAGGAAGGCGTCCTCTTCCCGGCCTTCGAGGCGCGCTCGCCGTTCCCTCCCCGCGAAGGGCCGACGGAGGTCATGCGTCTGGAGCACCGGCAGATCGAGGCGCTGCTCGATCGCGCCTCGAACGCCGAGGGCCGGGCGCCGCTCCTCGCCCTGCTCGACGCCCACAACACCAAGGAGGAGGCAGTGCTCTATCCGTTCACCGACCGCCTGCTCACGCCCGAAGAGCGTGATCATCTCGTTGGCCGGATCCAAGCGTTCGTCTCCTGAACTATACTCGGCGGACTTCGAGAGGTCGCGATGCACCGTGAGGTGAGGAACGCGGCGGCCTGGGCCGGTCTCCTGACGCTGGCGCTCGGCGCTCTGATCGTCGCCGGCTCAAGAAGCCTCGCGCACTTCGACGCGGCGCTCGTGGCGTACACGTTCGCCTCGCTCTTCGCGGTGTTCGGGATCACGTACCGCTACGCGATCTGGCTGCAGCGGCCGCCGACCGCGGTCTACTGGCGTCGCGGCTTCGAGCTCTTCCTCCGGCGCGGCCACCTCGGCTCGAACCTGCGCCTGCTCGTCACGCGGCTGGTCTCGGATTTCGGGACCAACGCGTTCATCTGGAAGCGGGACAAGCTGCGCGGCCTGACGCACATGCTCCTGATGTGGGGCTGCGTGCTGGCGGCGGCGATCACCTTCCCGCTCGTGTTCGGCTGGCTTCATTTCGAAGCGATGCCCGACCGGCCCGACTGGTACCGCCCCGTGGTCTTCGGCTTCGCGACGCCGGCGTTCCCGGTGCGCTCGCTGGTTGCCTTCCTGATCTTTCACGGTCTCGTCTGGTCGGCGTTCCTGGTGATGGGCGGGGTCATGCTCGCGATGCGGCGTCGCATGCGCGACGAGGGCGCCGCGGCGGTGCAGTTCTTCGCCGAGGACATGCTCCCGCTCATCCTGCTGTTCGCGGTGAGCCTCTCCGGGCTTCTCCTCACGGTCAGCTACACGTGGCTGGCCGGTTACGGCTACGAGTTCCTCGCGCTCTTCCATGCGATCACCGTGATCGTCACCCTCCTCTGGCTGCCGTTCGGCAAGCTGTTCCACGTCTTCCAGCGCCCGGCGCAGCTCGGCGTGGCGTTCTACAAGGACGTCGCCGCGAGGAGCGAGCCCGCGTCGTGCGCGCGCTGCGGTCACGCGTTCGCGTCGCGCATGCACGTCCGCGACCTCGAGACGGTCGAGGCGGCGCTCGGCTATCGCTACGACGACCCCGGCGAGGTGGGCCACTACCAGCGCATCTGTCCGCGATGCCGGCGTGCGCTCGTCGCGCTCGCGCAGGCCGCGCTCGCGCGCGGGCCGTCGTCACGGAGGGCCGCGCTGCCGGCGCCCATGCCGTCCTACGCGAACCCCGGCCTCGGCGAGGGCCCGCTGGGGAGCGAGGATCGGGACAACTTCCACCCCTGAGGATCGAGACATGTCGCGCCCCACCGCCACCGAGCCGGAATTCGCCGAGGTCTTCGGACCTCATCTCTCCCGCGCGACCGGCGACCGCCTCGATCCGGGCGTCGTGCCCGACAAGACGGTGAAGACCCACTGCTGTTTCTGCGGGCAGCAGTGCGGCATCGAGCTCCTCGTCAAGGACAACCGCGTGATCGGCTTCGAGCCCTGGCTCGAGTTTCCGTTCAATCACGGTAAGCTGTGCCCGAAGGGGGTGAAGCGCTACCTTCAGGGCGCCCACCCCGATCGTCTCCTCCACGCGCAGGTGCGCGACGAGCATGCGCGCGGCGGCTTCCGGCCGGTCGCCTACGACGAGGCCGTCTCCCGGGTCGCCGCCGAGATCGAGCGCATCCAGTCGGCCCACGGCCCGCAGGCGTTCGGGGTGCTCTCCGGCGCGAGCCTCACGACCGAGAAGGCGTACCTGATGGGGAAGTTCGCGCGCGTCTGTCTCAAGACGCCGTACATCGACTACAACGGACGGCTCTGCATGGTCAGCGCCGCGGCGGCGAACAAGAAGGCGTTCGGCATCGACCGGGCCGCCAACCCGTGGTCGGACATCCCGAAAGCCGAGATCGTCTGGATCAGCGGGGCGAACGTCGCGGAGTGCGCGCCGATCACCACCGACTACGTCTGGCAGGCGCGCGAGAACGGCGGGCGCGTCATCGTCGTCGACCCGCGCCTGACGCCGCTCGCGCGGACGTGCGATCTCTTCCTGCCGATCAAGCCCGGGCGCGATGCCGCGCTCTTCTCAGGCGTCCTCAACCTGATGATCGAGCACGATTGGCTCGATCACGCGTTCATCGACGCCCACACGACCGGCTTCACGGATCTGGCGCGCGCCGCGGCCGAGTGGACGCCCGCCCGCACGGCGGCGGTCACCGGGATCGCGGAGCGGAGCATCCGTCAGGCGGCCGAATGGTGGGGCACGGCACGCACGAGCTTCCTCCTTCATGCGCGCGGCATCGAGCACCATACCCACGGCGTCCAGAACTGCCTCGGCGCGATCAACATCGTGCTCGCCTCGGGTCGCATCGGGCGCGAGGGCTGCGGCTACGCGACGATCACGGGGCAGGGGAACGGGCAGGGCGGGCGCGAGCACGGCCAGAAGTGCGACCAGCTTCCAGGCGGGCGCGACATCGCCAACCCCGAGCACCGCGCGCACGTCGCCGGCGTCTGGGGCGTCGCACCCGACGACCTCCCGGGCCCGGGGGTCGACTGCTACGAGATGCTGCGCAAGGTCGACCGGGGCGAGATCCGCGGCTTGCTCAGCCTCTGCTTCAACCCGGCGGTGTCGCTGCCCGACAGCGCGTTCGTGAAGCGCATGCTCGAGAAGCTCGAGTTCTACGCCGTCATCGACTTCTTCCTGAGCGAGACGGCGCGCTACGCGGACGTCGTGCTCCCCGGCTCGCTCCACGAAGAGGACGAAGGGATCGTGACGACGGCGGAGGGGCGGGTGATCAAGATCAACAAAGCGGTCGACCCGCCCGGCGAGGCCCGCGAGGACTGGCGCATCGTCCAGGATCTCGCGCGCGCTCTCGGCCGGGAGAGGGGATTCACCTTCGTCGGCCCGGCCGCCATCCTCGCCGAGCTGCGCGAGGCGTCGCGGGGCGGTGTCGCCGACTACGCGGGGATCGGCTACGAGCGGCTGGAGCGGGAGCACGGCGTCTTCTGGCCGTGCCCCTCCGCCGATCATCCCGGCACGCCGCGGCTCTTCGAGCCCGGATCGACGAACCCCGTCGCCCGAGGAGCCGGGCCGTTCTACTTTCCCGACGGCAAGGCGCGCTTCCTGCCGGCGAGCTACACGTCGCCCGCCGAGGAGGTCGACGCGGACTACCCGCTGCTCCTGACGACCGGCCGCGTCGTGAGCCATTTCCTCTCCGGGGCTCAGACCCGGCGCATCGGCCCCCTCGTCGACCACTGCCCCGAGCCGTTCATCGAGGTGCACGCGCAGCTCGCGTCGCGCCTCGGTCTCGCCGACGGTGACCTTGCGACCGCCGCGACGCGGCGCGGCGCGATCACGCTCCGCGTGTCGGTCGTCAAGACGATCCGCCCCGACACGATCTTCATCCCGTACCACTGGCCCGACGGGAAGAGCGCCAACGCGCTCACGATCGCGGCCCAGGACCCGATCTCGAAGATTCCGGAATACAAGGTCTGCGCCGCGCGGCTCACGAAGGCCGGGGAGGCGCGCTGACATGCCCGTTCCCGAGTCGCACGAGTTCTTCATCGACCCCCGCCGCTGCATCGGCTGCAACGCCTGCGTGCAAGCCTGCACCGAGTGCGACACGCACAAGGGGCACGCGATGATCCAGCTCGACTACGTCGACCGAGGCGCCTCGCCGCAAACGGTGCCGGTCGTCTGCATGCACTGCGATTCCCCAACCTGCGCCGAGGTCTGCCCGGCCGATGCGATCAAGCGCACCGGCGACGGCGTCGTCCAGACGGCCCGCAAGCCGCGGTGCATCGGCTGCAACAACTGCGTGCTCGCGTGTCCCTTCGGCGTCCCGAAGATGAGCACCGGGATGAACCTCATGATGAAGTGCGACATGTGCTACGACCGCACGTCGATCGGGAAGAAGCCGATGTGCGCGTCGGTCTGCCCGAGCCAAGCCCTCTTCTTCGGCACGCGCGAGGAGATGGCGCGTCTGCGTCCGGCGTCCCGGGTCTTGAACGTCTTCCGGTTCGGGAACCAGACGATCACGACGCGAGTCAACATGCTCGTGCCGGGACAAGCCTTCGTCGAGAGCCTCGACGTGCTGTCCGCGCTCCACGAGCCCGCCGCGGGCAACGACGCGGCCGAGAACGTCCTGCTCGACGGAATGGAGGCACCGCATGCGGGTTGACGACCCCGAGACCGTGAGCGCCGCTCCGGACGGTCGCCCGGCGGAGGCGCAGCCGCGCTGGCGCCGGGACTTTCCCGTCGACGGGCCGGCGGACGAGTTTCGCTCACGGCGAGAGTTCACCGGCCTCCTCTTGCTGACGAGCTTGGCCTTCGCCGCGGGTCAGCTCTGGATCGTCGGGCTCCGCGCCTTCAAGGGCGCGCACGGATCGTCGCCGGTGCTCGACGTGGCCGGCGTCGACGAACTGCCGCCGGGAGGGATGAAGGTCTTCGAATACCCGACGAAGGCGGATCCGTGCGTCCTCGTCCGCCTCGCCGACGGATCGTTCGTCGCCTACGACCGCCGCTGCACGCACCTCTCGTGCCCGGTCATCCCGCGCCCCGCCGCCGGGCGCCTGGACTGCCCGTGCCACAACGGACACTTCGACCTTGCGACCGGCGCGCCGCTCGCAGGCCCGCCGCGGAGGCCGCTCCCGCGCGTCACGCTCGAGATCCGCCGGGGACGGATCGTCGCCACGGGTCTTTCGGTCGAGGGCGGCCGCCGGGCGGAGGCGTCATGAGCCGATTCGCGCGGAGCCAGCGCTCGACAATCGTGAACGGGATCCTGTGCCTGATCGCGATCATCGTCGTCCTCCAGCTCTGGCTCTTCACCGCGACGATGGAGGCGTTCCTCGGCGGCGACGAAGTGATCGCGGTGCCCGCGGCGCTCGTGAGCACCCTGTGCTTCGTGCTCGGCCTCGGCTTGCGCCGCTACCTCCGGACCCTCGACCCGTGAAGGCCGTCTCCGAGGCGGTCCGAGGATTCTTCCCCGGCTACTTCGCGCTCGTCATGGCGACCGGCATCGTCTCGCTCGCGGCGCATTTCTGCGGACTCGAGCGAGTCGCCGTGTCGCTGCTCTGGATCAACGTCGCTGCGTACGCGACGCTCGGGGGGATCAACCTCGTGCGCGTCGCGCTCTTCCCGCGCGAGGTGAGGGACGACCTCGGGCGGCACGCACGAGGGGCCGGCTTCCTGAGCTCGGTCGCCGCGACGTCGGTGCTCGGCAGCCAGCTCGTGGTCCTCGAGGGAGCGACCACGGCGGGCTTCCTTCTCTGGATCCTCGCGATCGCCCTCTGGCTGCTCCTCATCTACACGTTCTTCACAGCGGTGACCGTGGCGGCGGAGAAGCCGCCGCTCGAGACCGGCCTCAACGGCGGATGGCTCCTGGCGGTGGTCTCCACCGAGTCGCTCGGCGTCCTCGGGGTGCTGGCCGCGCCGGCGGCGCCGAGCCCGCCCGTCGCCCTTTTCCTCGCGCTCTCGGCCTGCTTCGCAGGCGCGATGCTCTACGTCCTCTTGATGTCGATGATCCTGGAGCGCTGGCTGTTCCATCCGCTCGACGTCGGCGGCATGACCCCTCCCTATTGGATCAACATGGGAGCGCTCGCCATCACCACGCTCGCCGGCTGCCGGCTGCTCCTCGTCAAGGACGCCTGGCCGCCGCTCGCGCGCCTCGCTCCCTTTCTCGAAGGCTTCACGCTCTTCTTCTGGGCGACCGCGAGCTGGTGGATCCCGCTCCTCGTTGCGATGGGCGTCTGGCGCCACATCGTCCGCCGGCTCCCGATCGCCTACGACCCGCAGTACTGGTCGCTCGTCTTTCCGCTCGGCATGTACTCCGTCGCGACCTATAACGTCGCGAAGGCCACCGGCATCACGTTCCTGGCCGGCGTTCCGCCGGTCGCCCTCGGCGCGGCGCTTGTGGCGTGGGTCCTGACGTTCGCCGGGACGATCCGGGCGCTGGTGCGCACGCTCCGCGCGTAAGATCGCCTGGTGGCCATCCCCGTCGCGGACGTGCTCGCCAAGAATCCGCTCTTCCGGCGCCTCTCCGACGAGGACCGGCACAGGCTCGCGGGCGTCTCGGAAGTCCGCTCCTACGAGCGAGGGGCGAGGATCTTCACCGAGGGCGACCCCGCGGAGATCCTCTACACGATCGACAGTGGCCGCGTGAAGGTCGTGAAGATGCAGGGGGGCGGTAAGGAGGTGATCTTCGAGATCCTCGGGGCGGGAGACCCCGTGGGCGCGGTCGCGGTTTACGAGGCGCGGCCGTATCCGGCCTCCGCGATCGCGCTCGAGGACTGCACCCTCATCCGCGTGAGGCGCGCGGCGTTCTTCGCGCTCCTCGAGACTAGCCCGTCCCTCGTCCGCGGGCTCCTGAACGGTCTCTCCCTCCGGCTCATGGAGTTGACGCGCCGCATCGAGGAAGTTTCGGGGAGCCGCGTCGAGACCCGGCTCGCCCGCGTGCTCCTCATGCTCGCCGACCGCATGGGGCGCCCGGCGCCCGGAGGGACCTTCATCCCGCTTCCTCTCTCCCGCCAGGAGCTGGCGGACCTGGCAGGGACCACGATCGAGACCGCGATCCGCATCATGAGCCGCTGGGGGAAAGACGGACTCGTCGTCACGGAGAAGGACGGGTTCGTGGTCCCCGACCGGGCGGCGCTCGAGCGGGTCACCCGGATATGAGCGTCGTGATACCGCGGATCGGCGACCGGCTCTAACGTTCCGAGCGTGGCGGCGCGCCTCACGCGGATGCAGCGTGTCGGGGCTTAGAATCCGCCTCTCATGCGCGTCGGCGACTATCTCCGCCGAATCGGCTACGCTGGGCCGATCGACCTGACCGCCGAGACGCTCGGCGCGCTGCACCGTGCTCACATGACGTCGGTGCCGTTCGAGAACCTCGACATTCACCTGGGCGTGCCGATCGTGCTCTCGGTGCCGGCGTTCTACGAGAAGATCGTGACGCGCCGGCGCGGCGGGTTCTGCTACGAGCTGAACGGCCTCTTCGCGTGGCTCCTCGAGGAGCTGGGGTTCGAGGTGGCGCTCCATGCAGCGTGCGTGGCGTCTGGCGGCCGCCTCAGCCCCGAGTTCGACCATCTCGTCCTCTCCGTCGCCCTCGGCGACCGCTGGATCGCCGACGTCGGATTCGGCGAGTCGTCGCTCGACCCTCTTCGAGAAGGCGTCGCGGGCCCTTACTCGATCGGCGAGGAGGGGGAGGTGCGCATCATGCGGCGGGGGACGGAGCCGCAGTACGTCTTCACGCTGGCGAAGCGCCGCCTCGACGAGTTCGCGGCACGCTGTCTCTTCCAGCAGACCTCACCGGAGTCGCACTTCACGCGGACGACGATCTGCTCGCTTCCCGCATCGTCAGGGCGTGTGTCGGTGTCCGGCCCCCGGCTCATCGAGACCGTCGAGGGTCGACGGGATGAGCGCGCGATCGCGGACCGGGACGATTACCGACGCATCCTGAGCGAGCGCTTCGGGATCGAGCTGACGGCCGGCGAGGCCGAGCGGTTGCTCAATGCGGGTGTACCAGAGTGAAGTTCGCGAGAGACCGTTCCTCGAGAGCGGGTTTCTCGGCTCGCCACGCCGGAGTCGGCTCCTCGCCGGCGTAGAGATCCGCCATCGTGCGATCGCTCTTGCCTTCCATGTAGAAGACGATCATCTCGCTCTTCCGCAGGTCGCCGTCGGCGATCGTGACGTAGCGCGTCGCGAGCCACACCGCCGGCATCTTGAACCCCTTCTTCAAGAGGAAGTTGTTCGTCGCCTCGGCCTCGTCCTTCGGCTGAGCGACGGCGGCGGTCGCGGCCGGGAAGGCGAAGGTGTTCGAGATGAAGCGGAGCCCGGCCATCTCGCGTCCCGAGGACAGGTCGTAGCCGAACGTCTCGTGCGACGAGGGGAGGAAGCTCTCGAACTGAACGACGAGGAGGCGCCGGAGCGCTTTGTCGTCGCCGGCATCGACGAAGATGTAACGCTCCCCTTCGGACTCCGCCAAACGAAAAGGAACCCGCCCCACGAACCGGAACGCCGAGCCCGCGAGGACCTCCACGCTCGGCGTCGCGGCCGAGTGGAGGGTTCGCCCACGGACCTCTCTTGCGGCACCGGTAATGCCCACGCCGAGAACGAGGAGGAACAGGGCGAGAACGCGCGATCGGTGCATCAACACTTCTCCTATATCATCCCCGCCTCATGGCTCTCGCTCCCGGAACACGCCTCGGATCTTACGAGATCGCCGCGTCGATCGGCGCGGGGGGGATGGGTGAAGTCTACCGCGCCCGCGACACCAAGCTGAACCGCGACGTCGCGATCAAGGTCCTTCCCGAGCGGCTCGGCGCCGACGCCGAGGCGCTCTCCCGCTTCGAGCGCGAGGCGCAGGCGGTCGCCGCGCTCTCGCATCCGAACATCCTCGCCATGCACGATTTCGGCAGCCAGAACGGCGTGACGTACGCCGTCATGGAGCTGCTCGACGGCGAGAGCCTGCGGGCCAAGCTCGACCAGGGAGCGCTCCCGCCGCGCAAGGCGATCGACTACGCGCTCCAGATCGTCCACGGCATCGCCGCCGCGCACCAGAAGGGGGTCGTTCACCGCGACCTCAAGCCCGAGAACATCTTCATCACCGGCGAAGGACGCGTGAAGATCCTCGACTTCGGCCTGGCGAAGACGACCGGGCCGGCGGGCGGCGGCAGCATGATGCAGACGAGGAGCGGCCTCGGCACATCTCCCGGTACGGTCATGGGCACGGTCGGTTACATGTCGCCGGAGCAGGTGCGCGGACTGCCCGTCGATCACCGGACCGACATCTTCTCCTTCGGCGTCGTCTTCTACGAGATGCTCTCCGGCCGGCGGGCGTTCCACGGCGACTCGAACGTCGAGACGATGAACGCGATCTTGAAGGAAGACCCGCCCGATCTGGCGGTCAGCGGGACCCAGGTGCCGCCCGCGCTCGACCGCATCGTGAGGCGCTGCCTCGAGAAGAACCCCGCCGAGCGCTTTCACTCGGCGCACGATCTCGGCCTTGCGCTCGAGACGCTCTCCGCGATGGGAGGATCGGTCGCCAGCGGTGCCGCGATCGCTCTTCCCAAGCGCCGGACGTGGCTGCCGTTCGCGGCGGCCGTCGCAGTCGCGGTCGTGGCCTACGCCGCCGGATCGTACTTCTCACGGCCGCAGGCCACCGGCTCCCCGACGTACCAGCGGCTCACGTACCGTCTCGGCAAGATCGTCACCGCGCGCCTCACCGGCGACGGCAAGACCGCCGTCTACTCCGCGGCGTTCGGAGACGAGCCGAAGAAGCTCTACTCGACGAGCGAAGGGGGCCCCGACTCGCTCGCGCTCGCCTACCCGAACGCCGACGTCGCCTCGGTCTCGCGTTCCGGAGAGCTGGCGCTCATCCTCGACCGCCATACCGTCCGCGGATACGCGCAGGTCGGAACGCTCGCGCGGGGCTCTTCGACGGGCAACGCGGCGCGCGCCGTGCTCGAGGACGTTCAGGACGCCGACTGGCTCCCCGACGGGTCGGGATTCGCGGCGGCTCACTACCTCGACGGACGCTATCGCCTCGAGTTCCCGATCGGAACGCCGGTGTATGAGACGACCGGCTACATCAGCGACGTGCGCATCTCGCCCGACGGGTCGAAAGTCGCCTTCGTCGATCACCTGATCCAGGGCGACGACCGCGGCTCGATCGCCGTCGTCGATCGCGCCGGAAAGAAGCGGGCGGTTTCGGAAGACTATTCCAGCGCCCAAGGCCTGGCCTGGGCCGCGGACGGCCGCGAGATCTGGTACACGGCGGCCGACCAAGGGAACGCGAAGGCGCTCTTCGCGACGACGGTCGACGGCCATTCCCGCGTCGTCGTGCGCGTGCCCGGCAACGTCCACCTCGCGGACGTCGGCTCGGACGGCAGCGTGCTCTTCTGGAAGGAGACTACGCGGAGCGTGGTCAGGGGCCGCGGCCCGGGCGACACCGCGGACCGGGAGCTTTCCTGGCTCGACTACACCACCGTCCCGAAACTCTCGAACGACGGCAAGTGGCTCGCGTTCACCGAGGAAGGGGACGGCGGCGGCGTCGAGTACTCCGTCTACGTGCGCTCGACGGACGGCGGGCCGGCGGTGAGGCTCGGTCCCGGCTGCGGGTTGTGGTTCTCGCCCGACGGCAAGTGGGTGCTGTCGATGCGCATCAATCCCGCCCCCTCCCAGCTCGTGCTGCTCCCCGTCGGGGCGGGAGAGGCGAAGCAGGTGACTCATGACGAGCTGACGCACGAGCTCGCGGCGTTCACGGAAGACGGCAAGTCCATTCTCTTCGAAGGCTTCGCCCCCGGACGTCCGAAGCGGCTCTACCTCCAGGACCTCGCGGGCGGAGCCGCCCGAGCGATCACCCCGGAAGGTGTGCTGGGAGCGTTGTCTCCAGACGGCAAGCTCGTCGCCTTCGACGGGAAGCTCTACGAAGCAGGCGGCACCGCGTCGCGCCCGATCCCCGGCTTCGAAGCGGGGCAGAGGATCGAGCGCTGGGCTCCGGATGGGAAGAGCGTGATCGTGCGCAGCATCCTCCCGTCCGGGGGTCAGCACATCTACCGGCTCGACACGACGACGGGAGCGCGCACGCTCCTCTACGACGTCCCGCCCGTGTCGACCACGCTTCCCGGCGCGTGGTTCACGATCACGCCCGACGGCTCGGCCTACTTCACCTCGTACAACTTCACGCAGGGTGATCTCTTCCGGGCGACGGGCTTGAGGTGAGCATGCTCGAAGGTGAGTGCGCCTGCAAAGCGGTCCGCTACCGGTTGAACGCGAGCCCCATCTTCGTCCACTGCTGCCATTGCCTGAACTGCCAGCGGCAGACCGGCAGCGCCTTCGTCATCAACATCCTCATCGAGCACGACCGGGTGGAGCTGCTGCGCGGCAAGCCGGTGGCGATCGAGGTCCCGCGCGACGACGGCAGCAAGCAGAAGATCATGCGCTGCCCCGATTGCCAGATCGCGCTGTGGAGCTACTACACCCGGCCGCAGCTCGCCTTCGTTCGGGCCGGGACGCTCGACGTGCCGTCGTCGGTGAAGCCGGACGTGCACATCTTCACGAAGTCGAAGTTGCCGTGGGTCGTGATCCCACCCGGCGTCCCCGCGTTCGAAGTGTTCTACGACGTGAAGACGCTGTGGCCGAAGGAGAGCCTCGAGAGGGCGCAGGCGGCGACGGCAAGAAGCTAGAGGACCGTTCCGAACAGGCGCCCCAGCAGCGCGGTGCACCCCATCGCCACGGCGCCCCAGAATGCGACACGCAGCGCCCCGCGCCATGCAGCGGCGCCGCCGAGGCGCGCGGCGATGGCGCCGAGCGCGACGAGAAGAACGAGCGTGCTGACGGCGATCGCTCGGGAAATCCAGGAGACGGGCAGGAGCAGGGTCAGAAGCAAGGGCAGGGCCGCGCCCGCCGCGAACGCGGCCGCCGACGCGAGCGCCGCCTGGATCGGTCGGGCCTTCGTGATATCGGACAAGCCCAGCTCGTCGCGTGCGTGTGCCCCGAGCGCGTCGTGCGCCATGAGCTGGTCCGCGACCTGCGCCGCGAGCGCGGGGCTCAGGCCTCGACCCACGTAGATCCCCGCCAGCTCCCGGCGCTCCGCCTCCGGCTCTTCCGCCAGCTCGCGACGCTCTCGCGCGAGATCGGCCTCCTCGGTGTCCGCCTGGGAGCTGACCGAGACGTACTCGCCGGCCGCCATCGAGAGCGCGCCGGCGACGAGACCCGCCGAGGCGGCGAGGAGGACCGGCTCGCGTGTCGTCGCGGCCGCCGCGATCCCGACGACGAGGCTGCTCGTCGAGATCAGCCCGTCGTTCGCCCCGAGCACCGCGGCGCGAAGCCATCCGATGTGCTCGCTGCGATGACGCTCGAGGTGTCGTGGCATGGCGATACTACTGCCACGTCGTGCCGACGGAGGCAAGACCCATCGAGTCCTCTAGCCTCCGCAGGTGCAGTCGAAGCAGCCGTGCTCGGCGCACGTGCCGCAGCTCCGCTCCACCTGTTTGCGCAGCGCGTCCCGCGCACGGAACAGGCGCACCGAGGCGTTGTTCGGGTTGATCGCGTTCTCCTCCGCGAACTTCTTCACCGAAATGCCGTCGAGATCGACCCGCCGGAGCGCCTCGCCGTACTCCGGCTTGAGCGTGTCGAGCAGCGACATCGCGCAGGCGCAGACGGTCTGCATCAGCTCGGGGTCGGCGGCGTGCTCGTCGAGACCTTGCTCGGGCTCCGGCTCGAAGAGCCGGCCTTCCGCGGCGTGCTTGCGCCAATGGTCGACGAGCGCATTGCGGAGCGAGCGGTAGAACCACGCGACCACCGACTCCTCGTCGCGCAGCTGGTCGGCGCGCGCGAGACCGCGGACGAAAGCCTCCTGAAGGATGTCCTCGGCAACCTCGCGCGATCCGACCCGGCTCTCAACGAAGGCGAGGAACTGCCGGTGGTTCTGGACGAGGGTTTCGACGACGGTGGATTCCACGATGGACTCCGGTTGCCCCGCGGCGGCGATCCCGCCGCGGGACTCTCTTCCTACCTTAGCGGGTCCCGCCACAGCAGCCGCAGGAACAGGGGGAACAGGTGCAGGGGGAACAATTGCAGAGGGTCCGGATTTCGTTCGTCATGGGGGTCTCCTTTCACCCAGGCTGACGTAAGACCCCTCCGAGTCTTACAGTGCCGGTATCCTCTAGCGCCTTGAGCCGCCGAATTTTTCTGAATCTGGCCCTCTATGCCTCCTGCGGCGGCCTTCTCCTCGCTGCGCTGAGGGTGGCGGAGTTCCACTACACCTTCGTCTCGCACTCGATCGAGATCTATTCCGCGATCGTCGCGGTGATCTTCGCGACGTTCGGGATCTGGCTCGGCGGAACGCTCACCAAGAAGCAGCCAGAGATCATCGTCAAGGAAGTCCATGTCGAGGTGCCCGTCGCGGGACCGTTCGTCCTCGACGAGGCCAAGGTGCGCGAGCTTCAAATAACGGCTAGAGAGATGGAGATCCTGGGGCTTGTCGCCGAGGGGCTTTCCAACAAAGAGATCGCGGAGCGGGTCTTCGTGAGCGAGAACACCGTCAAGACTCACGTGAGCCGGGTGTTCGAGAAGCTCGGGGCCAGGCGGCGCACCGAGGCGGTGCAGATCGCGAAGGCGTCGCGGCTGATCCCCTGAAGGGATGATTTCGGGCGCCGCGAAGGCAAATCACTCGAAAGGATGACGCGCCTGGGGGAAGGGGCTGCGTAGGTTCCCGCGCAAGGAGGAACGAATCGATGAAGAAGGTCGTGATCGTCTACGGACTCATCTCCGGTGCCGTCGCCGGAGCGCTCATGCTCCTGACCCTGCCGTTCATGGACAAGCTCGAGGGGGCCTCGGGCTACGCCGTCGGCTACACCGCGATGATCCTCTCCGGGCTGCTCATCTTCTTCGGCGTACGGTCGTACCGCGAGAACGTCGGCGGGGGGACGATCAGCTTCGGGAAAGGCTTCCAGGTCGGCATCCTGATCGCGCTGATCTCGGCCGTCTGCTACGTGGGGACATGGGAGTTCATCTATTTCAAGCTCGAGCCCGACTTCTGCGACAAGCACTTCGGCGCGCAGGTCGAGCGGCTCAAGGCCTCCGGGGCTCCGCCGGAGAAGGTCGCCGAGGCGCAGCAGCAGCTCGAGATGATGAAGAAGCTGCTCGCGAATCCCGTGACGAACGCATCTCTGGCGTTCGTCGAGCCGCTGCCGGTCGGCCTGCTCATCAGCCTGATCTCGGCGTGGGTCCTGCGCAGGAAACCGGCTTAAGAGTTCCCTCCGACCTGCTCGTGGACCATCTTCGCGAGGATCTTCGACTTCGCGTGGAGGAGCAGCGTCTGCGAGTCGAGGCGGCCGAAGAGATCGAGGAGGCGGGCGACCACGCCGGTCCAACCGGTTTGGTGGCTCGCCCCGAGACCGGCGCCGTTGTCGCCGTGGAAGTACTCGTAGAAGAGGATCAGGTCGCGCCAGTGCGGGTCGGTCTGGAACTTCTCGCTGCCGCCGTAGACCGGCCGCCGGCCGCTCGCGTCGCGAAGGAAAGTCGACGAGAGCCGGCGGGACAGCTCCGCGGCGATCTCGAAGAGCGTCTTCCGGTCGCCGGAGCCGGTGGGGCATTCGACCCTGAAGTCGTCGCCGTAGAAGGCGTAGAGGTTGAGGAGCGCACGGACGAGCAGCACGTTGATCGGCATCCAGACCGGACCGCGCCAGTTGGAGTTGCCGCCGAACATCCCGTTGTTCGACTCCGCCGGCAGGTAATTGACCTCGTACGGCCGGCCTTCGACGTGGACGACGAACGGATGGTCCTTGTGGACGCGCGAGACCGAGCGGATGCCGTGCGGCCCCAGGAACTCGTTCTCGTCGAGGAGGTAGCCGAGGACGCGCTCGAGCTTCTCGCGCGTGAGGACCGAGAGTAAGCGGCGGTTGTTGAATCCGATGAAGCCGTCGCCGGTCGGCGCGACCTGGGCCACCACTTCGGGATGGCGCTGGCGGAAGAGGGCGATCAGCTCCTTGAGCTTCGGGAAGCGCTCGAGGAGCGTTCCCTCGAAGACGGTCGCGGCGCACAGCGGCAGGAGGCCGACCATCGAGCGGACCTTGAGGCGCGTGGCCTCGCCGCTCGGGAGCCGGAGGAGGTCGTAGAAGAAGCCGTCCTCCTCGTCCCACATCTCGTCGTTATGTTTCCCGATCCGGTCCATCGCGTACGAGATCCAGATGAAGTGCTCGAGGAACCGGTAGGCGTACTGCTCGTAGGAGGCGTCGTGCTCGGCGAGGACGAGCGCGATCTCGAGCATGTTCTGGCTGTAGAACGCCATCCACGCGGTGCCGTCCGCCTGCTCGAGCGAGCCGCCGGTCGGCAGCTTCGCGCTGCGGTCGAAGACGCCGATGTTGTCGAGCCCCAGGAAGCCGCCGGCGAACACGTTGCGGCCGTCGGGGTCCTTGCGGTTCAGCCACCAGTTGAAGTTGAGCGTCAGGCCGTGGAACGAGCGCTCGAGGAACTTGATGTCGCCGCGGCCGAGGTCGCGCTCGACCTGGTAGAGGAAGAGTGTCGCCCACGCGTGCACGGGCGGATTGACGTCGCTGAAGTTCCACTCGTACGCCGGGATCTGGCCGTTCGGGTGCGCGTAGAGGCTGCGGAGCATGAGGACGAGCTGCTCCTTCGCGAAGTCGAAGTCGACGAGCGAGAGCGCGATCGTGTGGAAGGCGAGGTCCCACGCCGCGTACCAGGGGTACTCCCACTTGTCGGGCATCGAGATCACGTCGCCGTTGAACATGTGGAACCAGTCGGCGTTGCGCGCGCTGCCGGGCCGGTTCCCGAGGAGCGGATGCGCGTCGTGCTCGACGAGCCACCGGTCGACGTCGAAGAAGTAGAACTGCTTCGACCAGAGCATACCGGCGAGAGCCTGCCGGTGGACCCTGCGCTCGTCCTCGGTGAGCGTGTGAGGGGCGATCTTCTCGTAGAACTCGTCGGCGTCGGCGAGGCGGGCGGCGACCGTGTCGTCGAACGTCTTCCCGAACGGCGCCCTCGGCAGGTTCGAGGCGAGGCGAAGGCGCACGACGCAGCTCCCGCCCGCCGGGACGTCGAGCACGTAGCGGGCGGCCGCTTTCGTGCCCGCCTTCTCGGGATTCACGGCGGCGGTCTCGCCGTTCACGACGTAGCGGTGGAACGCATCCTTCACGAACGGCGAACGGTTCGGCTGCCCCCAGAGGCGCTCGGCGTTGCTCTCGTTCTCGGTGAAGAGAAGCTCGGCGTCACCGTCGCACGCGAGCTCGATCGCCGGCAGGCCCGGGTGATGGGCGCCGATGCGCCCCTTGCCGGTCTCGCGGAGGACAGGCTTCTCCTCGTTGCCGCCCCACGACCAGGTGTTGCGGAACCACAGCGTCGGGAGGAGGTGCAGGCGCGCCGCCTCGGGGCCGCGGTTGTGGACGGTGACGCGGATCAAAAGGTCGTCGGGCGCGGCCTTCGCGTACTCGGCGACGACGTCGAAGTAGCGGTCCTCGTGGAACGCGCCGGTGTCGAGGAGCTCGTACTCCATCTCCTCACGCGAGCGGCGGCGGTTCGTCTCGACCAGGTCGCGGTAGGGGAACTCGCGCTGCGGATACTTGTAGAGGTACTTCATGTAGGAGTGGGTCGGCGTCGAGTCGACGTAGAAGTAGTACTCCTTGACGTCTTCGCCGTGGTTCCCCTCGCTGTTCGTGAGACCGAACAGGCGCTCCTTCAGGATCGGGTCGCGCTCGTTCCAGAGTGCCAGGGCGAAGCAGAGGTGCTGCTTGTCGTCGGAAATCCCGGCGATGCCGTCCTCGCCCCAGTGATAGGCGCGGGAGCGCGACTGGTCGTGGGTGAAGTAGTCCCACGCGTTGCCGTCGGCGCTGTAGTCCTCGCGAACCGTGCCCCACTGCCGCTCCGAGAGGTAAGGCCCCCACTTCTTCCAGGGGATCGCCTGCTCGCGGGCGTCGTTCAGCCGCTTCTGCTCGGTGCATTCGCTGAGATCGTTCGCCATGTGGAGTCTCCCGTCGAACCGCGTGCGAATCGAGGGTACTCCCGCGCGAGAGCGGCGGCATGTAAAAACCCGCCTTCCCTCACGATCAGGGTCGGGGCGGGAGCAGGAAGTCGCGCGGCGACGTGACGAGCCGGCGCGCGAGGTCGCGCAGGAGCGACCACACCCCCGACATCGGCAGCTCGTACGCGCGCGCGGCGGTGATGAGCGCCAGGAGGAAGCTCACCCCGAGGTTGAAGACGAACATGAGGGCGACCCCGAGGAGGCCGCGCAGGAACATGCCTCCGCCGAACCAGCGGTGGCCGAGCGACGTGCCCGCCAGCGAGAGGATTCCCGTGCTCAGCGTCACGTGCCGCACGTCGAGCGGCGCGCCGAGGAAGTGACCGATCGCCGGCGTCATGCCGAGCATGAAGCCGAGCGAGACGTTCGTCGCCCAGCCCGAGCCGTCACGGGCGAGCGCCTCACCCCATCGCTCCATCCGCGCGTGGCCGAACCAGCGCCCGGCGGGATGCTCCGCGATCGTCTTCGGGAGCCGGTGGTAGGCGCACCAGTTGTCGAACCAGCCTCCCGCGATGCTCGCGAGCCACAGGATGACCCCCGTCAGCGCGGCGTAGAACGCGGTTCCGCTGTTGATCGGGCTGAGCTGGCGGTAGACCTCCGACGCCTCGGCGTCTCCGAGGAAGGGATGGCCCGCGATCCACGACCACAGGGCGACGAAGGCCACCGACCCCACGGCGACCGCGACGATGTTGCCCGCAACCGCGACGAGCTGCGAGCTGCAGATGCGTGCTGCGTAAGCGACGATCTCGTGGTTGCGTTCTTCGCCCTTCCGCTCGCGCACGATCTCCGCGAGCGTCGCCGCGGTCATCGCCGGCTGCTTGGTCGCGAGCACGAGGCCGAGCTTCTGGAGCAGGAGGAAGCTCACCGCGTAGTTGAGCCCGTAGAGGAAGCCGTGCGCGAAGTCCGGAACGTGCCATCGTGAGAGGACCGCCTTGACCGCGGCGGTCCCGACCGTGAGCAGTCCGCCGCCGCACGCGGCGAGCGCCATCGCCCGGTACTCGCGGCGCGTGGTCGCGATGTAGTGCTCGCCGGTCTTCCCCGCGCGCTCCACGATCTTCCGGAGGAGGAGGTGCGTCGCCCAGCCGAGGAGGTGCGTCACGCTGCGCTCCTCGCGCACCGAGCCCGCGAGCGAGGCGAGCAGGCGATGGAGAGCGTCCGACGCGTCGACCCCGGGTGGCGGCGCCATGACGTCGACCATGACCGACATCCGATCCAGGCAGCGCTCGACGATCTCGAGGCCGTGGACGACGTGCAAGCTCACGCCGTCGCGCTCGATCCGCCGGTGGATCTCCGCCATCTCCTCGCGGCACCGGTCGCGCTCGGCACGCCAGGTTGTGGCGGAAGCGCTCGTGGCCTCGCCGGCGAGCCACGCGGCGATCAGCGCCTCGCTCGAAGCGACGATCCGATAGAACGGCGACTCCGTCGGCTCCGCGGGCCGGCTGCGTTTCCGGAGCTTCGGCGACAGCCCCTGCGCCTCGACCCACAGCGCCAGGAGGCGGAAGCCGTTCGCGAACGACCGGCGCAGGCTCGGCGGCGCCTCGAGGGCGAGCGCCATGAGGCGCCGGAAGGCCGGGTCGGGGAGCCGCCGGAACCGCGCGACGTCGGCCGGCGTGCGGTAGAGCCGTCTGAAGAGATTGGCCAGGTCCCGGTCGTCGCGGGGACGCGGGAGGAGGTGGCTCATCATCCTCTCGCGCACTTCCGCGACGACGCCGCGCTCGCCTGGGATTCCCGCGTGGGCGAACACGTTCGTGCCGTCGGTCTCGCGGAAGATCTCCGCGATCGCTTCCTGGACTCGGCGCGCCAGGCCCTCATCGCCGTCGAGGAGGTCGAGGAGTCCGTCGAGCCGCGCCGACCGCTCCTCGATGCGCGTCCAGCGGATCAGATCGACGAGCGCGTCGACGCGGGAAGACAGGGACGTTGCGTCGAGGAAAGGCGCGAGGTGACGCCGAACGTCGTCGTTTTCGTTCACGCGGCGCAGCCTACCTCACGGTGGCCCCTTGCCAGCACCGGTAGCCAGGTCTTATTGAGGTGGCCTTTTCACGAGGAGCGCCAACCACATGTTCGAGCTGGGACTGGATACCTTCGGCGACGTGACCCTCGGCGCGAATGGCAAGCGTCTCCCGCAGCATCAGGTGCTTCGCGACGTCGTCGAGGAGGCGGTGCTCGCCGACGAGCTGGGCCTCACCTTCTTCGGCGTCGGGGAGCACCACCGGGACGACTTCGCCGTCTCGGCGCCGGAGGTCGTGCTGGGCGCGATCGCGAGCAGGACCAAGAGCATCCACCTTGGATCGGCGGTCACGGTGCTCAGCACGGACGATGCGGTGCGCGTGTTCGAGCGGTTCTCGACGGTGGACGCCCTCTCGAGCGGCCGCGCCGAGGTCATCCTGGGACGCGGCTCGTTCACCGAGTCTTACCCGCTGTTCGGCTTCGACCTGAACGATTACGAGCGCCTGTTCGAGGAGAAGCTCCAGCTCTTCGTGGAGCTCCTCAAGGAGAAGCCCTTGAAGTGGAAGGGGTCGACCCGCGCCGCGCTCGACGGCGAGGAGGCCTTTCCGCCGACGGCGTCGGGCCGCCTCAAGACCTGGGTCGGTGTCGGCGGCACGCCGAACTCCATCCTGCGCGCCGCGCGCCACGGCCTGCCGCTCATGCTCGCGATCATCGGCGGCGACCCGCTCGCTTTCGCCGGGCACGCCGATCTCTACCGGCGCGCCCTCGCGCAGGCGGGGCACGAGGCGCTCCCGATCGGAGCGCATTCGCCCGGCTACGTCGCCGCGACCGACGTCGAGGCGAAGGAGACGGCGTGGCCCCACCATGCGGCGATGCACGCGCGCATCGGCGCCGAGCGCGGCTGGCCGGCGATGAAGCGGTCGGACTTCGAGCACGCAGTGGGGCCGACGGGGGCCGTTCTCGTCGGCTCGCCGGAAACGGTCGCGGCGAAGATCGTCCGGGCGGTCAAAGGGCTCGGGCTCGCGCGCTTCGACATGAAATACAGCATGGGGACGCTCCCGCACGACAAGCTCATGAAGAGCATCGAGCTGTACGCCATGGAGGTGCGGCCGCTGGTCGAGGCCGAGCTCGCGGGCTGAGGGTCCGCGAGCCGTTCACGATTCGTTCGGGTGAGCCTGCGAACCAACAACCTCGCGGCCACGGTGGGCGTATATTCCCGCGGCCATGAGGCGACTGCCGGTCTTCTTTCTTCTCCTGCCGCTCGCCTTCGGGGCGGCGATCGCCAAGCCCAAGCACCAAGTCGAGGTCGAAGCTCCCGACGATTCGCCCGCGCCGCAGGCGGCGCGGGACAACCCGCTCGCGCGTTCGCCGGTCCGGACGGTCGCCCAAGGCCCGTACCAGAGCTTCCAGGTCAACGTGGACTCGCTCGGGCAGAACATCGTCGGCGACGCGGCGAACGAGCCGTCGATCGCCGTCAGCCCGACGAACCCGGCGAACATCGTGATCGGCTGGCGGCAGTTCGACTCGGTGGCCTCGAACTTCCGGCAGGCGGGGTGGGCGTACAGCTTCGACAGCGGCCAAACGTGGACCTTCCCGGGGACGCTCCAGCCGGGGATCTTCCGTAGCGACCCCTCGCTCGATACCGACTTGCAAGGGAACTTCTATTATCAGAGCCTCAAGGGCGATACCTTCACCGCGGACGTCTGGCGCTCGACGAACGGCGGCGTGAGCTGGATGGCGCCGGTCAGCGAGTTCGGCGGCGACAAGAACTGGTTCGTCGTCGACAAGAGCGGCGGCGCGTCGAGCGGCTTCCTCTACGGGATCTGGCAGCGCTTCACGTCGTGCTGCGGCACGAACGTCCTCACGCGATCGACGAACGGGGGCGCCAGCTTCCAATCGCCCGTCTCCGTCGCCACGTGGCCGACCTTCGGCATCCTCGCCGTCGGCCCGAGCGGCGAACTCTACTCCGCCGGCGTCGACGGGACGGTGACGCAGGACTTCGCGCACTTCGTGGTGGCGAAGTCGACGAATGCGAGCAACCCGACGGTCACGCCGACGTTCACCGGCAAGCGCGTCAACCTCGCCGGCGGCATGCTCCTCGGCGCCGCGCCGAACCCGGAAGGCCTCATGGGGCAGGGGGAGATCGCCGTCGATCGCTCGAGCGGGCTCACCAAGGGCTACGTCTACCTCGCCGCTTCGGTCACCGGAGCCGATCCGGTGGACGCGATGCTGAGCCGCAGCACCGACGGCGGCAACACCTGGAGCGCCCCGGTCCGGATCAACGACGATCCCTCGCAATCGAACTGGCAGTGGTTCACCGCGCACTCCGTCGCGCCGAACGGGCGGATCGACGTGGTGTGGAACGACTCGCGGAACACCGGCCAGTCGAACCTCGTGCAGCTCTACTACGCGTACTCGCTCGACGCCGGTGTCACGTGGTCGCCGAACGTCGCGGTGAGCCCGGTGTTCGACAGCACGCTGGGCTATCCGGACCAGAACAAGATGGGCGACTACATCGGGATCGTCTCCGCCGCGACCGGCGCCGACGTCGCC
Source organism: Candidatus Polarisedimenticolaceae bacterium (assembly GCA_036275915.1). Lineage (NCBI taxonomy): Bacteria > Pseudomonadati > Acidobacteriota > Candidatus Polarisedimenticolia > Candidatus Polarisedimenticolales > Candidatus Polarisedimenticolaceae > Candidatus Polarisedimenticolaceae bacterium. The sequence continues at coordinate 192,940 of DASUCV010000009.1, read as the reverse complement.
TACACCGCGACCTTCAACGGCGAGCAAGACGTTTACTACGTCCGCGTCTTCCCCGATTGCAACGGGAACGGGATCTCCGACGTCACCGACGTCGCCAACCAGACGAGCGCCGACTGCAACGGGGACTCTGTCCCCGACGAGTGCCAGCAGGGGATCATCTGCGGGCCGTCTCTGGCCTACGCGTCGAGCACGCTCACCGACACGTGCGCGGCCGGCGGCACCGGGAGCGCGAACGGCGCCGTCGATCCCGGCGAGGACGTCGCGCTCTCCGTCGCGCTCAAGAACGATGGAGGGGTGACGCTCACCGGCGTCACGGCGACCCTCTCGACGACGACGCCCGGCGTCACGGTGACGCGCGCCAATGCGACGTTCCCGAGCATCCCAACCAGGGCCACGGCGTCGAGCAACGCGCCCGGCTACGCATTCACGGTGGATGCGAGCGCGGCCTGCGGCACCCCGATCGCGTTCACGCTCAACGCGACCACCGGGCAGGGATCGTTCACGCGCACATTCTCCGTGCGCATCGGCCTGCCGGCGTTCTCGACGAGCACCTTCGCGTCTTCCGACGTGCCGAAGCCGATCGTCGATCTGTCGACGACGACATCGACGCTCGTCGTTCCGCCGGGAGCGAACCTCGCGGACCTCGACGTCGGTGTCACCCTGAACCAGTCGTACGACGCCGACCTCGTCATCGTGCTCGTCGGCCCGGACGGACGGCGGAGCCTCCTCTCCTACGGCGAAGGGGATGCCGGCCAAAACTACACCGGCACGGTCTTCGACGACGAGGCGCCTCAAGACATCGAGACCGCGACGGCGCCGTTCACCGGACACTTCCGGCCGCGCCAGCCCCTGTCGTCGTTCGACGGCACCCCCTCGGCCGGCACGTGGACGCTCGAGGTCCAGAACATCGGCAGCGGCGACACCGGATCGTTGAACGCGTGGTCGCTCACCCCCGGGTTCGCGAACGGCTTCACGTGCAATGTCTGCAGCGTCACGGCCCCGACGCTCGAGGCGTTGAACCTGCGCTACACGAACAAGACGACGCTGGCGTGGAGCGCGGTGACCGGCGGGTCGTTCTACGACATCTTCCGCGGCGCGGGGCCCGACCTCCCCAACCTGCTCGGCCCCGCGACCGACTCCTGCCTCAGGCTCACGACGACCTCGACCGCGGCGAGCGTCAACGACACCGTTCCCGACAGCACCCTCTACTGGTACCTCGTCCGCGCCGGAAACGGCGCCGGCCTCGGCCCCGCCGGGAGCGCCACCGCGGGACCGAGGAGCCAGGACAGCACGGGAGCTTGCCCGTAGCTGGACCATACTGCGCCTCCCAAGGAGGCCGCTTGGTTCGGCTGAGGAGCCTGCTCGCTTCGTTCCTGATCGCGTCCGCCATCTACGGGACGAGCCACGCCGCGGAGCGCTTGTCACGGACGTTCGGCTATCAGAGCGGGCTCGCGGCATCTTCGGTCGCCGGTGTCGTTCAGGACCGGACCGGATTCCTTTGGATCGCGACGCCGACGGGCCTGTACCGGTTCGACGGCCGCGAGTTCCTCAAGATCTCTCCGGCGTCGAGCAGCGTGATCGACGCGGCAGGCGCCTTCGACGACGTCTACTTCACCGACACCGAATCGTCCCTCTGGCGGGCGCACGGCGCCTCTGCGGAGCCGGTCACCGACGCCGAGGGGCGGCCGGTCGTGAAGGTGCATGGCGCAGCTGTTTCGGACGATGGGGCGCTCTGGGTGCATCCGGAGGGACCGGCGCTCCTGCGCCGCGATCCCCGGGGGAGCTGGACCAGGATCGAGGCCGCGCGCGAGACGTCGCTCGACGGCTTCACCCTCTTCCCCGGCCGCCACGGCAGCATCCTCGCACTCGATCCGGAGGGGGCGGTCCGCATCGCGCCGGACGGCACGCGGACGCGCCTCGTCTCCGCGCCCGAGACTTTACGTGTCGAGGAGCCGGACGATCGGACGATCGTCTGCGCGCGCTGGAGGCGAGGTGTCTTCACGATCGGAGAGATCCAAGGAGGCGTCGAGCACGACCTCCTCTCGAGCTGGAAGCGGCTCGTCGGGCTGAGGAAGCGCGGTGAGGCCGTTTGGATCGCCTTCGACACCGAGATCGACGTCGTGAGGCCCGGGCAGCCTCCGGAGATGATCGGCCGCGACGACGGCCTCCGCGGGTGCAACTCGATCTACGTCGACCGCGAGGGCAGCCTCTGGGTCGCCTCGTACGAAGCGGGGCTCATGCAGTACCCCGAGCCGGACACGGTCATGCGCCAGATGCCGGGGTTCCTGCCCGCCGTGCGCTCGCTGAGCACGGGAAAGCTGGGGATCTGGGCCGGCGGCTGGTTCGGAACGGAGCTTCTCGATCTCACGCACGGCAAGCCCGGCGTGCTCCGTCGCGGACCGCCGACGTTGACCTTCCCGTGCCCCACCGACGGCGATGCGGTCTGGACGGTCGTGCGCGCGAACGAGCTGTCGCTCTGGGGGCCGGAAGGTCAGAGGCGCGTCGTGCCGATGCCCGGCGTCGGCGTGAACCACCGCTGCGCCGAGGCGGGAGACGGCGGCGTGTGGATGCCGACGGATGCCGGCCTCATCCACGCCTCGCACGACACGACCGACGTGCGGATGGTCGTCACGTCGTTTCCGGGACCGCCGGCGCGCGGGCCGACCTCCTGGCGCGCGTTCGAGAGCCGCGATGGCGAGCTGTTCGTCGCCCGCGACGAGACGATCTGCCGGCAACGCACGCGTGAGGTTCTCGCGGGCGTTCGCGCATGGACGTGCGAGACGCTGAAGGGCGCCTCGACGATCGTCGACTTCCTCGAGACGCCACGAGGCTCGGTGTGGACGGCGACGTCCCAGGGCGGCCTCTTCGCGTTCGACGGCAGGACGTGGCAACCCGCGGCGGGGAACGACGATCTTCCGTCGCGCCTCTTGAACTCGCTCTCTCCCGGCGGCGACGGGACGACCTGGATCACCGGCGCGGGCTTCGCGGTTCGCGTGCGCGAAGGAGACGCGGGGCGTCTCGCGATCGTCGAGAGCCTCTCGGCGTGGCAGGGGATGCCGAGCTTGAGCATCAGCGAGATCGTGGAGACTCCCGATCGGGATCTCTACATCGGCATGGGCGGGATCGCCTACACGCCCGCGTCGTCGCGGCTCCTCTCCACGACGCCGCCGACCGTCGTCCTCGTCGCGGCGACGGCCGACGGATCGCCCCTTCCCGATACTCCCTCGCTCGTCCTCCCTTACCGGCGGAATCGCCTCGAGCTGCGGTTCGCCGCGCTCAGCTATCGCGACCCGTCACGCATCCGCTATCGGACCCGCTTGCGCGCAGGAGAGGACTGGTCCACCGAGACCACCGAGCCGAGCCTGCACTTCGCCGACCTCGCGCCCGGCGCATACGACGTCGGCATCGAGGCGACGCTCGACGGTGCGCGATGGAGCGAGCGTCCGGCGAGCTTCGCCTTCCGCGTCGCGCGGCCGTGGTACCTCGAGCCTTGGTTCTTCGCCGCGGCGGCGATCGGCGGCGCCGCTCTGCTCTACGTCGGCTTCCGCGTGCGGGTCGGCCAGGTCATCCGCCTCGAGCGCCAGCGCGCGCGGATCGCGATGGACCTGCACGACGAGCTGGGCTCCGGTCTCGGCAGCATCGGCCTCCTGTCGAGCGTGCTCTCGCGCGAGGGGCTCGACGCCGAGAAGCGCGTGCGTGCCGGCGCCCAGCTCGGCGACATCGCGGGTGGTCTGAGCGCGTCGCTCACCGACATCGTATGGTCGCTCAAGCCGGGCGCTGCGACCCTGGAATCGCTCGCCGCCCATCTCGTCGCCCGCGGCGGCGCGCTCTTCCCCGACGATCGGCCGAGGTTCGTGAGCGAGATCCCGAGCGACCTCCCGGCCGTGCCGCTGTCGCTCGCGGTGCGGCGCAACGCCTTCCTCGTCGGCCTCGAGGCGCTCCACAACGCGGCGCAGCACGCGCGCGCGGAGGAGGTGCGCCTCGCACTCGTTCCCGAGGGAAGGCGATGGCGGCTGACCGTGACCGACGACGGCGCCGGCATGCCGGCGGAACCGTCCGCCCGCCTCGGCAGTGGGCTCGGCCTCGACAGCATGCGCCGGCGCGCCGAAGAGATCGACGCGAAGCTCACCTGGTCGAACGGACCGCACGCGGGGACCGTCGTCTCCCTCGTCTTCGCACCCGGCTCCGAGTGAGGAACTCCTACGGACAGGCGGAGGACGACGCGGCGATCTCTGCGTCGCGCGGCGCCGCCTGCGACGGCACCCCTTCGTCGTAGCTCCCGCCGCCGCCGCAGTTGACGCCGCGCAAGAGGTACCACGCGGCATCGCCCACGGGCGGCACGCTCGTGTCGGACACCGTCGGCCCCGCCGTGTCGTTCGCGAGGCAGGCGTTCAACGCGGCCGTGTAGTTCCCGGTGAACGCGCGCAACGTCGAGAGGCTGCCGCGCACCGCATCGTACGACGACGCTCCGGCGATCGGCGACCACGAGAGGATCGCGGTGAACCCCGACTTCGCCACCGTGATCTGGCTCGCGCCCGAGGGCGGCGCCGCGTTGTCGACGATGCCGTCGCAGTTGTTGTCGAGGCCGTCGCAGATCTCGGTGTTCCCGGGATACTTCGCGGCGTTCGTGTCGTCGCAGTCGTCGCCGACGAGCGAGTAGCCGATGACGATGAGGCACGAGGAGACCGTGACGTTGGGATTCCCGTGGCCGTCGCCGTCGGAATCCTGGTACCACGTCGACGGGTGGCACGGCGTCCGGAAGTCGGTGAGCGTCCGTGAGGTGTCGGCGATGTCGAACCAGGGGGTGCGCGGAATGTAAGGCGACCGCAAGTCACGATACCGCACGCGCCACTTGTAGGCGGTCAGAGGCGACAGACCGAAGACCGAGGTCGTGGCGTTGACCGACCCGTGGGCGGACGATCCGAATCCGACGACGGTGCCCGTACCGTTGAAGGCACTCGTCAACGGTTTGACCTCGACCTCCGGATGGCCGCCGTCGAACCCCCACGCGTACCAGCTCGTGTGAGAGGCGAGCAACGTCCCGTCTCCGTCGACGGCCCCGAGCGGCGCGACGTTGCGCGTGAAGCTGCCGTTGAACTGCCGTGTGTTGTGGCTCTTTCCGCCGGTGCCGCCGTTCCCGTAATAGACGTAGGCCTTGCCCTGCTGCGTGTTGCCGCCGTCGCCGTTGTAGCGCTCGCCGATGACGACGTCGGCGTAGCCGTCGGCGTTGACGTCGCCCGCGCAGGCGACGGAGTAGCCGAGCGAGTTGCCGAACGTCGCGCCGACCACGCTCCACGCGGGCACGGGCGAGAGGCCCGACGCCGAGCCGAGGAAGAGCCACGCCTTCCCGGCGCCCGTGTTGCCTCCTTCGGTCCAGCCCGAGGCGCCGACGATGACGTCCGAGTAGCCGTCGCCGTTGACGTCGCCCGCGGAGCTCACCGAGGTCTGGCCGTTGCCGAGCGCGGCGCTCGCCTGGTCGGTCTCGAACGTCCACGACGGGGAGGGTGACGGTCCGCCGGGGCCGCCGAGGTAGACGAGCGCGCGGCCCTCCCCCGTCTGGCCGTTCGCGTAGCCCGACGCGCCGATGACGATGTCGCCGTAGCCGTCGCCGTTGACGTCGCCCGCGGAGGCGGCCGCCGATCCGAAGTGTTGTTGAGGCACGCTCCCCTCGGGAGACCAGCTCGCTGGATTCGCCGAGATCCCGGCGGCGCCGCCCATGAAGAGGTAGACCTTGCCGTGATCGCCGCCTCCGAAGCCGTCCCAGGTCTCCATGCCGACGAGGACGTCGGAGTAGCCGTCGCCGTTGACGTCGCCGGCGCTCGCGACGAGCTGCCCCATCCGCATGAACGACGTGCCGAGCGAGGCGCCGAAGCGCTGGGGTGCTCCCGGCCCGGAGGACCCGCCGTAAGCGATGAAGTCGGCGCCCTCATCGGTCGTCGCCACGTCCCAGTGGATCGCCCCGATGAGGACGTCGGCGTACCCGTCGCCGTTGACGTCGCCGGCGCCGGCGACCGACCAGCCCGCTTCGGCGCCGGTCTGAACCGGGGTCACGTCCCAGCGCGTGCCGGTGATTCCGGACGCGCTGCCCCGGTAGACCCACGCCGCGCCGCTCTCGGCTCCCGGATTGTCGAACGCGTAGGCGCCGACGATGACGTCGCCGTAGCCGTCGCCGTTGACGTCGCCGGCCGCGGCCACGTTCCAGCCGAAGAAGCCGCCGGCCTGGTTCCCCTCGATCGTCGCGTTCGGGACGGTCGACAGGCCGTTCGGCCCGCCGTGGTAGATGAACGCGGCCCCTTCGTTGCTCTCGCCGTCGTCATACTGCCAAGCGCCGACGATGACGTCCGAGAAGCCGTCGCCGTTGACGTCGCCGGCGCCGGCGACGGCGTAGCCGAACTGCGCGAACGCCTGACCCGGGGTCACGGTCGTGTCGGGGGTCGTCTTCAGCCCCGCCGCGGAGCCGAGGTAGACGCGCGCGTCGCCCGAGTCGGCCTGCGCGTCGTCCCAGCCGTACACGCCGACGATGACGTCGGAGTAGCCGTCGCCGTTGACGTCGCCCGCGCCCGAGACGGCGTCGCCGGCGTAGGCGAACGCCTGTCCGCCGTCGACCGTCCACGACGGCGTCGACGAGGGCGTCCCGGACTTGCCGAGGAAGAGCCAGGCGCGCCCCTCGTCGGTGAAGGTACCGTCCCACACGTCCGACCCGGCGAGGATGTCCGCGAAGCCGTCGCCGTTGACGTCGCCCGCGGCCGAGAGCGAGAAGCCGAGCTGGGCGGAGTTCTGAGGCGCGAAGAACTGCCACAGATCGAGCGGCGTCCCGCTGCCGCCCACCCAGAGCTCGATCTTCCCGCAGTCGGTGAACCCGTTTCCGTCGGCATGGGGCGCGCCTGCCGCGAAGTCGGCGTAGCCGTCGCCGTTCTCGTCGCCGACGCCGGCGACCGAGTAGCCGAGGAGCGCGCCGGCCTCCCCGCCGTTCGCCTGGAACGACACCGAGGTCGAGAGGCCGCCCGCCGAGCCGCGGTAGACGAAGATCGCGCCTTCGTCGGTGAGGGTCGCGGCGTAGTTCGGCGCGCCGACGATGACGTCGTCGTAGCCGTCGCCGTTGACGTCCCCGGCGGTGGCGACCGCGGAGCCGAATCCGGCGCCGGCATGGACGCCGCTCACGGTCCCCGTCCAGTTCGGGACGGTCGACGGAACCGTGGCGCTGCCGTGGTACACGAACGCCGCGCCGTCTCCCTTCGCGGCGCCCGAATAGCCGGGTGCGCCGACGATCACGTCGTCGTAGCCGTCCTTGTTGACGTCGCCGGCGCGCGCGACGCGCTGGCCCAGGTGCTCGTTCGTCTGCGTCCCGTAGACCACCCACGCGGCGTTGGCCGGGGTGCCGTCGGCTCCGAGCCCGGACGGCCCGCCGAGCCAGATGAACGCCGCTCCCGCGTCGGTCGCGCCGTGATCGTAGGTGTAGGCGCCGATGATGACGTCGCCGTAGCCGTCGTCGTTGACGTCGCCGGCGGCCGCGCAGGACGATCCCATGCCCCCGCCGGCCTGGTTCGATTGCGCGGTCCAGGCGGGCGTCGTCGAGAGGCCGGAGGGGCCGCCGTAATAGAGGAAGACCTTCCCCTCGTCGGTCTCGCCGTCGTCGTACGCGTACGCCGCGACCATCACGTCGCTGTAGCCGTCCCCGTTGACGTCGCCGGCGGCCGCCAGCGAGCTGCCGAAGCGCGCCCCCGCCTGGTTGATCGAGACGTCCCACTGCGGCGACGTCGCGAGCGGATCGACCGTGACCGGGTAGACGGCGCCGTGGTCGTCGACCTCGATGCGCAGGATCCCCGGCGCCACGGTCATCGCCGCCGGGAGCGCTTCGCCGCGCGCATCCTTCACGACGAGCCCGCCGTAACGCACGACCGCGGCCCCGCGGCCGTCGCGGAACAGGATGCTCCTCCCGTCGCTCCCTTCGGGGTAGGCGAGGGTGTTGCCGCCCAGCTCGAACGCGATCACGAGACGCCCTTCGCTTCCGGCGGGTGGGCGCGCGATGGAGAGGCCGTGCTCGACACCTTCGGTCCGGTTCTGGAGCCACTCGGTGGCCTGCGGCCGCCGCAGCTCCGCCTTCGCCTCGTCGCCCACGACGAGGCCCGCCTCGACGGGCGCGAGCGTGTCGCCGCGGCCCAGCATCGCGAGGCGCAGGTCGAGCAGGAACGCCGCCTCGCCCTCCGTGCGCGACTCGATCGAGAAGCCGTCGGCGCGTACGCGCATCCTCAGGCCGTGCGCCCGGTTCGGCGCGGTGAGAACGCCGTCGTGCCACGAGAAGCGGTACTCCTGCGCGGCGAGCTTCCCGAGGACCTCGTGCGACCACGAGTCGGGCGGCGCCGTCTCCGCTGCGGCCGCTCCCGTTCCGATGAAGAGTCCCACCACGATCGCCGTCATCACGCGCATCATCACGGCACCTCCCGAGGTCGATGGCGGGGAAGTTCTACCGGCGGCGCGGGCGTCCGTCGTGTCGCCAAATGCGCTGTCGCCCGAACGGGCGACTGGTTCCCCGGGGCGTTCCGGCGGATGATGCGCCCCGCATGAGAGTCGTGATCGCCGAGGATCGCGTCGAGTACCGGAAGAGCCTGGAGGCGGTGCTCGCCCTCGAGCCGGGGTTCGAGGTCGTGGCCGCGTACCCGGACGGAAAGCGCCTCATCGAGGCCGCGCGGACGTCGAGCGAGCGCCCCTGGGACCTGGCGCTTCTCGACATCGCGATGCCGGGCCTCACCGGGATCGAGGCGACCCGCGCGCTGAAGGCGCTCTTCCCCGAGATCTCGGTCGTCATCCTGACCGTGTTCGAGGAGCCGCACACGATCCTCGAGGCGATCTGCGCCGGCGCCGACGGTTACCTCCTGAAGAAGACGACCGCGGGGGAGCTGGTCGAGCAGCTCCACGTCATCGCGAACGGCGGCTCGCCGATGACCTCCGAGGTCGCGCGCAAGGTCATCGTCCTCCTGCGCGGTGGCGGCGATACGCCGAAGGCGATGCCGCCGCTCGCCCTCGGCCTCTCGGATCGCGAGCTCCAGGTGTTGAAGGCGCTCGCCGACGGCCTCTCCTACAAGCGCATCGCCGACCTCTCGAACCTCAGCGTGCACACGGTGCGCACCTACCTCCGCCGCATCTACCGAAAGCTCCAGGTGACGACGAGCACGGAGGCGGTCAGCCGAGCGACGAAGGCGGGACTGATCTAACATCGGCGCCAACGTGAGTCGTTGGTGCCGACCCCTAGCTTCGATCCTCGCGGCTCTCGCGCTCACCGCGGTGGGGGCGGACGGTGGACGCTGTCCCGACCTGGGGCGCGTTCATGTCGTTTCCTACAAGGGTCAGGAGCCCAAGATCTTCGAGGCGGTGCTCGCGACCGGGGCCGCCTCGACGAACCGTCCGTTCGATGCACCGGAGGTCCTCAGGATCCTCTCCGATTGCATCGGGGCGGCGGATCTCCCCGCGCTCTCCGCGGTCACGGTCTCGGTCGGACAGGACGGGAAGACCGCGTCGATGTCCGTCGGAGGGCGGCCGCAACGATCGCTTCCGATCGAAGGCGGGGGCGCGCGGCTCGCTAAATCGATGATCGATCGGACCTTGCACGACCTCGACGCACGCGGCGACACACGGACGAACCTGACCCATACGCTCTGGTTTCTCTGGATCGAGAGCTACATGCGCTCGCTGCACAATCGGTACGATCACTACCGCTACGCGGACGAGATCGCGAGCGACGCCGCGCGAGACCTGGGCCGACGTTTCTGCGTCGGGTTCCGGCCGATCCGGCGTGAGGGGCGGTACTTCGTGAGCGAGGTGGACGACGAGGCGCTCGGCCGCGGTGGACTTGCCGCTGGATCCGAGATCGTCGGCATCGACGGACGTCCAATCGGCGAGCTGTCGTCCGCCGAGATCGCCCACTACTGGCTCAGCCTCCGGCCGTTCTCCTACAGTGTCACCGCCGGGGTCGGCGGAAAGCGCGTCGTGCTCGCGGCGGAAGCGATCCCCCGGAGGTTCACGACCGTCACGTGGACGCCGGCGGGCGACGTCGCGTACCTGCGGATCTCCCGCTTCGCGGTCGAGAGCATCGTCGAGCTGCGGCGTGCGCTCCGCGCGATCGAGCGCGCGTCGATGCGCGGGCTCGTGATCGATCTACGCTCGAATCCAGGAGGAATAGCGTCGCCCGCACTGATCGACTGCTTCCTCAGGCCCGGACAAGCGACCATGAGCTACCGCGACAACCTCTCCGGCAAGGAGGTCGACGTCGACGCGACGGTCGAATACCACGGCCAGCCGCTCGCGGTGCTCGTCGACGGCCAGTCGGCATCGATGGCGGAGACGTTCGCCGCCGCGATGCAGGTCCACAAGCGCGGGACGATCGTCGGCTCGCGCACGTTCGGGAAGGGCGTTGGACAGACCGTCCACGACATCTTGGACGAGGGCACGTTGGCGCTCGTAGAGCGAACCTACTTCTATCCGGGTTCCCGCCGCTCGTGGGACGGCGTCGGGCTCACGCCCGACGTCGTCGTGGAGCTCGGCCAAGACGATGCGGCGCGCGTGAAAGCGCTGCTTCAGAGCGACGTGCCCCACCTGGACGACCCGTCGGCGATCGATCCCGTGCTCCGCAAGGCAATCGAGATCCTGGGAGGCCATCCATGAGACGTGCGCTCTCCGCCGCAGCAATCTTCGTGATGACCGGTGTCTTGGCCGCCGGTCCGCGGGAGCTTCCGATCGTGGAGGACGACGTCGTCCGCGAAGTGGAGGCGCTGATCGACAAGACGCCGCCGGTCTCCGATCGCGACCGAAGCGAGGTCCGCAAGCTCATTCAGCGCGGTACGCAGGCGCACGACGCTCGCCGCTACGACGACGCGCTCGACGCGTACCGCAAAGCGCTCGCCATCGATCCGGTGAATGCGAGCGCCTATTACGAGACGGCCTTCACGCTGAGCGAGATGGGGGAGCAGGCGAAGGCGCTCGACCAGGTCGTTCGATCGTTGACGATCGATCCGAAGAGCGAAGGTGCCTACGTTCTCAAGGGGAACATCCTCGACAACCTGGGGTTTGCCGACGCCGCGAAGGCCACCTACGAAGCGCTCCTCGCCGTCCAGCCGTCGAGCTACATGGGCCACATCAATCTCGGGGTCTGCAAGGTTCGCTCGAGCGATCTGCAGGGTGCCAAGGACGAGATGAAGAAGGCCCGCGACCTCGATCCGAAGAGGCCGTCGGCCTACTTCCAACTCGCCAAGCTCGCGAAGGCGGACGATTGCAACTACGAAGAGCACGACAACTTGACGAAGTTCCTCGAGGTCGGGAAGGACGACCCGCGCGCCGACGGCGTCCGCGCGCGTCTCAAGGAAATGGACAACGTCAACGTCACGATCGACCCGAGCGACCAGTACTCCACCATCGACCTGGCCGAAAAGCTCTCGCGCGTCGCCTGGCGCACCACCGAGCACCGGAAGCGCTTCCCGGAGGCGTGCGGGTATCGTCCGACGTTCGAGGAGGAGAAGGAGATCCTTTCGACGATCGTCATCCCCGAGTGGCGGAAGACGAAGGCAGGCGACGCGAAGGCGGCCTCCGGCCGCTACGACCTCCTGCTCAAGATCGACGACGCCGGGTTCCTCGACGAGTACATCTACGGCACGATGGGAAGCAAGCTCGGGGAGGCGGCCACCACGTGGCGCGCCCAGCACGCCGACCGCCTGAAAGCCTTCGAGGACTGGGCGCGCAAGGAAGGCGTGCTGAACGAGAAGACCGACCAGCCAGAGACGGCGAACGAAGAGAGCCTTGCGATGTTCGTCGTGACGACGATGAGCGAGTCGAAGGTGCACTACGTGCTGGACGAGGGCGCCGCCGCCGACACCGACAAGTTCCTCGCGGCCGAGCGCGCGCGCTTCCGCGACGGCTTCAACCTGAAGGGCGACGACGTCGTCGACTGTGCGAAGGCCGACGACGTTCCGTCGGCCGTTCTCTCGGCCCAAGGGGCCGGCGCGCTCATTCCGCTCTTCCGTTGCCGCGCGCCCGGCGACCCTGTTCTCGACAAGTCGGTGAAGCGGGTCTCGCTCTTGGGCCTCGTCGTTCGCGACCTCGCGCCGTCGATCCAGGGCGGGACGTTCGCCGACAAGGATGGTGTCCACCTGAAGATCGTCGATCCTTCATGGCTCGGCTACGTGTCGGCGAAGTCCGTGTGGAGAAACGAGCCGGACGTGCGCAAGCGATACGGCGGAGCCGAGTCGACCGCGCCGAGCATCGACGAGGAGGTCTTCGCCATGAGGACCGCGGCCGAGGCGTACGACAACGGGCACAACCACCCGGACGAGGGCAGGGAGCCATTCGCTCGAGTCGAAAGCCTCGACCGGATCCTCGAGATCGAGAAAGCCGGTCATCTCCGGGGCTTCGTGCTCTACGAGGTCCTCCACCGGCGCTACGGGCTCAGCCTGAAGTCGCTCTCCAAGGGCGATGCCGGTGCCGTGACCGACTACCTCATGACCCACGTGCTGGTGCTGGCGTCGAAGGGAACGTAGCTAATTCGTCTCGCCGCGCCGCATCGCCTCGCGCACCGAGGGGCGCGACGATCTCGTACGGGCCGAGGCGATCTCCGTGTGACACGGCGACGCGGGTTTACCGGTATCGCTCGAATCGGTACGCCAGCTCCGGCCCCCCGGGCACGTCGTAGGCGAGGCGCGCGACGAGAAGGGTGAAAGGCTCGAGGAAACGCGCGACGGTGAGCGGACCGGCATCGAGCGGGTCGAAGCCGCTGTCGCGAATCAGCGTCGCGGCGACCTTCTTCGCGCGGCGGTCGTCCCCGCAGTAGACGAGGCTCGGCCGCTTCGTCCGCCGCCGCCGCTCGAAGACGTCGAAGAGGACCTCGCTCGGGACCGTGCCGAACGCCGAGACGACGCGCGCGCCCGGGATCCTCTTCGCCAGCGCCTCCGCACCGGAGGAGGTGTGCGCGACGACGAGGCGCCCGTCGTCGCGGCTCATCGGCAGGCAGCAGGTGACGATGACCTTCCCCGAGAGACCGCCCGCCTTCTTGACCACGTCGCCGACGCGGGACCAGTGAACGGCGAGCAGGACGGCATCGGCGCCCCTCGCCGCGTCGGACGGTGTCCCGGCGCGCGCTCCGGCCTCCTTGGCCAAGCGCGCGAGCTTGCTCTCGCTCTTCGAGTAGCTGAAGACGACGTCGTGCCCGGCGCGCGCGAAGATCGCGCCGAGCTTCGCCCCCATGAGCCCCGAGCCGAGGATTCCGATGCGCATGGCGGCTCAGGGCTCCGTGCGGGACTTCACGAGCATGTGGGTCATCGAGTCCCACGCGTTGTGGATGCCGATGAGGAGGAGGCCGAGTGAGACGGCGGCGACGGCGTAGGCACCCCATCCCCGCGTGATGACGAGCGCGGCGATCACCAGGAGGACGTAGCTACCGAACGGAAGAAGGGTATGCCACAGCCAGTCCTCGAACACCGGCCGATAGACCGTCTGCCGCTTCGTGCGGCGAATGACGATCGCGGCGTACACGATGCCGGCGATCCCGAAGAGGCCGATCGTCATCGCCCGCGGCGAAGGCGACGCGAACGGCGCGGTCATGAGCGCGGAGAGCACGAGCGCACCGGTGAGGTGGACCACCGAGGGCGTGGCGAACGCGGCGATCGACTCGGCGGTCACCTGCGTGCTCAAGCCCGAGACGAGCGCGATGACGACGAACTGAACGCCGATGAGCGCCGCAGCCGCGCCCCCGACGATTACGTAGAAGTTGTCCCAGGTGGGTCCGATCACCGGCGGAGTTTACTCCGACGCCACCCGCGGTACGGTCCGTACCACCGGTGGTACGCGAGCCTATCCGGTTGAATAGGCCCGGCCGCCCTACGTCTGAAATTCGGTAGCTGTCCCCTTATTTCCTCCGCATAATGGCCGTTGCGGAGGTTCTTCGATGCCCACACTTTCTCTCGACGCGCCCGGCCCCGGATTCTGGGAGCTCGATCCCGTTCACTTCCCGCGCCCGGCGACGCGCTACTGGATGGAAATCCACCCCGAGGCGTTCCTGCGCGGCTCCGGCGAGTTCGCGCGCGGCTACGGGATGCTCATCGACGGTCTCGAGATGAAGTACGTCCAAGGGTTCGGCTACAGGACCGTCCGGCCCGCGCCCGAGAGCGACATTCCCGCCCGGTTCGCACGCGCGGCGCAGGTCATCGAGACGAAGTACTGGCGCCAGCAGCGGGACGACTGGAACGACACGTTCAAGCCCGCGGCGATCCGCGCGCACCAGGCGATCCAGGCGGTCGATCCCGACACGCTCTCGGACGCCGAGCTCGCCGCGCATCTCGTGCGCTGCCGCGACCATCACGCACAGATGCTCTACCAGCACATGCGCTTCACCGCGGCGGCGATCGTCCCCGTCGGCGATTTCCTCGCGCACGTCGGCGACTGGACCGGCTTGCCACCGGCGGAGCTGCTCGGGCTGATGCGCGGCACGTCGCCGGTCTCTGCCGGTGCGTCCGTCGAGCTGAACAAGATGATCAACGCGATCGCCGCGGATCCGCGCGCGCAGAAGCTCCTGCAATCGAAGGACGCCGCGAAGGCCCTCGCCGAGCTGCGCGCGCTCGACGGTGGCACGGGCGAGGCGGTCTCGGGCTATCTCGACCTCGTCGGCTATCGCCTCCTCGACGGCTTCGACATCTCGAACCCGTACGCGCTCGAGCTTCCCGACGCGCTCCTCCGCGCGATCCAGGTCGCCCTCTCGGGAGCGAAGACCGCCCACGCCGACGTCGACGGACGGATCGCCGACGTGCGCGCCAAGGTTCCCGAGGCGCACCGCGAAGCGTTCGACGGCCTCCTCGAGGAGGCGCGGGGCACGTACCACGTCCGCGACGAGCGGGGGGTCTTCAGCGACATCTGGGCCTCGGGGCTCATGCGTCGCGCGGCGCTCGCCGCCGGGCGCCGGGTCCACGCGAAGGGCCGCATCCACGATTCGGTCCACATCATCGACGCCGGTCTCGACGAGATGAAGGCGCTCCTCCTCGGCACCGGCGGCCCGTCGGCCGACGAGCTCCGCGAGCGGCACGACTTCCGCACCGCGCACAGCGCGAAGGACGTCCCGCAGACCCTCGGGACGCCGCCGCCTCCGCCGCCCGATCCCGCGGGGCTCCCGCCCGCAGTCGGCCGCCTCATGCGCGCGACCGGCGTCGCGCTCGGCGCGCTCTTCGGCAGCTCGGACGCAAAGCATGAAACGCACATGCTCCGCGGCCTCGCGGCGAGCAAGGGCGTCTACGAAGGCCCCGCACGGAGGATCAATGGCCCCGCGGAGTTCGGCCGCATCGCGAAGGGCGACATCCTCGTGACGCAATCGACGACCGAGGCGTTCAACATCCTCCTGCCGCTCCTCGGCGCGATCGTCACCGACGCCGGCGGCCTGCTCTCGCACTCGGCGATCGTCGCCCGGGAATACGGAATCCCGGGCGTCGTCGGCACGCGCGAGGCGACCGATCGCATCAAGGACGGCGCGCGCCTCCGCGTCGACGGCAACCGCGGTGAAGTGACGGTGCTCGATTGAAGCGAGTCGTCCCCCTCGAAGAGGCCCACGAAGAGGCGCTCTTCGGCGCCAAGGCGGTGGGCTTGGGGCAGGCGATTCGCGACGGCCTTCCGGTCCCGCCCGGCTTCGCGCTCTCGGGGGACATCGTCGAAGCGGTCGCGTCGGGCGAGACGCGCGCGACGCAAGAGGTCGTCAAGAGGGTGAGACCGCTCGGCGGCCCGCTCGCCGTGCGTTCGTCGGCCGTCGACGAGGACGGCGCCTCGGCGAGCTTCGCCGGGCAACATCTCACGCTCCTGAACGTGAGGACCGCGGACGACGTGAGCGCGGCGCTCAACAAGGTGTGGTGGTCGGCCAACTCCGACTCGGCGATCACCTACCGCCAGAAGATCGGCCGCTTCACGCGCCCGAGCGTGGGCGTCGTCGTCCAGGCGCTCCTCGACCCCGAAGCCGCGGGCGTCATGTTCACGACGAACCCCGTGACGGGGGACGACGAGCGCGTGATCGAGGCCGCGTGGGGGCTCGGCGAGGCGGTCGTCGCGGCGCTCGTGATCCCCGACAACTTCCGCATCGACCGGCAGGGAAACGTCCTGGAGCGGATTCCCGGCTACAAGAAGATCGCGGTGCGGCGCGCGGCCGAGGGCGGCACGATCGAGGATCCGCTGCCTCCGCATCTCGTCGAGGCGCTCTCCTTGAACGACGACCACCTGCGGCAGCTCCACGAGCTGGCGAGCCGGTGCGAGGTCATCTACGGCCCCGGCCGGGACATCGAGTGGGCGCTCTCCGACGGGAAGATCTTCCTCCTCCAGTGCCGGGCGATCACGAAGGCCGGCGCATGAAGGGCGCGCCGCAAGACGTTCTCCGCCGCGTCCCGATCTTCGCCGACCTCACGAAGGGCGAGATCGAGCAGATCGCGCGCCTCTTCAAGGAGCGCCGCTTCGCGACAGGCGACATCGTGATCCAGGAAGGCTCCGGCGGCGCCGCCTTCTACGTCGTCGAGTCGGGCGACTGCCGTTGCGTCGTCGGCGGCAGGGAGCGCGCGATCTTCCACGCCGGCGACTTCTTCGGCGAGATCGCGATGTTCGACGAGGGGCCCCGCACCGCCACGATCACCGCGACGAGCGACCTCGTCCTCTGGGGCCTCACGTTCTGGGACTTTCGCCCCGTCGTCGAGGCGAACGGCGTCATCGGATGGAAACTGCTCCAGAGGATGGCGCACCTCTTGAGGGACGCCAGGACGAGCTGATCGCTCGGCGCTTTACTGCTTGATCCTGACGTCCTGCACCGACGACGGGCGCTCGATTCCCGACGCGGCGAGCGCGCGGTGGACGCGCATCGTCATGTCGCTCTTGAGCGTCGTCGCCCCGTCGAAGTCCGACGTCCAGAAGTAGACGGAGCAGTCGAGGCCGACGCCGTAGCCGCGGACGAGCGCCGCAGGGGCCGGGTGCGCGAGCACGCTGGGCTGGCCCGCCACCGCGGACGTCAAGATCGTCAGGACCTTCTCGGGATCGGTCGAGGCGGCGACCGTCACGGGAATCTCGATGCGGCGGTTGCGGTTGGAGAGGGTCCAGTTGATGAGCTGATTGCTGACGAGGTTGCCGTTGGGCACCACGACCTCGGCACCGTCGTTGGTCTCGATCCGGCTCGCGCGGACGCCGATGCTGCGCACGCGCCCGGTGATCCCGCCGACCTCGATCGCGTCGCCGATCTGGATCGGCCGCTCGAACATCAAGATGAGGCCGGAGACGAAGTTGTTGACGACCGTCTGGAGCCCGAAGCCGATGCCGACGGAGAAGGCGCCCAGGACGATCGCCAGCCGGTCGAGCGGGATCCCCGCGATCGCCGCGGCGAGGAGGAAGCCGACGGCGATCACGCTGTAGCGGACGACGAACGTCACCGTCTGCGCCACGCCGCGCGGCAGCTCGACGCGTGGGTAGACGTCGTCCTCGAGCACCGCGCGCAAGATCCTGGCCACGACGATCGACGCGTAGATCGTGCCGAGGAAGATGAAGACCATCTCGAACGAGAACCCGACGCCTCCGATACCCCATCGATGGGCCAGGAGCTCTCCGATACCCTCCCTCATCAAGCTCCATTGCCCGGTCGCGTTGATCGTGATGATCAAGAACAGGAAGACGGCGCCGGTATGGATGACGGTGCGCGACCGCCTGACGATAAGGTCGGCGTGTTCCGCGACCGATCGGAACGACCGGAGCCAAGGCGAAGCGACGGCGAGCGTGACGCCGCCTCGAAGGATCAGCGCCACCGCGTAGAGCACGACGGCGCCGTAGGCCGCGCGAACGACGACTGTGGTGAGCAGGCGCGCCAGCGACAGGTTGCCGACGAGGTTCGAGAGGAGCGCGATCGCGAGGGCGCCGAGGGCGGCGCGCGCCACGAACGTGATCGCCTGGAGCCAGCGGCCGGCGACGATCGCCGGCACCTCCGCGGGGGGCCGGAGCGTACGCCAGAGAACGACGGCGGTGACCGCCGTGAGGGCGAGCATGAGGCCTCGCTCGAGCGTCGTCCCCGGCGGCGTCAATTCCCACAGCCTCTCGGCGGTGAAGAGCGCGGCGAGGATGTAGAGCGAGCCGCGGAGGCGCCTCTGGACGACACCGCCCATGAGGACGACGACCGGCACGACGAGGAGGAGCGACGAGATCTCGTAGAACGCGACGGGCGCGCGCGGATGGATCCACGCGCCCGAGAAGATCGCGACGAGGAGCGCGCCGATGATGGGGCGGTCGACGAGGCGCGCGAACGCGAGGACGTCGCGCTCGTCCACCGGCCACGTGCCGGCCCGTCGACGGAGGCGGAAGAACACGACCGCGAGCACCACGAAGAGCAGGACCTGGAAGGTGATCTGGCGGCCGGCGCGGTCCGCATATTGCCGGAGCGCACGCATGCTCTCGCGATACGAAGCGGAGATCTGCTGGAGGAGGGGCTGCGACTCGGAGGGGGAGCCGAAGCCCTTCCAGATCGGAGGCCCGTCGAGCTGCAGAAGCGTGCGGCGCTCCTCGCGCAGCGCCGCCGCGATCGCGTCGAGCGCCTCCTCCGCGTCGAGGCTCGCGCCGGAGATCCGGCTCTGGAGGAGGAGCACGCGCTCGGTCTCGTCCCGCAGCATCGGATCGAGCTGGTCGAGCTCGGCGATGACCGTGCCGGCGCGATCGACGAGCTCGTCGACGGCACCGGCCTCCTTGAGCGAGGCCGCCGTCAGCTCCCACGTCTTCTCGAGGCGCGTCAGCTCGTCGCGCGCCGCCCCGAGCGCGTCCAGGCGGTGGCTCGTCGTCTCCATCCACCCGCGGAGCAGCTCCGCGTCGAGCCTCCACTCCTGGCCGATGCTGCGGAGGGCGCGGGAGGTCTGTTGCGCCGGCTCGCGCGCCTGCATCCATCCCTTGAGCGCGTCGACCGACTCGAGCACGCCCTTCGATTCCGCGACGATCTCGGCGGTCTCGTAGGTCCGCGACGCGAGCGACTTGAGGGACCGGATCTTCGTCTCGGCGGCGATCGCCGCGCGCGGCACCTCCGACTCCGCGATCGGCGCAGGAGGCTTGGGTGCGGCAGCTTGAGCGGCGGCCGGCGGCGGAGCGGGAGCCGGCTCGGCCGCGACCGCAGCGCTGAGGCAGAAGAGCAGTGCCGTGAAGAATCGACCGGCCATCGCTCGCATCATTTCACGGAAACGTGCGGTCGATCGCCGGAAGATGCGGTTGCGACAAGCGCCCGGCTTGGCTTCCGGGCAGGCGTGCCCATATTCAATGAAGGATGGGAATGTCCGGCGAGCGCATCGGACGTTACGTGCGCCTGGACCCGATCGGAAGGGGGGCGATGGGAGTCGTCTACCGCGCCGAGGACCCTCTCATCCATCGGACCGTCGCGATCAAGGTGCTCCACCCGGCGCGCGGCCTCGCCCCCGACCAGGCCTACATCATCCGCGAGCGGTTCCGCCGCGAGGCCCAGGCTGCGGGCTGCATCGACCACCCGCACATCGTGCGCATCTTCGACGTCGGCGAGGACGAGGCGAGCGGCGAGCCGTTCATCGTCATGGAGTACCTGGCGGGAGGCAGCCTCGACGAGCGCATCGCGGAGGGGAGCCTCGGCGTCGATCTCTCGCTCGCGATCATCGGGCAGATCGCCTCCGCGCTCGACGCGGCGCACGAGCGCGATCTCGTGCACCGCGACGTCAAGCCGTCGAACATTCTCTTCACGGAGCGGGGCGCCGCGAAGATCGTCGACTTCGGCATCACGCAGATCGCGTCGTCGTCCCTGACCCAGGACCTGGCCCAGCTCGGGACGCCGGCGTACATGTCGCCCGAGCAGGTGGCCGGCCGCCCGCTCGACGCGCGCGCCGACCTCTTCTCGCTCGGCATCCTGAGCTACGAGATCCTGACCGGCACGAAGCCGTTCACGGGCGGCGACGTCGTCGCGATCGCCCACGCGATCGCCCACAACGATCCCATTCCCATCAGCAAGGCGAATCCGCAGCTCCCCGCCTCGCTCGACCGCATCTTCGGCCTCATGCTCTCGAAGGAGCCCGCCGACCGGTTCGCGAGCGGCACCGCATTCCATGAAGCGCTCGTGCGATGTCTCGGCGAGCGCGAGGCGCGCCTGACGCCGCGCGCCTCGCAGAAGCGCACTTCGCTTTGGCCGCTCACGGCCGCGATGCTCCTCGCCGGCGTCGCGTTCTTCGCATGGCATGCCGGGCGCGGAGGATCCGCGGAACCTCCGGCCGCTCCGGCGGCGAAGACGGTGCCCGCTCCACCCGCGCCCGTCGCGGCGAAGCCCAAGACCCCGTCGCCGACACCGCCACCGGCACCCGCTCCGAAGCGGGCCGCACCGAAGGCGCCGGTCGGCACCTCCGAGACGACGATCAGCTTCACGCACCGCATCCGCGAAGGACGCCTCGTCGTCGTCCTCGACGGCACGCGCATTCTGAACGAAGCGTTCACGAAGAGCCGCCTCACGGTCTCGCAGACGACCGTGTGGGATCCCGTCAAGGTCGCGGCGGGCACCCACAGCGTGCGCGCGCAGGTCGTCGGGCACGACGGCGCGACCTATACCTCCGACGCCTGCACGATCGACTTCCCGAAGTCGGCCTCGACGGCGATCCGCATCAAGATGAAGGGCGACAAGCTGCTCGTGCAGCCGAGCTAGTGGCAGACGAACTCGTTCCGCCGCTTCTCGAGCGCGCCCCAGATCGGAACGCTGCGCTGCTTCGGTGAGACGAGAACGAGCGCGGCGCGCTTGCCCGCCTCGTTGCAATCCCACACCCAGATCTCGACGTTGAGGGTAATCGGCTTGCCGGTGACGAAGGCGTCGTACGTCTTCACTGTCCCCGTGTACGTGTGGACCGCGTGGCCGCGCTTCGCCTGCTCCTTGGAGCTCACCTTCACGGACGCGGAGGTGCTCTTCGGATCGATCGTGAACCCCTTCTCCTTGCCGACGTCGGTCGAGAGGCCGGCGAAGTAGCGGGTCAGGTCGTCCTGAAGCTCCGTCTGATCGAGCGGCGGGTGCCCGTCGAGCCACCAGACGAAGGCATACGAGAAGAAGCCGTCGTCGTCCGGCTTGAACATCCCCGGCGAGAAGCGCAGCTCCTCGACGCCCTGGTAGGGAAGGTCCTTCGCGAACTCGAGCGGGAAGCTCATCGTCTCCGACTTCCACCCTTCGGCGACGGGCCATTGAAAGGTCGCGGCATTGACGGCGAGCAACAAAGCGGCGGTTGCGAACATGGAGCGATTGTATGCGGGAAGCAGAGGCGCCGCCGTTCGCGTCCCGGGCGTAGAATCTCTCCCGTCCACGGATCGTCATCCCGACAGGAGAAACCTGCCATGGCCAATGAAGGGTCGGACCGCACCGTCCGCCATCACATCGAAGATCTCGTGAAGGAAGAGCACCACCTTCGCGACCACAAGACCGCGAGCGACGCCGACAAGAAGCGTCTCGCCGCGATCGAGGTCGAGCTCGACCAGTGCTGGGACCTCCTGCGCCAGCGTCGCGCGCTCAGGGAGTTCGGCGACGACCCCGACCGTGCGAGGGTCCGCCCCGCCGACGTCGTCGAGAAGTACGAGCAGTGAGCGAGGTGAAGGCGCTTCAAGCGGGGAGCGAAGCACCCGACTTCACGCTCGGCGCCGGCCCCGATCGCAAGGTCACGCTCTCCGAGCTGCGCGGCAAGCCCGTGATCCTCGCCTTCTATCCCGCCGACTGGAGCCCCGTCTGCACCGATCAGATGGGGCTCTACAACGAGGTGCTGAAAGAGTTCGCGCGCTACGACGCGCACCTCCTCGGCATCTCGGTCGACGGCGTCTGGTGTCACCGCGCCTTCGCGAGCGACCGGAAGCTCCGCTTCCCGCTGCTCGCCGACTTCGAGCCGAAGGGCGAGGTCTCGCGCCGCTACGGCGTCTACCGCGAGGAGGACGGCGAATCGGAGCGCGCCCTCTTCGTCATCGACGCCGGCGGCACGATCCGCTGGTCGTACGTCTCGCCGATCGGCGTGAACCCCGGCGCCGACGGCATCCTCGACGCGCTCGATGCGATCGGCGCCGGCACCGAGGCCCGATGAGCCGCCTGCGCCCGGCAGTCTCGAAGGCCGACCACACCGCCGGCCCCGACGACGCGCCCGTCACGCTCGTCGAGTACGGCGACTTCGAGTGCCCGCACTGCATGCGCGCGCACCCGATCGTCCACGAGCTGCGCCGCCGCATGGCCGGCAGCCTCCGCTTCGTCTTCCGCCACTTCCCGCTCGAGCACAGCCACCCGCACGCGCGCCATGCCGCGGAGGCCGCCGAAGCCGCCGCCGCGCACGGCAAGTTCTGGGAGATGCACGACACGCTCTTCGCCCACCAGAAGCACCTCGAAGACGAGGACCTGGCGAGCTACGGAACCGAGGTCGGAATCGACCCGAACGAGATAAGGCAAGCCCTGTCTGCACACACCTACGCCAGCGCCGTCGAGGAAGACTTCTCCTCCGGCGCGCGCAGCGGCGTCAACGGCACGCCGACGTTCTTCATCAACGGGACGCGCGTCGACGGGCCGTGGGACCTCCAGTCCCTCTTCGACGATCTGCAGGAGGCGATGCCGGCGCGAAGGCGCTGACGAACCTCGGACGCTCTTCACCTCTCGGTGGCAAGGCCTCACAATGCCGCCATGAGCATCCCGATCCTCGAGCATGACCCTGCACCGACCGCTCTCATCGAGCCTACGCGGGCGATCCAGCCGCGCGACGTTCCCGAGCACTGCGTCATCTGCTTTTTCCGCGAGGTGATCGACAAGGTCGTCGCCGATCACCGTACTCGCCTCGTCGCGACCCAACGCTGGGAAGATGGCGATCATCCCGTGTACGAGACCACGCACCTCGATCGACGACTCGCGTTCTTCCATCCTGGAGTCGGCGCGCCCTTGGCGGCCGGGTTGCTCGAAGAAGTCATCGCGCTCGGCTGCCGGAAGTTCATCGCCTGCGGCGGCTGCGGCGTCCTCGAGCACGGCATCGCCGTCGGAGCGCCCATCATCGTCACCAGCGCCGTCCGCGACGAAGGCGTCTCGTACCACTACCTCCCTCCAGGCCGTGAAGTGATCGCGGACGAGACCGCGATCATCGCGCTCGCGAACACGCTCGATCGGCGAGGCACGCCTTACAGGCGCGGGAAGACATGGACCACCGACGCACCCTATCGCGAGACGGCGGCCAAGATCGCTCGTCGCAAAGACGAAGGCTGCATCGCGGTCGAGATGGAATGCGCGGCGCTGACGGCCGTCGCCCGGTTCCGCAACGTCGCTTTCGGTCAGCTCCTCTACGGTGGCGACGATCTCAGCGGCGCCGACCACGACGCCCGCGCCGGCCAATCGCGAGAGCAAGCACGCGAGCGACTTTTCTGGCTGTGCGCGGACGCCTGCCTCGCGCTCTGAGGAGCTGGCCGATACTGGACATAAGGACCGCATTTCGCGGTATGACAAAGGCAGATTGCGATGGACGAAGGCATCGAGAAGTTGGTAGACGAGATCCGGTTGAAACAGTACCCGGACGCCGACGTCGTTTTCGCCGCCGGGTCGATCGTTCGTGGAGAGGGCACGGCATTCTCCGATCTCGATCTCGTGGTCGTGTACCCACAGGTTCCGCAGGCCTATCGTGAATCGTTCCGACGCGGGGGCTATCCGGTGGAAGCCTTCGTGCATGACCCCGCGACACTGGAATACTTCTTCCTGGAGGTCGATAGGCCGAGCGGTATTCCCTCTCTCCCGCAGATGGTGGTCGAAGGATTCGAGGTCCCCGGTCCGTCCTCGACGTCACGGATGTTGAAGGAGATGGCGAGGAGCGTCATCGCCGCCGGGCCACCCGCTCTCGATGTCGACACCGAGCGACGGATGCGGTACTCCGTCTCCGACCTTCTCGATGATCTGCGCGCACCCAGAACCCATGACGAGCTGATCGGTGCCGGAACGCGGTTGTACGAGCTCCTGGCCGACTATCACTTGCGCCGAACCGGACACTGGTCGGGGAGGGGGAAGAGCGTCGCACGTGCGTTACAGAGCGCCGACCCGGCGCTCTCGGTCCGATACGGCGATGCCTTCGATCGCCTGTTCGAGCACCACGACTCGGGACCTGTCGTTCGCCTGGCGGAGGATCTGCTCCGAGATGCCGGCGGTCCGCTGTTCGAAGGTTACCGGTCCGACGCGCCGGCCGCATGGCGGCGCGACGCGGTAAAGTAATCTCGTGCAGGCGATACGATGATCGGCCTCGAGACCGTCGTCATCGGTGCCGGTCAGGCGGGCCTCGCCACCAGCTACTGCCTCTCAGAGCGCGGGTGCGAGCATCTCGTCCTCGAGCGATCGAAGGTTGCGGACGCATGGCGCTCGAGGCGGTGGGATTCGTTCACCCTCATCGGGCCGAATTGGTCCTGCACGCTGCCGGGCGCTCCGTACGAGGGCAGCGATCCCGACGGATACATGGGAAAGGACGACCTGGTCAGCTTCTTCGATCGGTACGCCCGCATGGCGCACGTGCCGGTTCGGGAGGGGGTCGAAGCACGGAGGCTGTGGCGTGACGAGGCCGTCGGCCGATACATGATCGAAGTCGGAGACGGCGTCATCGGGGCGAAGAACGTGGTGGTGGCCACCGGCCCCTATCAGCGGCCGAAGGTGCCGCGGGAAGCCGCGGGCCTCGACGGCGTCTTCCAACTTCACGCCGTTGACTACCGTAACGCGTCGCAGCTCCCCGACGGCGCGGTGCTCGTCGTCGGATCCGGGCAGACGGGGTGTCAGATCGCCGAGGACCTTCGGGAGGCCGGCCGGGATGTCACCCTTTCGACCAGCGACGTCGGGTGGTTCCCGCGCCGTTACCGGGGCAGGGACAACGTGTTGTGGCGCTCGCAGATGGGATGGTTCGAGCACTCCGTCGATATTCTGGCCTCGAAGAAGGACCGCATGAGCGCCCCGCCGATCCAGACGGGACGAGCCGGCGGCCACGACCTGAACCTGCGGACGCTCGCTGCGATGGGCGTGACGCTCGCCGGCCGCTTCATCGGCGCCGAAGGTCGACATGTCCGATTCTCCGACGACCTGGACGGGAACCTCGCCCGCGCCGACGCCATGGCGAGGAAGCTCATCGCCGAGATCGACGCCTTCATCCGCGAGCGCGGCATCAGCGCGCCAGCAGACGAGACCGACTTCTTTCGCTCGGCGCCGATCGCGCGCGCCGAGGGGGACGTGGACCTGCGACGGTCCGGGATATCGACGGTGCTGTGGGCGACGGGCTACGAATTCGACTACGGATGGGTCGATCTGCCGGTGTTCGACGAGTACGGGTATCCAACCCAGCGGCAGGGCGTCACCGCGTTTCCCGGGCTCTACTTCGTCGGCCTGCACTGGATGCACACGCGCGGATCGGGGCTCATCTTCGGCGTTGGCCGAGATGCCGAGCACGTCGCCGGGCAGCTCGCTCAGCCGAGGAGGTAGCGGTGGCTGCCGGCAGCAGCACGATCGGCCCAGGGTTCGAGACGACGGACCCGAAGACCCAGACTCGAATCGTCGTGATTCAAGGGGCGAAGGAAACGTCGGGCCGCGGCTGGGTGATCGAGGTCCATTGTCCAGAGGGGGCGCCGCCTGCGTTCTTGGCGCACATGCATCGAACCTGGACGGAAACATTCGAGATCCTTCAGGGCTCCGCAACGTATCGGCTCGGAACGGCGCAAGGCGATCTGACGGTCGGCGAACGCATCGTGATGCCGCCCAAGGTCCCGCATGTTCATCCTTGGAACACCGGGTCGGGCGTCATGGTCTACCGGCAGACGAACGACTTCGGCGCGTCGACGCCGGAGGCCGTGCACGACGTGCTCGGCGCGTTCGCGACGATCTTCGGGCTCGCGCGCGAGGGGCGGGTCGGCAAGAAGGGGATGCCGAAGAACCTCTTCCAGTTCGCCGCGACGGGACGCGCGCTCACGAAGCACGGCGGCTTCGATGCGTCGATCCCGATCGCGCTTCAAGTCGGTCTGAGCGCGACCTTGGGCCGGCTCGCCGAGGCGTTGGGATATCGCGCGGTCTACGATCGTTATCTTCGCTGACCGTGCGCAAACAGTACTACTTCCGGAAATCGCCTCGAGGGCTCCTGGCCTGGGACGTGGACCGCCTCGTCCGGCTCACTTCGAGCTTTCCCAAGAAGCTGGTTCCGCTGAAGGCGATCCGGGAGCTGGACGAGGCTTGGTCCAACCCGCCCACGTGGCGGGCGATGGTCGAGCACGTGAGGCTGATCGACGAGGCCGATCTGTCGTTTCCGATCATTCTCGCCGCGACGGGTGAGGTGATGGACGGACGGCACCGCGTCGCGAAGGCGCTGCTCTTGAACCGGACCGAGATCGAAGCGGTTCAGTTCGAGCAGGATCCCGAGCCCGACTTCGTGGGCCGTGGCCCGGACGATCTCCCTTATTGAATCCGGCCTTCTCATTTGCTCACCGGCGGGGGATACTTCCCGACTTTCCATCGAGGTCGTCATGAAACGTGTCACCGGCATCGGCGGCATCTTCTTCAAGGCCAAGGATCCGAAGGCGATGCAGGCTTGGTACAAGCAACACCTGGGCATCGACGTTCAGCCGTGGGGAGGCGCGGCATTCCACTGGACCGATGACGAAGGGAAGCCGGTCGGCGGCGCGACGGCGTGGTCGATCGATCCCGCCGACACCGACCACTTCGCGCCCAGCGACGCGTCGTTCATGGTCAACTACCGCGTCGCGGATCTCCGTGCGCTGCTGAAGGCGTTGAAGGACGAGGGCTGCAAGGTCCTCGACAAGGTCGACGACTCCGACTACGGGAAGTTCGGTTGGGTCATCGATCCCGAAGGCAACAAGGTCGAGCTGTGGGAGCCGCCGCCGGGGATGTGAGGCGAATCTAGGCCTCCGGCACGTCCCTGAGCTCGCGCCGTGCTCGCGCGGCCGGCGCTTGGTCCTCCACAGGTCGCGCGGCGCGCCACCTCTCGAGGATCGACTCGATCTCGTCCGAGAAATCGTCCTTCGCCAGGAAGGCGTCCGCGCCGGCGGCGAACGCTTCGTTCCTCGCGGCGACGCTCGGGTAGAAGGAGACGAGGAGCACGAGCGGCGACGCGTCCTTGATCTTGAGCTGACGCGCGACGCGGAAGCCGTCCATGCCGGTGAGCGCGGCCTCGACGATGACGAGATCCGGCCGCAAGCGAGCGACGGCGTCGAGCGCCTCGACGCCCGTCGACGCAGTGCCGACGAGCTCCAGATCGTGTCGCGACTGGATCCACCGCTTCGTGCTCTCGAGAAAGCGTTCGCTGTCGTCGACGAGCAGGACCCGCATGACCCCCCCAGTGACCACCCTCATCCTCCGGGCCGGGAGTATTCGTTGACAGCCTTCCCCGTACCATCGGGGTAAACCCCCGCTCCCGGCCGAATCGACCCCGGAGGGGGTCCCGGCGGCGCCCACCCCCGGGTGCTTCTCCGAATACCCGGGGGTATACCCCGATGGATCGACCCCCGGCCGCGTCGTAAACCAAGGGCGCTCGCCGCGGAATCGTCTTCCGCGGCTCGAAAAGGGGGGTACCGGATGACGAGGAGAGCGGTAGTTCTCGCCGCCGTGCTGGCCGCCGGGATCGGCGGCGCGCGGGCGATGACGCTCACGGGCCACGACAACAACATCGTGGAGCTTCTCCAGCAGTCCCAAGACATCGTGGTCGGCAAGGTCGCCAACGTGACCGACGGCCTCGACGAGAAAGGCATCCCGTACACGGAGATCACGCTCCAGGTCACGGAGTCGATCCGCGGCACGCTCGGGGACGAGTACAAGTTCCGGCAGTTCGGTCTCCTGAAGCCGCGCCCCGTCGGGGACGGCAAGCGGACGATGATGCCGGCGCCTCCCGGTTTCCCGAAGTACGCCGTCGGCGAAGACGTCGTCTTGATGCTCCGTCCCTCGGCGAAGTGGACCGGTTTCCGCATGCCGGCCGGCGTCACGGTCGGCAAGTTCAAGCTCGGCCCGGGGCGCGTCGCCAACGACACGAACAACGAAGGGTTGTTCCGCGGCGTTCAGCTCGACAACGGCCTCGTCAACGAGAACGAGAAGCAGATGATGAAGGCGGGCGGACCCGCCAACCCCGACACATTCCTGTCGTTCCTGCGCAAGGCCGTGCGCGAGCACTGGGTCGAGAACGGGCGCATGCGGAGAGCCGACGTGAAGCCCGCGTTGCCGAGGAGCGGCCGATGACCGCGCTCCGTCGATCCGCGCTCGCCGTCCTTGCGGCCGTCCTCGCGACGGCGGCGTTCGCCGGCGGGCCCTTGTACACGTTCGATCCGCAAAACCGGATCCCCTACCACTGGAACTTCACCCGTTGGCCTAACAACCGCGTTCCCCTCTACACCGATCTCGGGAATCTCGGCCCGATCCCGAATTACCGCGTGAGCAAGATGGTGCAAATCGCCGCACACCAGTGGTCGAGCGTTCCGACCTCGAGCATGCGCGTCGCCGTAAACGGCGACTTCGCGTCGATCGGTCTCCCCAACATCGACGGCTCGAACATCGAATCGGTCATCGGCACTTACAACGGTGGCGGGATCGATGTGGTTTACGACTCGGACGGCAGCATCCTGACGAACTTCTTCGGCGTCGACCCGACCTCCGTCCTCGGCATCACGAACATCGAGTACACGTCATCACAAGATTCGCCGGAGATCCTCGAGGCGTGGATGGTCCTGAGCGGCCCCGGCATCAAGCCGACCGACCCGAACGGCATCGGCTTCCAGGGCGTCGTCACGCACGAGATGGGTCACGCGCTGAACCTGGGGCACTCCCAGGCCAACGGGGCTGCAGAGAACCCTCAGCTCCTCGACCCTGCCCAGCCCACCGGTTGTGCGGCGCCGTGGTCCGGAGGGCCGTCCGTGACGCAAGTGGAGACGATGTACCCCTTCAGCGACCCCCAGCCCGGCGGGACCGGTGAGTACATGGGCACCGTCGATCGCCTCGACGACCGGTCGGCGCTGTCCGATATCTATCCCGCGCCGGGGTATCCCGAGCAGCGCGGTACGATCCGTGGGCTGATCCTCGACGCCTCGGGGAACCGCGTCACCGGCGTCAACGTCATCGCGAGAAACGTCGCCGACCCCTTCAACGACTGCTCGTCCTACATCTCGGGGCAAATCAGCAAGGGCGACGCCGGTCCCGACGGCACGTTCACGTTCAATGACCTGACCCCGGGCGCGAGCTACGTCCTCTACGTCGACAACCTGCTGAACGGCGCCTTTGCCGTGCCACCGATGATCGTGCTCCCCGGCCCCGAGGAGTACTTCAACGGGGAGATGGAAAGCGCCGACGGATCGACCGACAACCGCTGCAGCTGGACGACGGTGCAGGTCAGGCCGGGGGCGCCCGTGACGGCCAACATCACGTTCGACCGGTTTCCCGGCGCGCCCGAGTTCATTCAGCCGACCCCGCGCGCACCCGGAATCCCGACGGACGTCACCCCGGATGGATCCGTGGTGGTTGGGTTCATCGATGGTTCCGATCCAGCCCATCCCGGGGGCGGCTTCCGTTGGGACCTGAACTCGGGTGCGTTCGAAGACATCGGCGGGGCCGTGACGAAGGCCAGGATCTCCGACGACGGGAAGCGGATCGTCGGCAACATCGTCGACAGCGACGGCACGATCAAGGCCGCGATTCTCGAGAACGGCGCCTGGACGCCGCTTCCTCCGGTCCCCGGAGGCGTTCCCTGCAACGACCTCGGCGCTCCCTTCTACACGAGCGTTCAGGACATCTCCGGTGACGGCAGCACGGTCGTCGGGCTCTCCTACGGCGCCGCCGGGTGCTACGCCGCCACGACCCGCGGCTTCAAGTGGACCCAGGCCGGCGGCACCGTCGCGCTCCCGAAGATCGACACCTTCGACCAGCCCGGGCGGGCCAACGCCGTC
The DNA here is from genome assembly GCA_036275915.1 of Candidatus Polarisedimenticolaceae bacterium. Taxonomy (NCBI): domain Bacteria; kingdom Pseudomonadati; phylum Acidobacteriota; class Candidatus Polarisedimenticolia; order Candidatus Polarisedimenticolales; family Candidatus Polarisedimenticolaceae; species Candidatus Polarisedimenticolaceae bacterium. The sequence goes on along the minus strand of DASUCV010000009.1, from coordinate 163,024 downwards.
AACTACGACGGCAGCGTGATCGTCGGCTGGGACCAAGCTTCGACCGGGCTCCGGCGTGCCGTGCAGTGGAGAAACGGCACCGCGAGCTTCATCAAGAATGGAACGCAGTCCGTGGGCGAGGCCCTCGACGTGTCGCGCGACGGACAGTACGTCGTCGGCTCGATCAATTCCGCGACCAGCGGCGAGGCGTGGCGCTATCACGCCACCGCGCCGACCGGCGTCGAGCGGCTCGGCCTCCTGCCGGCACAAGACGGCGGCGTCACCAACGGGATCAGCGACGACCACGAGGTCGTCACCGGGTACGCGACCGGCACCCAAGTGGGGATCATCGGGCCGGCGATCTGGACGAGCGGGCTGCGCTGGTCGGATCTGAATCAACTGTTCGGCACTCAGGGGATCAGCACGACCGGAGCGTTCCCGTTGGCCGCAACCGCGGTGTCGGGCGACGGCAAGACGATCGTCGGCCAAATGGTCTCGCAGTACGGATACACCCCCTGGGTCGTCAAGATCCCAACCGTCCTCGTCTGCCACGCGGGTCAGACGCAGACCGTCAGCTTCCCCCAAGGGATGAACGCCGCGATCCTGCAGGGCGACACGCTCGGTCTCTGTCAATGCAGCGCCGCGGCTCCCACGGATCTTACGGTCCTCTCCGCGGACAAGACGCTGCCGGGGACGGCGCGCATCGCGTGGGATGCCGTCGAGAACGCCACCGGCTACGACATCGTGCGCGGCAGGCTCTCTACGCTGCGGTCGAGGGGCGGTGACTTCAGCGCCGCCACCGACGCCTGCCTCGAAGACGACCTGAACCAGACCTCCCGTGACGACGCCGATACGCCCGATCCTGGCGACGGCTACTGGTACCTGGTCCGCGCCACGAACTGCGGTGGCGCGGCGTCGTTCGACTCGGGTGCGCCCTCGCAGGTGGCGTCGCGCGACGCGGGGATCGCCGCGTCCCCCTACGCCTGCCCATGACCACGAGGAGACAGGGAATGATCAAGGGGCTCAGGCTCGGTCTCGGCGCCTCCGTGATGCTGGGCCTCCTGGCCGCGGCCCACGCGACGGAACCGCTGTCGCTGGTGACGAACCACGGGAACGTGCTCGCTTACACCGACGGCGCCGTTCCGGGGATGCCGTTGTTCACGACGTTCGGGTCGAGGATGGACAATCCGATGCTGGCCGATGACGGCACGGTTCTGTTCTTCTCCAACTTGGCCGGACCGCAGATCACCGGCGCGAACAGCCGGGCGCTTTTCCAAGGAACGACGGCGAACGATCTGTTCACGGCGGCTCAGTGGTCCGATCCGGCACCCGGTCTTCCCGGCCTCAGCCTGGTCAACAGCGGGGGCACCTCCGGCATCTTGAGCGGCAGCGTGGGATTCAGCCCCGATGACCGGACGCTCTTTGCCAGTTGGCTCACGAACGCCAGCAACAACCTTCCGGCGACGAGCGACACCGCCCTCTTCGGCGGGTTCGCCGGATCCCTCGGGCTCGTCGCGAGGGAAGGGGACCTCGCACCGGGCACCGCGGGGGCGCTGTTCGGTGACTTTTCGGGTCTCACCACCCAGTTCACCGGCATCAATCGCAACGGCCGAGTGATGTTCCCGGCCACCCTCGTGGGAGGCGACGTCGTCGGAACGACCAACGACTTCGCGCTGTACACGGGGACGCCCGGCGCGCTCACGATCGTGGTGCGCAAGGGCGACACGGTGCTCCCCGGCCCGGTCACGGCCGCGGGGTTCTCCTTGTACGGCAACACGTTTTTCGGGAACAACCAGATGGCGGGCGACCGGATCCTGTACAACCTGGTCCTGTCGGGAGCCGGCGTCACCACCGCCAACGACGAGTCGCTCTGGTTCTACACCCCCGGGTCGGGGAACACGCTCCTGCTTCGCGAAGGAGATCCGGCGCCCGGGACGGCCGGCGCGGTCTTCGCCGACAGCTCCGGAATCAGCAGTTTCAGTTTGGCCGCCACCGCGGTCGCGGGCAACGGGAGATTCACGTTCTACACGGGTCTCGCCGGCGGCGACACCAGCGCGACGAACGACTCGGCGGTCTACATCGCGGACACGACCGGTGCTGCCACGCTCCTCGCGCGCACGGGAGCTCCCGCTCCCGGCACCGATGCGACGTTCAAGAACTTCAACGTCTTCCAGACCTTCGTGACCAGCTCCGGCGTCGGAATATTCACAGGGGCGTTGACCGGCGGCACCGTGAACGCGACCAACGCCGACGGCATCTGGGCCGGCACACCGGGCTCGGTGAGCCTGGTCGCGCGCTCCGGCGTCACGCAGGTCCCGGGCGCGCCGAGCGGATCGACGTGCCAGCAATTCGTCTCGCTCCCCATCGTCTTCAGCGACTACGGTTTCGTTGTCCAGTGCAATCTCGTGGGCCCCAACGTCTTTCCGGGCCACGATTCGAAAGCGCTCGTCGCGTGGACGCCGACGAAGGGCCTCTTCCTCGTCTGGCGGCAGGGCCAGAACCTGCAGGTCTCGCCGGGCGTGTTCAGGCCGCAGATCTTCGCTGGCTCTCTTCAGATGAGCAACACCGAAGGCAGGGCGCTCGGACTCTCCCACACCGGCACGTTGGCGATGACCGTCGGGCTCGATCCGGGCATCAGCGTCGCCACCGTCGACCTCAACTGCTTCCCCACGACCGACTACTACTTCGACGCCGACGGGGACGGCTACGGCGACCCGACGACGGAGCTCAACCTGTGCGCGGGCCAGTTCCCTCCTCCCGGCTACATCACGAGGGCGGGCGACTGCCTCGACTCGGATCCGACGAAAACCGGCGCGACGACGGAGATCTGCAACGGGATCGACGACGATTGCAACGGGCGGATCGACGACGGCGTCCCGCACCCGACCGGGCCGTTGGCCCTGACGATGTCGAGGTCGGCCGGCAACGTCACCATGTCGTGGAACGCCGTGCCCAACGCGATCCAGTACGACGTCATCTCCGGCGACCTCGGGGAGCTGCGGGGCGCGGGCGGCTACCAGTTCTTGACTCAGGCCCAGTGCGCGGGGAATGACGTCTCCGGCACGTCGATGACCCTGCCCGGAAGCCCGGCCGTAGGCAATGGACAGTTCTTCGTGATGCGGGCGGTCGGCTGCACGGGGCTCGGCTCGTACGACGAAGGGGTTCCCTCTCAGCACAGCACACGCGATCAAGGAATCGGCTCCAGCTTGTATGCGTGCCCTTAAGGAGAAGTTGAAATGACCAAGGGACTCAGGTTCGGTCTCGGAGCCGCGGCGCTGCTGGGGCTACTGACGGCGGCCCATGCGACGGATCCGTTGTCGCTCGTGACGAACCACGGGAACGTGCTCGCTTACACCGACGGCGCCGTTCCGGGGATGCCGCTGTTCACGACGTTCGGGTCGCAGATCGGCTTTCCGGTGCTGGCCGACGACGGCACGGTTCTGTTCCTCTCCAACATGGCCGGACCGCAGATCACAGGCGCGAACAGCCGGGCGCTTTTCCAAGGGACGACGTCCGCCGACCTGTCCGTGGTGGCTCAATCGGCCGATCCGGCACCCGGTCTTCCGGGGCTCAGCTTGGTCAACAACGCGGGCAACTCCGGCATCGGTGGCGATGCGGTCAGAATCAGCCCCGACGGCCGGAGCCTCTTCGCCAGCCGTCTCACCAACGCCGCGCACAACCTTCCGGCGACGAGCGATACGGCCATCTTCGGCGGGTTCGCAGGTTCCTTGTCTCTCGTCGCGAGGGAGGGGGACGCTGCGCCGGGCACCTCTGGGGCGCTCTTCGGCGACTTCATCCCTGTCAGCGCCCCGACCGTCATCACCCAGTACGACGGCATCAATCGCAACGGCCGGGTGATGTTCGTGGTCCCGCTCGTGGGAGGCGACGTCAACGGGACGACCAACAACCTCGCGGTGTACACGGGGACACCCGGCGCGCTCACGATCGCGGTGCGCCTGGGCGACACGATGCTTCCCGGCGTCACGGCCGCCGCATTATCCGGGAGCGTGCAGATGGCGGGAGACCGGATCATCTACAGCCTGCAACTGGCGGGAGCCGGCGTCACGACCGCCAACGACGAGTCGCTGTGGCTCTACACCCCGGGTTCGGGGAACACGCTCCTCCTGCGCGAAGGGGACCCGGCGCCTGGGACGACGGGCGCGGTGTTCAGTGGCGGTTTCAGCCTGCCGAGCAGCGGCATGACGAGCAGCGGGAGATTCGAGTTCGTCACGAGTCTTTCCGGAGGCGACGTCACCTCGGCGAACGACCAGGGGATCTTCATCGCGGACACGACCGGTGCTGTCGCGCTCCTCGCGCGCAAAGGGGCTCCGGCCCCCGGCACCACGTCGGTGTTCAGGGGATTCAGCCCTTTCTTCAACCAAGTGACCGACGCCGGCGTCGGAGCATTCCAGGCGACGTTGACCGGCGGCACCGAGAATCCGACCAACGACAACGGCATCTGGCGCGGCACCCCGGGCTCCTTGAGTTTGGTCGCACGCGCCGGCATCACGCAGGTCCAGGGCTCGAACGGATCGATGTGTCAGCAAATCATCGCGAACGTCACGGACTTCAGCGACTTCGGTTTCGTTTTCCCCTGCGACCTCGTGGGCCCCGACGTCTTTCCGGGCCACAATTCGGGGGCGGTCGTCGCGTGGACGCCGACGAAGGGCCTCTTCCTCGTCTTTCGACAGGGCCAGAACCTGCAGGTCTCACCGGGCGTGTTCAGGCCGCAGACCCAGGCCGGGGGGCTCGTCCAGTTCGGCAACTCCGACGGCAGGGCTCTCGCACTCACCCACACCGGCACGTTGGCGATCAACGTCTATCTCGATCCGGGCGTGAGCGCCGCGACCGTCGACCTCAACTGCTTCCCCACGACCGACTACTACCTCGACGCCGACGGGGACGGCTACGGCGATCCGACGACGGAGCTGAACCTGTGCGCCGGCCAATTCCCTCCTCCCGGCTACATCACGAGGGCGGGCGACTGCCTCGACTCGGATCCGACGAAAACCGGCGCGACGACGGAGACCTGCAACGGGATCGACGACGATTGCAACGGTCGGATCGACGACGGCGTCCCGCACCCGACCGGGCCGTTGACCCTGACGATGTCGAAGTCGGCCGGCAACGTCACCATGTCATGGAACGCGGTGCCCAACGCGATCCAGTACGACATCATCTCCGGTGACCTCGGGGAGTTGCGGGCCGCGGGCGGCCACTACACGAACCTGACTCAGGCCAGTTGCTATGGGAACGACGTCGCCGGCACCTCGATGACCCTGCCCGGAAGCCCGACCGCCGGCAACGGACAGTTCTTCCTGATGCGGGCGGTCGGCTGCACGGGACTCGGCGCCTACGACGAGGGAGTCCCCTCGCAGCACAGCACGCGCGATCAAGAAATCGGAACGAGCTTGTATTCGTGCCCCAACTAGTTGGCTAGGGGGCACTTCGACCCCCCCGGAAAGGGATCTGTCATGCGATCGTCTCGCGTCTCGACTTTCAGTTGGCTTCTTACCGTCCTCCTCGCGCTCGGTCTGTCGGCGGGGAAAGCGGCGGCGACCCCAGGGACCTGTGAGTCCCTGCCCGGTGGCCCCATCGAGCTCGAATCCACCGGCGGCCTCATCGGCCCCGCGGGATACGCCACGCTCGGTGCCGCGTTCGCGGACATCAACAACGGGAGCTACACCGGGACGATCACGATCGACATCTGCGGCGACTCGACCGAGGCCGGCAGCGCGGTCTTGAACGCCAGCGGCTCCGGGAGCGCGTCCTACACGGGGGTCACGATCTCCCCCGCGGGCGGTGCGGCGCGCACGATCTCGGGGAACGTGGCCGGGGCGCTCGTCGACTTGAACGGCGCCGACAACGTCGTGATCGACGGCCTGAACAGCGGCGGGAACGCGCTGACGATCGAGAACTCGAGCACGGCGACCGCGTCGACGATCCGCTTCATCGCGGACGCGTCCGCGAACACGGTGCAGAACTGCACGGTCAAGGGCGCGAACACGGGGACGGCCTCCGGGACGATCGTCGTCTCCACCGGGACGTCGACCGGGAACTTGAACGAGACGATCGCGGGGAACACGATCACGTCGTCGGGAGGCAATCTCCCGGTCAACGCGATCTACTCGTCCGGGTCGGCCTTCAACACCGGGACCGCGATCACGAACAACAACATCCAGGACTACTTCAGCGCGACGGCCAACTCGAACGGGATCTTCATCGCGGCGAGCAGCGCCTCGTGGACGATCAGCGGGAACCGGTTCTTCCAGACCGCAACCCGCACCCCGACCGCGGCGGTCACGATGCGCGCGATCAACATCGTCACCTCGACCGGCGGCGGCTACAGCATCTCGAACAACACGGTCGGCTACGCGACCTCCGCCGGCACGGGGACGACGACGTACGGCGGCGCCGTTGCGAGCCTCTTCCGCGGCATCGAGCTGACGGTGGGAGCCGCCCCCGTCTCCCAGATCCAGGGGAACACGGTCACCGCGATCTCCTTCACCACGACCAGCGCCTCCGCGACGTCTCCCGGAATCTTCGCGGGGATCAGCGTCCTCGGCGGCGCGGTGAACATCGGGGCGACCACCCCCAACGTCGTGGGGTCTTCGTCGTTGACGGGTGCGATCACGGTCACGTCGAACGCCACCACGAACAACGGGCTGGTCGACGGGATCTACGCGACGTCGACCAACTTGAGCATCCAGAACAACGCTGTCGGAGGCATCACGGTCAGCAACCCGACCGTCACGGTCGCTCTGGCGCTCCACGGGATCGAGACGGCCGGCTCCAACCCCACGATCAGCGGTAACACGATTGGCAGCACGACGACCGCGAATTCCATCCAGCTCGGTGTCGCCGGGACGACGACCGCGGCCACGACGTTCAACGGGATCCTGAGCACGGCGGCGGGCACGACGATCACCATCACCAACAACACGGTTCGGAACTGCTCGAACAACGGCTCGGGCGCGTCCATCTTCCAGGGGATCGCCAACGCCGGCGGCACCGGCACGATCAACATCACGGGCAACAGCATCATCGCGAATACGACTCGTGGCACGTCCACGAGCGACGGGATCATCTCGGGCGTCGCGGCGGCCACCGTCAACATCACGAACAACACGGTTCGCGAGATGACCCTGACGGCCGCCTCCGGCGCGTTCCGCGGGATCGAACAGAGCGCCGGCGTGACCACAGCGATCAACCTCGACGACAACAAGCTCGGCGACGCGACCGGCGGCTTCGTGTCGTACACGGCGGCGACGAGCGGCGCTCTCACCGGCATCCTCAACAGCGGGGGCGCGGCCGCGGGGCCGGCGCTTTCAATCCAGCGCAACGACTTCCGTGGGATCAGCTACGCCGTCGCCTCGTCGAACTCGAACGACTACATCAATGCCTCGGCCGGCACGTTCACCACGGAGACGATCAAGGACAACACGTTCACGAGCCTGTCGGTGAACACCACGGGACAGACCACGCTCATCCGGGTCGGGGCTTCGCTCGTCGGGAACTCGACCGGCATTCAGACGATCACGAACAACTCGATCGCCGGGACCTTCACCAGGCTCGGCGCGTCCGGCAACATGTTCGGTTTGGCGGTGACCATCGCCATCGCGCCGAACGGCCAGACGGCGAGCAACAGTAACAACAACTTCTCGAACGTCACGCTCGCCGGGGCGAGCAACGGCACGTGTCTGAGCAACCTCGACGGCCCGCTCAAGACGATTCAGAACAACACGTGCAGCAATTGGGGCGGCGGCACCACGGGATCCCTTACCGGCATCACCGTGAACGGCGGTAAGGCGCCGGTGATCACGTCCAACACGATCACCAATTTTACGAGCGCGGGCACCATCACGGGAATCCTGGTGAATGGAGACACGGGAAACAACCCGATCGGTTCCGTGACGTCGAACACGGTGAGCGGCCTCACCTCGACGAACCCCGGTGCCACCGGGTTGAGGGGGATCCATCTCGCGACACCCTCGAACCTCGGCCAAGCGCTCACGATGAGCGTGACCTCGAACAACGTCAGCAATCTGAGCGCCGCGTCCGCCACCGCTGCCGCGAACGTCATCGGCATCAGCGTCGGGGACTCGAACCCTCAGCAGGTGGCGACGACGGCGACCGTCAACGGAAACACCGTCAAGACGCTCTCGGCGGACTTCGCGGGGTCGAACGTCACGGGTGTGAACGTCACGGGCGGCGTGTCCAACGGAACGTTCTTCGACAACAAGATCTACGACCTGCAGCTTTCCGCGGCGTCGGGCACGGTCGCGGGGGTCAGCTCGGCTGGAAACATCGTCAGCGTCTACAACAACCTGGTCGGCGATCTGCGCGCGCCGGCTGCGACGTCGGGCTCCACGCCCACGATCCGAGGGCTCGCCTCCACCGACGGCACGACGTCGGCTTTCAGCTTCAACTCGGTGTACCTCGCGGGCACGAGCTCGGGCTCGCCGTTCTCGACGGCCGCCGTGTTCGCGACGAACGGGTTCGGGACGCCGACCCTGGCGCTTCGCAACAACGTTCTCGTCAACGCGTCCACGCCCCAAGGCACCGGGATGGCCACGGGCCTCTGGCGGAACTTTCTGCCGCTTGCCTCTTACGACGCCGCTTCGAACAACAACGACTTCCTCGCCTCGACGGTTTACTTCGACGGCACGACGGCCTACCCGACGATGGGCGCCTTCTGGTCGGCGGTCTCACCCCGTGACGCCGCGTCCTTCTCGGAGAACCCGCCGTTCGTGAGCACGCTCGGCTCCGATCCGGGCTTCCTGCACATCACGCCCGGCTCGAACACGCAGCTCGAGAGCGGCGGCGTCACCGTCGCAGGGATCACCGACGACTTCGACGGCGACGTCCGCGGCGGCACGCCCGACGTGGGCGCCGACGAGTTCGCCGGGACGAACGTCGATCTGACGGCACCCGCCGTCGCCTACACGTTCCTCGGCCGGGAGGCGCTGCCGCCGGTCACGTCGCGATCCTTCACCGCGACCGCGACCGATCGGACCGGCGTCGAGACCGCCGTCGGCCTCCGTCCGCGCGTCTACTACAAGAAGTCGACCGACCCGAACGACGCGACCGGATGGAAGTACACGGAAGCGGCCGGGACGGGAGGCTCGCCCTTTACGTTCACGATCGACTACTCGCTGCTCAACGCGGGCGGCGTGAGCGCGGGCGACGTCATCCAGTACTTCGTCGTCGCCCAGGACACGGTGGCGACGCCGAACGTCGGCATCTACCAGGGCACCTTCGCGGCACAGCCTTCGAGCGTTGCGCTGACGTCGGCGGCGTTCCCGATCGGCGGGACGATCAACAACTACGTGGTCCCGATGTCGCTGACCGGCACGCAGTCCGTGTGCCCGACCGGCTGCACCTACACGTCGCTGACCAACGCGGGCGGCGCGTTCGCGACGATCAACGCGAACGTCGTCACCGGGAACTACGTCGTCGAGATCCAAGGCGATTCCACGGCCGAGACGGGCGCCAACGCCCTCGGCGAGTGGGTCGAGGATCCCCCCGCCAGCAACTACACCGTCACGTTCCGGCCCGGCGGCGGCGCGGCCCGCACCGTCTCGGGCTCCATCGCCGGGGCGCTCATCCGGCTGAACGGTGCTGACCGCGTCACCTTCGACGGGCTGAACTCGGGCGGCAACAGCCTGACGGTCAGCAACACGAGCACCGCGAACCTTTCGTCCACGATCACACTGACGTCTCTCGGGACGGGTGCGGGTGCGACGAACGATGCGATCAAGAACCTGACGATCGTCGGCGGCGCCACCACCGTCGGGGTCTACGGGATCAACCTCTCCGGGGCCACCGTTTCCGGGCCAGTGCTCAACTCGGTGGGCGCGGACAACGACAACGTCACGATCCAGGGGAACCTCATCAGCCGGGTCTACCAGGGGATCTACGTGAACGGCGCGACCGCCCTCCCGGCGACGGTCGACGGCCTCGTGATCTCGAACAACACGATCGGCCCCTTGACCTCGGGGGCCGACAATACCGGGCTGAACGGGATCTTCGTCCAGGGCGTGGCCGGCGTGACGATCTCCGGCAACGTGGTGCGCAATCTCACCGCGACGAACACGGGTGCGGGCGGGATCTACCTGAACAATGTCGTCACCGGCGGCTCGGTCGCCAACAATACGATCACCAACGTGACCTCAAGCGCCGCCGCGGGCGGCACCAACTCGATCGTCGGCATCTTCGTCGGAGCCAACACGACCGGCGTCACCGTGTCGGGGAACCGGATCCAGACGGTGGTCAACAACAACCCCACCGTGACGGGGAACAGCGGGGCTCGCGGCATCACCGTGAACGGATCCGCCTCGGCGAACCTCACGATCGCCAACAACACGGTGAGCGACATCTACTGCAACCAGAACACCTCCAACCAGAGCTGGCCCTTCGGGATCAGCTTGGACGCCGGGAACACTTACAAGGTCTACTCGAACTCGATCAACCTCTTCGGGTCGCACCCCGGCCTCAATTCCCCCTCCACCGGCGCCTCCGCCGCGCTGTTCATCGCCAGCTCCTCGGTCACCTCTCTCGACATCCGTGACAACGTCCTGTCGAACACGTACGACAACTCGCTCTCGGGGGCGAACGACCAGAGCTTTGCGATCTACTCGCTGGGGGCGAACACCGCGTTCACGAGCATCGACTTCAACGACTACTACGTGGGAGGTCTCGGGACGCCGCTCGTCGGCCACCTCGGGTCCGCCGGTGCCACGAACGACAAGCTCGACCTCACGGCGTGGAAGACGGCGACCGGCAAGGACGTGAGCTCGCTCGCGGCCAACCCGCAGTTCGTCTCCTCGACCGACCTGCACATCAACGTCTCGGGCGGCGCCACGCCGGTCGAGAACGTCGGCACCCCGATCGCGGCGGTCACGAACGACGTCGACGGCGATCTCCGCAACGCGACGACGCCGGACATCGGCGCCGACGAAGTGCGCTGCCACGTCGCGATCGCGGCGGAGTCGTGCGACGACGGCAGCATCTGCTCGACCGATTCGTGCAACCCGCACGACGGCTCGTGCAGCTACGTCGCCGCGAACTCGGGCGCCGTCTGCCGCGCCGCGGGCGGTGCCTGTGATGTCGCCGAGACCTGCGACGGCACGAACACCGCATGCCCCGCGGACACGTTCGTTCCGGCCAACGTCGTCTGCCGCCCCTCGGCGGGCGATTGCGACGTCGCCGAGGTCTGCACCGGAGCGAGCGCGGCGTGCCCCGCCGATGCGGTCGCCCCGAACACGACGGTCTGCCGTCCCTCGGCAGGAGCCTGTGACGTCGCCGAGACCTGCACCGGGTCGAGCAGCACCTGCCCGACCGATTCCTTCGCACCGGCGACGACCGTCTGCCGTCCGTCCGCGGGCGACTGCGATGCCGCGGAGAGCTGCACCGGAGCGAGCGCCGCATGCCCGGCCGACGCCTTCGCGCCGGCGACCACCGTCTGCCGGCCCTCGGCGGGACCGTGCGACGCGGTGGAGAGCTGCACCGGCGGGAGTGCCACGTGCCCGCCCGATTCCTTCGAGCCTGCGACCACGGTCTGCCGCGCCGCGGCAGGCGACTGCGACCAGGCCGAGAGCTGCACCGGCACCTCGGTCGATTGCCCGGCCGATGCCTTCCTCCCGTCGTCGACCGTCTGCCGCGCCGCAGCGGGCGACTGCGACGTGGCCGAATCGTGCACCGGCGACAGCGCCACGTGCCCAGCGGACGCCTTCGCACCGTCGACGACCGCCTGCACCGGCACCTCGAACGGCGGCCCGTGCGACGGCGCCGACCACTGCGCCGGCGACAGCAACACCTGTCTCGACGCCTTCCAGCCGTCGACCGTCCAGTGCCGTCCGTCCTCGGCGGCCTGCGACCCGGCGGAGTTCTGCTCCGGATCGAACGGGAGCTGCCCGGCCGACGTCGTCAACGGCAGCCAGCCGGTCGGCGACACGGTGCTCGTCTCGCAGGGCTTGAGCGGAACGGCGATCACGTGGTCGGCGGAGACCGAGCCCGGTCCGTTCAACGTTTACCGCGGATCGCTGACGACCGGCAGCGCCTGGAGCTACAACCAGGTCTGCTTCGCGTACCTCGATCCGGCGACGACCGTGACCGACACGGCCGTCCCGGCGCCGGGCATGGTCTTCTACTACCTCGTCACCCGCGACGAGGGCACGTGCACGGAGTCGAGCCTCGGACAGGAGAGCAACGGGTCGCAGCGTCCCAACGACGCCTACTGCCCGCAGCCGGCTCCGGACGACGACGCCGACGGCGTGCCGAACGTCGCCGACAACTGCCCGACGATCTACAACCCGTCGCAGTCCGACATCGACCAGGACGGCCACGGCGACGACTGCGACAACTGCCCGAGCGTCTCGAACCCGAGCCAGTCCGACCTCGACCACGACGGGATCGGCGATGCCTGCGACAGCGATCTCGACAACGACGGCGTTCCGAACGCGGTGGACAACTGCCCGACCGTGCCGAACGCGGATCAAGCGGATCTCGACGGCGATCAGGTCGGCGATTCCTGCGACAACTGTCCCAACGTCTCGAATCCGGACCAGGCGGACACCGACCACAACGGCATCGGAGATGCCTGCCAGGGCTCCTAGTCAGGGAAGGTCGTGTGGGGGAGGGAACCGGGCGGTGCCCTTCGGGGTGCCGCCCGGTTCTCTTTTTCTAGTGCTGCTCGCTCAGCCACTCGATGACGATGCGATCGGACGCATGGACGGCGACCATCGCCAGCGGCTCGTCCCCGATCGCGACGAACGCGTGAGGCGTCCCCGTCGCGATGACGACCGTATCGCCGGCGGACGCGACGAGCCTCTCACCGTCGACCACCATCTCCGCCCGCCCCGCGAGAACGATGCAGGTCTCGGGGTAGGGGTGCCGGTGAAGCCCCGGCCCTTTCCCCGGCGGTAGCTCGCCACGGAAGTAGGACACGCCCGCGCCGTAGCGCTCGCCTTCGAAGGCGACCGCGGCGAGAGCGCCGGCCGGCCGTTCGCTCGGATTCACCATGTGATACATCGCAGCCTCCTTCAGGCCGGCGTGATGCCGTGGCGGCGCATGATCTCGATCATCTTCGCCCGGTCGGGCGGTCCGCCGGCGGCGGCATTGAGGACCTCGGCGGCTTCGCGGAAATAGTCGGGCCCGATCGCGGCGGGGGTGAGGATGCAGAGCGCCCTGGCGTCCTTCCCGGCGGTGTTGTCGAAGCGGTGGACGGCGCCGCGCGGGATGCAGAGCGCTTGGCCCGGCCCGACCGGAACCTGAGTTCCGTCGACCGTCCACGTGAGCGTGCCCTCGAGGCCGTAGATCGACTCCTCGAAGGCGTCGTGGCTGTGCGCGGGCGCCATCAGCTTCTCGCTGCCCGGAACGGTGAGCTCGAACGCGGCCAGGCTGCCGTTCGAGTCGGCACCGGTCACGAGGAAGCGGACGGTGAGCGGCCCCAGGTGGATCGTCTCGTCGGTCATGGTTTGCTCTGGCATCGCGGTGCTCCTTGTGGTAAATTCCGTTTACTAAAAGAAAGGTAAATGGAATTGACCATGCCGTCAAGGGAAAAGAAGAAGGAAATCAAGGCGTCGGAGATGCTCATCGGGGCCCTCCTCCGGGTGCCGGCCCAGGCGATCCACCGGCGGATCATCGCCGAGCTGAACGCCGCCGGCTTCGACGATCTTCGCCTCGCCCACATGGCGGTCCTCCAGTTCCCGGGGCCCCACGGCGCCCGGCCGGGGGCGATCGCCGAGCGCGCCGGCATGAGCAAGCAGGCGATGAACCAGCTCCTCGGAAGCCTCGAGAGCCTCGGCTATCTCAGCCGCGGAGACGACCCCGACGAGGCCCGCGCGCGCGTCGTCCGCTTCACGAGGCGCGGCCATGCGGCGAACGCGAAGCTCCACGAGGTTCTGCGCGACATCGAACGCGCGTGGCGCGCGGAGCTCGGGGCGAAGGATTTCGAGCGCCTGAAGGAGATCCTCGCGCGTGTGTGGGAGGGCCCGTTGACGCGCTAGGTCACTTCCGCCAGCGGCTGAGCGTCCAGCCCGTCCCCTTCGCACCGTCGAAGCGCGTCGGCCTCGGCGCGTCCGCCGGCGCCATGCAGGACTCGAGATCCCCGTCGACGATGCGCACGAGCGCGCGCTGGATCCGCCCGCCCTGGAGGTAATCGACCTCCCAGGGGTTCGACCCGGAGACGCGCGTCGGGGCATCGAGGATCGGCGCTCCGCCAAAGGCGACGCGCGTGCGGTTGCCCTCGACCTCGCGCCATCCCGTGGCGAGCACGCTCTTCGGGAGCGCCATCCCGTCGATGATGACCGAGACGGCCTTCCACGTGCCGCTCATCGGGGTGAGATCGTCGGCCGAGCTGGGCTCGAAGGCGACGGGGGACGGCGTGGTCGAGCCCGCCCGCCGACGCGTCAGCGTCTCGAGCGCGTGCTTCGAGCCGGGAGTCGTGACGAACTTCGTGGGACGAGAGGCGCCGGTGAGCCCCAGACAGATCGTGAGCGCGTCACCGCCGAGCTCGTAGATTCCATACGACCAGTTGCCCGCCTCGGGACCTTGCACGAACTCGATGTCGATGCGGGGCGGATCGGCCTCGACGTCGATGTTGAAGACGCCCTCGTAGATCGCCTCGGGGGACTCGGTCCGGAAGAGGTCGCCGTCGATGATGAGCCGCGAGGAGGCGAGCACGGCGCGCGGCATCTTGGTCCCCTCGATCTCGAGGCTCGTGAACTCCCACGTGCCCTCGAGGCCGCGGAGCTGCGTGACGTGGCGTGCGAGCGCGGGCCAGCTCGCGAACCCCGACTTCCGCGCGACGGCGCTCTGCGCGTCGGCCAGGCGGTAGCCGGCGTTCCCGACCTGGGCGATCGTCTGCTCCTTCGCGGCGGGGAGGTGCTCGATCAGCGTCTTGGCGGCGCCGTCGTCGCCGGTCGCGAGCGCCGAGAGAAGGGATTTGGCCTGGCGGCGAAGGTGGTCGAGGTCGGGCCGGGACGGAAGCTGCTTCTTCATGAGACACCCCATGCGTCGAGCCCGAGGTCCGCAGACGGGCGGCACGGAGTGAACGATTCGGCCTGTCGAATGAAGTTGGGTTGAACCCTTCCCGCGGACCCGGCGGCTTCCTTCAAGCCACGGGGATTCTACTCTACTGGCTCTCCTTGATCTCACGGCCGCCGAGCGCCTGCGTCGGACGCGCGTTGTGCGGGTAATGCTTCGCGAACGTCTCGATCTGTTGATGCGTGACGGTCGCCGAGGTCCCGAGGACGAACCACCGGACGCCTTCGGAGCAGGGCGGCGTGGTCAGCGAGCCCATGAACGTGAAGTACGACTTCGTCGCGGGGAGGAGGTTCTTCGCGTCGATCGTCTCCCCGAACACCAAGCTCTCTTTCCCTTTTTCCGAAGGGATGTGCGAGAAGATCTTGTGAACCGCCGGGTTCGCCGCCCCTTCGTCGAAGAGCACGGCGACGACCGCGAGCTTCCCGTCTTTGTTCTTGTGGACGAGGTGGGCGACCATCGCGTGTGGTTTTCCGTCGATCGTCTCCTCGCTCGGGCGATGGAAGTGGATCTGCTGCAGCTCGTAAGTCTGAGGCCCGACGTGGATGACGCTTCCCGGCGCATAGGTGGCCATCACGGTATGCCCGTTGTCGGTGATCTTGAGCGGTGAGGGCTTGTAGTCGAACGTGATCGGATCGAGCGCCGAGGGCTTGAGCGTCGACGCCGGGATGTCGATCGGCGACTGGAGCTTGCCAAGCTTGCACGCCTGGAACGACGGGTCGAGATCGCCCCAGTGCTCGGGCCCCTCGGCGCCTTCGTAGGTGAAGTGCGGAGCCTCTTTGCCGTGGTGTTCGGCTGCCATGGCGAGCGCAGGCATCAGGAGGACGGCGAATCGAGCGACGTATCTCATGGTGTCTCCCTTCGTCCGCCGCGACTATACTCCGCGCCCTATGCGAAACCTCGCCGCTCTCGCCGTAGGGGCCGCCGCGTTCCTCTCGGCCTTCGCCCAAGCTCCCGTGCAGCACCCCAACATCGTCTACGTGATCGTCGACGACATGGGGTGGAAGGACGTCGGCTACCACGGCTCCGCAATCAAGACGCCGAACATCGACCGCCTCGCGGGCGAAGGGGCACGCCTCGATCAGTTCTATGCGCAGCAGATGTGCACGCCGACGCGCGCCGCGCTCATGACGGGGCGTTACCCGCACCGCTACGGCCTCCAGACGCTCGTGATCCCGTCTTCGGGGACGTACGGCCTTCCCACCGACGAGTGGATCCTGCCGCAGCTCCTGAAGTCGGCCGGGTACGAGACGGCGATCGTCGGCAAGTGGCATCTCGGTCACGCGGACAAGAAGTACTGGCCGCGCCAGCGCGGCTTCGACTACCAATACGGCCCGCTCATCGGCGAGATCGACTACTTCAAGCATACCGCGCACGGGACGCGGGACTGGTTTCGCGACAACCAGCCTTTGGACGAAGAAGGGTATGCCACCGAGCTGATCGGCAACGACGCCGTCAAGGTGATCGAGCGGCACGATCCGAAGACGCCGCTGTTCCTCTACCTTGCCTTCACGGCGCCGCACGCGCCGTACCAAGCGCCGAAGGAGTATCTCGATCGCTACGCGTCCGTCGCGGACCCGTCGGTGCGCGCGTACGACGCGATGATCACGGCGATGGACGATCAGGTCGGCCGCGTACTCGCCGCGCTCGAGAAGAAAAAAATGAGGGAAAACACCGTCGTCGTCTGGCAGAACGACAACGGCGGTCCGCGCTCGGCGAAAGTGACCGGCGAGGTCGATATGTCGCACGCCACGATCCCCTGCGACAACGGGCCGTATCGCGACGGGAAGGGGAGCCTCTACGAGGGCGGCACCCGCGTCCCCGCGGTCGTGAGCTGGCCCGGGCACATCAAGGCCGGCACGGTCGTCGATGGGCCGATCCATGTCGTCGACATGTACCCGACGCTCGGGCGTCTCGCCGGAGCCACGCTCGGCAAGAACAAGCCGCTCGACGGGCTCGACGTCTGGCCGGCGATCGCGGAGGGGAAGCCGTCGCCGCGCACCGAGGTCGTTTACGACGTCGAGCCGTTCCGCGGCGCGGTGCGCCAGGGCGATTGGAAGCTCGTCTGGCAGACGACCCTGCCGTCGAAGGTCGAGTTGTTCGATCTCTCGAAGGATCCGGGTGAGACGACCGACCTCTCCGCGTCCAATCCGGAGAAGGTGGCCGCCCTTCAGAAGCGGCTCGAGGCGCTCGCGAAGGACGGTGTGCCGCCTCTCATCTTGAACGAGGCGGTGGGCACGGTCCGCTCGGTGCTCTTCGGGTCGGTGCTGTTCCCCGAGACGACAGCTACGGTCGAGCAGCCGTAGGGGAATAAGGGGACAGCTTCCGAAACTCTGAAGTTCGAGTCTCGGAAGCTGTCCCCTTATTTCGGGAGACGGGCCTTCGGGATCTTCACCGTCACCGTGTACTCCGGGTCCACGATCTCGGTGATCGGCGCCTTGGCGTTCTGCGAGACGAACTCGTAGGCGTCCATCTCGGAGAGGCCGGTCTTCTCCTGCACCCAGCGCACCATGTCCTTGAAGGCGACGCGCGCCGCGTCTTCGAGCGGGCGCGCGGCGCCGACCGACATCATCCAGTCGGCGTTCTCGATGCGCGGCCACGGCGTGTCTCTCTTCTTGATGAGGTCGACGGTGATCTCGACGTTCATCGCGCCTTCGATCGCGGTGCCCATGATCTCGCCGTCGCCCATCGCATAGTGGCCGTCGCCGAACGAGAGGAGTCCGCCGGGAACGCGCACGCCGAGGTAGACCGTGTTGCCGGCGCGCACTTCGGGGCAATCCATGTTGCCGCCGAAGGAATCGGGGACGATCGTCGAGCGGACCTCGCCGTAGGCGGGGGAGACGCCGAGGCAGCCGAGGAACGGGGCGAGCGGAACTTCCCACGACAGCTTGCCGTCTTGCGAGCGCGTGCGCGCGACCCCCTTCGCGCGATCGACCGTGTAGAACCACACCGTCTCCGGTAGCTCGGGTCCGAGCATCGCGGTCCGGTCGGACCCCTTGAGCGCGCCGAAGCCGGCGAAGGCGACCGAGAGGCCGTAGTCCCGCGCCGGCTCGAGCTTCTCGATCTTGATCGCGAGCGTGTCGCCCGGCTCGGCGCCGTCGACATAAAACGGGCCGGTCTGCGGGTTGTCGTGGCCCGGCACCAGCACCTCGCTCGGCTTCTGCCCGGGCTTCGTAAGCGCCCCGTCGAAGCAGTCCTCGCTCCACGAGAGGATGCGCGTTCCCGGCTTGATGTGGTGCGTCGGCGCCGCGCCGCCGAAGGTGTATTTCAGCTCCTCGTGCTTCGGGACGTAGCGGAGGACCTCGGCGGCCAGGAGCACGGCGATCATTCGGTCTTCTCCTTCTCCTTCTCCTTCTGCTTCTCTCTCTCCGTCCACCATCCGCCGCCGAGCGCCTGGAAGAGCGCGGCGGAATCCGCGTAGCGCGCGGCGTCGGCCTCGGCACGCGCGAGGACCGCCTCGCGGTGCTGACGCTGGGCGTCGAGGAGGGAGATGTAGCTCACGCCGCCCACGTCGTAGCGCTGCGAGGTGATCGTGAGCGCCTCGTCGGCGAGCTTCGCCGCATCGGCTCTCTCTTCGAGCGCGGTGCCGTCGTGCTCGAGCGCGCTCAGCGTGTCGGCGACGTCCTGAAGTCCTGTGAGCACCGTCTCGCGGTAAGCGGCGCCCGCCTGGTCGAATGCCGCCACCGCGCCGCGCTTCTCCGCCTTGAGCTGGCCGCCGTGGAAGATCGGCTGCAGGAGCGAGGCGCCGATGAAGTAGAAGCCGGTCCCGCTCGAGAGGAGATCGCCGAGCGCGGTTGCGAGCGAGCCGGCGGTCGCCGAGAGCGTGATCTGCGGGTAGAAGTTCGCCGTCGCGACGCCGACCCGCGCGCTCGCCTCGTGGAGGAGCGCTTCCGCCGCGCGGATATCCGGTCGTTGGCGCGCCAGCTCCGAGGGGAGGGAGAGCGGCAGCTCGACGGGGAGCTTGAGATCGGCGAGGCGGAGCGCGGGAAGCTCCGTCTCGCCCGGTGCCTTGCCGAGATAGATCGCAAGCCGGTGAAGGGCCTTGTCACGCTGGTCGCGGAGCGGGGGAAGCGTCGCGCGCGTGCGTGCGAGGTCGCCGGACTGGCTCACGACCTCGAGGTGCGGGACGCCGCCGAGCGACTCGAGCTTCTGCGCGACCTCGAGCCGCTTGCCTTGCACGTCGACGATCGCCTGCGTCAGCTCGATCTGGTCGGTGAGGGCCGCGATGCGGATCGCCGCGGTGACGACGTTTCCCGCGAGCATGAGACGCGCGCCTTCGAGCTGGAAGGTCTGGTACTCGGCCCGCGCCGACAGCGCCTCGAGCTCGCGCCGCGTCTTGCCGAAGAGGTCGAGCGTGTACTTCACGCTCACCGAGGCGTCGTAGAGGGTGAGCGGCGTGTCGAAGGGAAGTGCGGGAGCGCCGAGCGACTTCGCATTCACGTCGACGGAGTTCACGGCGCCGCGCGCATCGATCTGTGGATAGCGGGCGCTGCGCTTGCCGGCGACGTCTTCCTGCGCCTTCCGGAGCGCGGCCTGCGCCCCCTCGAGCTTCGGGTTCTTCTCGAGCGCTTCCCGCACGAGCGCGTCGAGCGCGGGCGATTCGAAGAGGGTCCACCACGCGGCCGGGACGTCGCGCCCGGGGCCGGCCGGCTCGGACGCGGATTCGCTGCGGTACCGGGTGACGGTCGGCGGCTCGGGCGCCTTGTAGTCGGGCCCCACGGTGCACGCGACGAGCAAGAGACAACAACCGGCGGCGATGGCGCGGCGCATCAATCGAGGGTCTTCCGGTAGAAGCGCAGCGCGATCCCCATGACCGCGACGATGAAGACGAGCAGAGGCCAGAGGTTCGGCCACAGGTCGATCCAGCCGTTCCCCTTGAGGAGGATGCCGCGGATCAGCCGGTTGAAGTAGGTCAAGGGGAGGAGGCTGCCGATGCCGCGCGCCCACGGCGGCATCCCCTGGAACGGGAACATGAAGCCGGAGAGCAGGATCGACGGCAGGAAGTAGAAGAAGGTCATCTGCATCGCCTGGAGCTGGTTCCTTGCGAGCGACGAGAGGGTGATCCCGACCGTGAGGTTCGCGGCGACGTAGACGAGCGCCACGACGTAGACGGCGGCGAGGCTTCCGACGATCGGCACGCCGAAGATCCACCGCGCCGCGGTGAGGACGATCGAGATCTGGACCAGGCCGATCAGGACGTACGGGACGATCTTCCCGACCATGACCTCGAGGGGCCGCACGGGCGTGGCGAGGAGGTTCTCCATCGTGCCGCGCTCGCGCTCGCGCGTCATCGCGAGCCCGGTCATCATGACCATCGTCATCGCGAGGATGACGCCCATCAACCCCGGAACGATGTTTCGCTGCGTCAGCCCTTCCGGGTTGTAGAGCTTGTGCACGCGCACGTCGAAGGCGGGCGCCGTCGCCCCGGCGAGCGGCGCGAGGGGGCCGACGAGGTCGCGCTTCGCGACCGCGAGCACGAGCTCACGCACGGACGCGACGGCAAGACCGGTTGCCGACGGATCGGTCGCGTCGGCCTCGAGGAGGAGGGCGGGCCTGTCGCCCCGCAGGAGATCGTGCGTGAAGCCGGCGGGGATGTTGAGAACGAACTGAACCTCGCCGCGGGCGAGCGCGTCCCTTCCCGCCGCCTCGTCGGGCAGCTCGCGGACGAAATCGAAGTAGCCGGTCGTCTTCATCGCCGCGAGGTAGCTGCGCGTGAACTCGCTCCGGTCGGCCTGGATGACGGCGGTCCTGAGGTGCTTCGGATCGGTGTTGATCGCGTACCCGAAGAGCATGAGCTGCACGATCGGGATGCCGATGATCATCCCGAAGGTGAGCCGGTCGCGCCGGAGCTGGAGGAACTCCTTGCGCATGATGCTCGAGAGTCGCATGAACGACCAACGCCTCATGCCGCGCTCCCGTAGTTGTCCTGCGACCGCGACATGAGATGGATGAAGACGTCTTCCAGGCCGACCTCGCTGCGCTCGATACGGAACCCGCCGTTCGCCGTCTCGCGGCGCAGGGTCGCCTCGAGCGCCGCGGCGTCGCGCCCCGTCACGTGCAGCTCGGCGCCGAAGACGGCGGTCTGCTCGACTCCCGGTTTCCCCTGGAGCGTCGCGGAGAGCGCCGCGAGGTCGCCGCCGGTCACCGTCCACGTCGTCAGGTTCTCGGCGGCGACGATCTCGGCGGCGCTGCCCTGAGCCATGAGGACGCCGTACGAGATGTAGGCGAGCTTGTGGCAGCGCTCGGCCTCGTCCATGTAGTGCGTGCTCACGAGAACCGAGATCCCGCCCGCGGCGAGGCGGTGCAGCTCGTCCCAGAAATCGCGCCGCGCCTTCGGGTCGACGCCGGCGGTCGGCTCGTCGAGGAGCAGCAGCTCCGGCTCGTGGAGCATGCACGCCGCAAGCGCGAGCCGCTGCTTCCAGCCGCCCGAGAGCGCTCCCGCGAGCTGGGAGGCGCGCGAGGCGAGCCCGAGATCCTCGAGCGCCTTCGCCACCTTGGCCTTGCGATCGCGCATCTCGTAGACGCGCGCGACGAAGTCGAGGTTCTCGCGGATCGAGAGGTCCTCCCAGAACGAGAAGCGCTGCGTCATGTACCCGACGTGACGCTTGATCTGGTCGCTCTCCTTCAGGATGTCGAAGCCGAGGCACGTGCCGGTGCCCGAGTCGGGGGTGAGCAGGCCGCACATCATGCGGATCGTCGTCGTCTTGCCGCTGCCGTTCGGGCCGAGGAAGCCGAAGATCTCGCCGCGGCGCACCTGCATCGAGACGTCGCGCACGACGTGCTTGTCGCCGAACGTCTTGTTGAGCCCCCGGACGTCGATCGCGAGCGCGGGGGCGTCGCTCACGGCAGCGCGACCTGGACCGGCTGGCCGGGACGGAGATTCGCCTTGCGCGGATCCGACGGACGCGCCTCGATCATGAAGACCATCTTCGAGCGGGTCTCGTTGCTGTAGATGACCGGCGGCGTGTACTCCGGCTCCGCGGAGACGTAGCTCACCGCGGCGTCGATCGGCGACGCGCAGCCGTCACAGCGGACGGTGAGCTTCTGCCCGGCGGCGAACCGCGCGACGAGGGTCTCCGGCACGAAGAAGCGGACCTTGACGTTCTCCGGCGGGAGCATCCGCACGACGGGGCTCCCCGCGGGCACCCACTCACCCTCGCGGAACAGCGTATCGAAGACGAGTCCGGGCTTCGTGGCCGCGAGGCGCTTCTGATCGAGCTTCCACTTCGCCTGGTCGAGCTCCGCCTGCGCCGCCGCGACCTCCGAGCTCTGCGCCTGGATCTGCTCAGGGCGCGCGGCGAGGCGCGCCACCTGGAGCTGCTCCTGAAGCTCGCGGACCCTCGCGGCATCGGTGTCGTGCGCGGCCTGTGTCGCCTCGAGATCCTTCCGCGCGATCCCGCCCGCCTGGAGCTGCGCCGTGTCGCGCGCGAGCGCCGCCTCCGACTGCGCGGCCTTCGCCTGCGCCTGCTCGAGCTGCGCCTCCGTCACCGCGAGCTCGGGCGCGCGCTTGCCGGTGCCGAGATCGGCGAGCTTCGCCCGCGCGGCATGGAGGTTCTGCTCGGCCTGCGCCACCGCGGCCGCTTCTTGCACCGACTCGAGCGTGAAGAGCGGCGCTCCGGCCTCGACGTTCTGTCCCTTCGTCACGTCGAGCTTCTCGAGACGCCCGCCGACCGGCGAGCCGACGTAGACGAACTCGCCCTCGGCGTATCCCTGGAACGACGACGGCTCGCGATGCGTGCACGCGGTGAGCGCGAGAGCCGTCGCGAGAAGGACCGGTGCTCTCATCTTGCCGCCTTCATCTTCGCCGCCAATTCATCGTTGAACCCCAGGACGACGGCGAGCCGGCCGACCTCGCCGTTCAGCTCGTTCTCGCCCCGGATCAGGAGGAGCTGCCGTCCGTCGGGGAAGAGGTTCGCCGTCTGGACGTTCGGCTTCGCGCCCTCGAAGAGGAGCTTGGGCGCTCCGGCGACGATCGACGGCGTGGTCGTGAGCGGCAGATCGAAGAATCGTCCGTCCGCATCGCGTAAACGGACCCCGCGCCCGTCCGGGTACCAAACGAACTGATCTGCGCCGCCTCTCGTCACGCGCACCGGCGTCCCGACCGCTCCGCCCGCGCCGAACGTGGCCACGTACAACTCCTTCCGGCCCGACTCGTCGGAGATCCAGCCGAGGAACCGCCCATCCGGGGAGAGACCCGCAAAGCTCTCGTCGGCGGGACCGCTCACGATCGCCTTCGGCTGGGAGAGGGGAGCACCGGGCGCGGGGATCGGGACGTAGTAGATGTCTCCCTTCTGATCGACGCCTTGCTGCGTGAGGACGAACCCCGCGCCGTCGCGCGTGACTCCGCCGATGATCGTCTGATTGTTCGCGTTGGGTGGAAGGGGGGCGATGCGGCGCGGCTCCGCCGTGCCGTCGAGATCCTTGACGTAGAAGCCGTCGTCGGCGTCGCGCCCGCGCCGGCCGAAGCAGACGGTGTGACCGTCCCACGCGATCACCGGCGTGAAGATGTCGGCTTGCGGGTACGCCTGGACACGGCGAAGGCCGCCCTCGTCGACACGGCCCGTGAACATCTCGTCGATCCCATGCCCGTTGGTGATCGTCGCGATGAAGCGGCCGCCGCCGCTGGGATCGGCGCGCACCGACTGATAGGCGTGGGGCTCGTCGATGATCGGCGTCACACGGCCGGCGGCGTCGATGACGCCGAGGTGCCTCGTCTCCGCCGTCCTGCCGCCCGGCTCGTAGATCAGCACGCCGTTGTCCGACAGGCCGAACTGTGCGGGGATGAAGGCGTACTGGGTCTGGATGCCGTTCGCGATCGGAACCGGCGCTCCCGTCAGCTTCAGACTCTTGGCATCGAACGGCACCGCGAGCAGTGTGTCGCCGCGGCTGAAGACGATGTGCCCGGTGGGCGAGTATCGCGGGAACCCAGCGTCGTCGAGGAGGTAGGTGACTTTGTGGCTCCGCAGATCGAGCACGCCGACCCGGTAATACCAACCCTTCTCGCCGTACGCGATCGCGTGGAGGAGGATCGCCTCGTCACCGGGGAGCGCCATGCCGACGAGCGTGATCGGGCCGGTCTCGCCGGCGCGATCGATCTTGACCGGCGCTTCGAGCTTGCCGCTCGCAGCGTCGAATCGATCCAGCTCGCTGCTGTCCCGGAGCGCGAGAAAACCGCCGCTCCGAAGATCGCCGAACGCGCTCCATCTCGGGTTGAACGGAACCTCGGTGAGCGGTGGTCGCTGTCCGTCGAGGGAGAAGAGGACGATGTTGAGCTGCGAGGAGCCGACCGTCGCAGGGACCGCGGCGGTCAGCGATCGGCCGTCCGCCGTGAAGCCGAAGCCGACGACTCCCTCCGTTCCCGGCACCGCCGAGAACGATCCGCTGCCGAGCCCGCGCACGTAGACCCGGGCCGGTTGGTCCGGCTCGCCCGGCGCGACGCGCGGCTTGCCGATCGCCCCGATCGTCGAGCCGGCCGCGTTGACGGCGTAGTAGGCGACCTTGACGTCCTTCGGGAACTCGAGATCGAGGCGGACGGTGCCCCCCGCGGCCGCCGGCTTCCTCGGGATCGCGAAGGCGCCGACGACGCCGCCGACGACGAGGCACGCGATCATGGCGGGGATCGCCCATCGCGATCGCGCCGGCGCCGTCACCTCGGCGGCCGGAGGAACGCGAACGCGTCCCGACGCCGTACGATCGGCGAGAACCTCGTCCAGCTCGAGCCGCGCGTCGCCGATGTCGCGGAGGCGCCGCTTCGGATCCTTCTCGAGGCATCGCTCGAGAAGATGACGAACCTTCGCAGGCGTGCTCGCGGGGAGCGCGCTCCAATCGGCGTCCTTGGCGAGGACCGCGGCGAGCGTGTCGGAGACGGTCTCGCCGTCGAACGGGCGCTTGCCCGAGAGCATCTCGAAGAGCACGCACCCGAACGCCCAGATGTCGGCGCGCTTGTCGACGCCCTTGCCCCGCGCCTGCTCGGGTGCCATGTACGCCGCCGTTCCGAGGATCACGCCGGCGACGGTGCCGAGCGACGTGATCGTCGGCGACATGCCCGCGCCGGAGTCCGACGTGGTCGCGCTCTCGAGCGCCTTCGCGAGCCCGAAGTCCAGCACCTTGACCTTGCCGTCGGGCGTGATGCGGACGTTCGCGGGCTTCAGGTCGCGATGAACGATGCCCTGCTCGTGCGCCGCCTCGAGCGCCTCGGCGATCTGCCGCGCGATGTCGGCCACTTCGCTCGAGGGAAGCGGGCCGCGCTTCAGGATCTCGGCGAGGTCCTCGCCGGCGACCATCTCCATCGCGAGGAAGCCGGTCCCGTTCTCCTCGTGAAGTCCGAAGATCCCGGCGATGTTGGGATGGCTCAGGGACGCGAGCACCTTCGCCTCACGTTCGAAGCGGGCGAGGCGCTCCGGATCGGCGGCGAACGCCGGGGGCAACACTTTGATGGCGACGTCGCGGCCGAGCTTCGTGTCGCGCGCGCGGTAAACCTCGCCCATCCCGCCGGCACCGAGAGGGGCGACGATCTCGTAGAGGCCGAGGCGGGATCCGGAAGAGAGCGGCATGGCGCGCGATTCTACGCCTGCACGATCACGAGACTGAACTTCGGCGGGACAAAAAGGGGCGCTGGTCGAATGCCCGGCCCGGACTTATTCTCGGTGGGTACTCGCAGGAGGGACCATGACGCTCATCAAGAGAAGGATGCTCGGGGCACTGGCCGCTTCGATCCTCGTCGCGACGGCGGCTTCCGCGGCGCTGTCGGACGGGAGCGGATCGACGACGTCGACCCATCGCGCGCCGGCGGCGAAGGCCACCGCGAAGCCGGCGCCGAAGGCCGCCGCGAAATCGGCGACGCAGAAGCAGCCGATCACGATCAGCATCACGAGTCACATCACCCACGGCAACCTCGTCGTCATCCTGGACGACGTCCCCGTCTTCAACGAAGAGTTCAAGAAACCGCCGTTCCTGATCTCGCAGACGACGACCTGGGATCCGATCCAGGTCTCGCCCGGGAAGCACAAGCTCACCGCGAAGGTCTATTCGACGAAGGGCAAGACCTACCTCTCCGGCGTGTATGACCTCGAGGTCTCGCACACGAAGGGGATCGAGCTCCGCGTCAAGATGAGCGGCGACAAGCTCACCGTCGAGCCCGCTTCGTAGTCTTTTTTCGTCCCCCCACAATATCGGTCCTCCCCATCCGTCTTCCTCGGTGAAGACAGCGATGAGGAGGACCGTATGAACCCCCGAAAACGCAAGCTGATCTGGATCGCGCCGCTCGCGCTCCTCGGGATCGCGGCGTTCGTCTTCATCGGCGGCGAGCTGGTGAAGGTGCTCTGGAACTGGCTGCTCCCGCCTCTCCTGGGGTGGCCGATGCTCGGCTTCTGGCAGGCGCTCGGCTTGCTCGTCCTCGCGCGGATCCTGTTCGGAGGACTCCGCTCGGGCGGCGGCCGCCGTCGCTACCGCCCGGTTCCCGAACCGCACTCCGAGCTACTCTGACCCCATGGACCGGCGGATCGAGGAGGCTGCTCTCCGCGAGCGCTCGCGCCTCGGCCGCTTCATCCGCCGGCGCGTCGCCGATCCGAGCGACGCCGAGGACATCCTGCAGGACGTGTTCGCGCAGCTCCTCGAGGCGAACCGCCTGCTGATGCCGATCGAGCACGTCACCGGCTGGCTGTTCCAGGTGGCGCGCAACCGGATCGTCGATCTCTTCCGCAGGCCGCACGAGGAGAGCGCGAGCGATTTCGAAGACCTCTTGCCGTCCTCCGGCGGAGGGCCGGACGAGCGGTACTTGCGATCGCTCGTCCTCGAGGAGCTCGAGCACGCGCTCGCGGATCTTCCCGCGGAGCAACGCGACGCGTTCGTCGCGCACGAGATCGACGGCGAAAGCTTCAAGGACATGTCGAAGAGAACCGGCGTCGCCGTGAACACGCTCCTATCGCGCAAGCACACCGCCGTGCTCTTTCTCCGCGAGCGTTTGCAAGAGCTCTACGACGAGTTGAAGAAAGCATGAGGGACGATCGATGACACCGAAATTGAAGAAGATCCTCTGGATCGCACCGTTCGCAATCCTGGCCCTCGCGGGCTGCATCGTCCTCGGCGGCGCGAGCGTGATGTGGTTGTGGAACGTCTTTCTTCCCGACCTCTTTCACGTCCCGCGCATCGGCTTCTGGCAAGGGCTCGGGCTCCTGGCACTCGCGCGCATTCTGTTCGGCGGCCTCGGCGTCCGCACGAACGCCGGCTCTCGCATGCGCCAACGCATGGAGGAGAACCGGTGGACGAGGATGACCGACGAGGAGCGCGAGCGTCTGCGTCTACGCATGCGCGAGCGTCGGGGAATGTAAATGGGGACAAAGGGGACAGTAACCAAGTTTTTCTTACGCGCGGACTGCGCGCGTAAGAAAAACTTGGTTACTGTCCCCTTTGTCCCCATTCACGCGTCGACGAGCTTGCGCCAACCGTCGAGGCCGCCTTCGAGCGGACGCACGCGCTTGATGCCCTTGGCTCGCAGCAAGAGCGCCACACGGGCGCTCGAGGCTTCGCTGGGTCACGTACAGAACAGGATCACGTCGCGGTCGCGGGGGATCTTTCCGTGGTCGCGGACGAGATCGTCGGCGGCGATGCGCATGGCCCCGGGGATCGATTGCGGGGACTCTTCGAACTCACGCGACGACCGCAGGTCGACGACGACGATCTCCTCTCCGGCGTCGAGCATCTCCTTCAGCTCCTCGGGGCGGATCCGTCCGACGCGGATCGAGCGGAGGAATCGCTGCCGGCTCCACCACTTGAAGGCGAGATAGACCGCCAGGACGATGATCGTGAGCTGGAGCCAGTCGCCGGCGCGCGACACCGCCGTCAGGATCGCCTCGAGCTGCCGGCTGAAGACGAAGCCGGCCAGGAGCGATGTTCCCGCCCACAGCACGGCGCCGGCGGTGTTGAACAGGAGGAAGCGGGAGAACGGCATCCTCACGATCCCCGCGAGCGGCGGGGCCACCGTCGAGAGCCCGGGGACGAACTTCGCGACGAGAAGTGTGGCGGCGCCGCGACGCTCGAAGACGTCTTCGGTCCGGCGCACACACGAGTCGGGCTCGAGGGAGATCCGGCAGATGAAGCGCATGATGCCGGCACCGCGGCGACGTCCGATCGCGTACCAGAGCACGTCCGCCAGGAGCGACGCCGTCACGGCGATCGTGAGCGGCAGCCACAGCCACTCGCCCGACGTGCGGGAGATCGCACCCGCGGCGAGGAGCGCGGGAAATGCGGGGATCGGCGCGCCGAGCTGCTCGGCGAGCACCCAGAGGAACAGGAGGAGAGGGCCGTTCCGGGGCATGGGGACATGACTCTAGCAGCACGGCGCACTTAGAATTCGCCGTCGATGGGGGCACCCCGCCGGCTCGCCGTAGCGTTCTTCTTCGGCCTCGCGCTCGCCGCGCGCGCGGCGGAGCCGTCCGATGACCGGCCCTGGTTCCACCTCGGGCCCCTGCGCATCCGAGATCTCACGCCCTTCGGCATCTTGAGGATGGACTTCCTCCCGGCGCACGCCGTCAGCGCGACGCCCGGGACATGGGCGCTCGAGCTGAATGTCAGCTACCAGAACACGTATGTGCTGAGCGAGAACGTCGCCGACTACCTGCGCGCGAAGGGCGCGGGCCACCGCGTGCGCTACGACGCCTCCGACGTCGCCGCGATCCTCGCGCTGCCGGGCGAGGCCTACATCGTCGACGGCGAGCTCGGTGTCATGGACTTCAACATTCACCACCGGTTCACCCGGCACTGGGGCGGCTACCTCACGATTCCCGCGCTCACGTTCCAGGGCGGCTTCCTCGACGGGACGATCGAGGGCTTCCACGACCTGGTCGGCGTCGGCCAAGAGGATCGCGACCTCGTCGCGAGGAACCAGTTCTTCGTGGTCAGCAAGACCAAGAGCGGGACCCTGGTGTTCACGTCGCCTCCCTCGAACGGGCTGGCCGATCCGGTGCTCGGCGCGCGTTACTCGGTCGTCGCCGAGCCCGAGCGGTGGAACGTCATCGTGGAGACGGCGGTGAAGCCGGTGCTGCGCGAGGCGAAGCCGTACCTCTCGAGCGGCCAGACCGACTACGGCGTCCAGGTCTCGGGTCAGTGGTTCTTGCGGCGGCAGGCGCTCTACGTCAGCGGCAGCGCGGTGCGATTCGGAGGCGTCCGCCTCGAGGGCGTCGACCACGAAAACCTCTGGGTCCCCACCGTCACCGGCGCGTGGGAGTTCGGTCTCGGCCGTGGCGTCAATGGGATCGTCCAGCTCTATTCGAGCCCGAGCGTCGTAAGGAACACCGATCTCGGCGAGCTCAAGGCGACGAAGTACCTGACCTCCCTCGGGATCCAGGGGCTCGTCAAGACGTGGGTCTGGCGGCTCGCCCTGACCGAGAACCTGCTGACGTTCGAGAACACGGCGGATATCGCGGCGACCCTCAGCGTCGCCAAGATCTTCCCGGCGAAAAAACGCTAGACTTCACCGATGCTCCGATCGAATCGGCTGCTTTGCGCCCTCCTCGTGACGGCGTGCTTGTCGCCCGCGTTCGCGGTCCCGAGCGAGCTGATCTTCGACCGGTTCGGCGAGGAGCGCGGATTCCCGTCGGAGACGATCACCGCGCTCTACCGCGATCACGCCGGCTTCCTGTGGGTCGGCTCGCGTGAAGGCCTCGCCGTCTGGGACGGCTACTCGGTGCGCGTCTACGAGCACGAGGTCGGGAACGCGGATTCGCTCCCCGACAATTCGATACGGACGATCTACGAGGATCGAAGCAACGAGCTCTGGGTCGGGACGAACTCCGGCGGCCTCGCGCGTCTGGATCGCACGACCGGTCGCTTCGAGCGTTTCCGCAACGATCCGAAGGATCCGAAAAGCCTGAGCCACGACAGCGTCTACGCGATCGCCGAGGACGCGGACGGCGCGCTCTGGGTCGGCACGCAGAATGGATTGAATCGCTTCGACGCGAAGACGCGAGCATTCGAGCGCGTGGAGGGCGTCCCGAACGAGTACGTCTATGCGCTGAAGCTCGACCGGTCGAAGCGCATGTGGCTGGCGATGGTGGGCGGCGGGTTCGCATGGCTCGACCCGAAGACGCGCCGCGTCACGCGCCTTCCGGTCGCCGACGAGCGCGACGACAACGCCTTCGCGATCGCCGAGGATCCTTCGGGCGGGATCTGGTTTGGCACCGAGCGTCATCTCTACCGTTTCGACCCCGCGACGGGATCGGCGCGAAGCGTCGCCGCGCCCGAGCTCGCCCCCGGCGACGACTTTCCGATCGTCACCGCGATCGCATGCGACGCCCACGGCACGTTGTGGATCTCCACGTGGAACCGCGGCCTCATCGCCTTCGACACCACGACGGGCGCGAGCCACGGTTATCGAAACGACCCGCAGCGCGAGGACAGCCTCGGCGCCGACCGGCTGGCGGCGGTGGTGGCGGACGCCTCGGGAGACGTCTGGATCGGAACATGGGGGCGCGGCCTCGCAAGATTCTCGGCGACCGGGGATCTCTTCCACGTCACGCTCGAGCCCAAGCTTCCCTACCGTGAGATCACCGCCCTCGACGAGGACAAGAGCGGCACGCTCTGGGTCGGCACGTGGGGGAAGGGCCTTTTCCGGCTGGGCCGAAACGGCGATTTCTCCGGCATCGCGCCGCCCGACGACCCCCCGCTCGCTCTGAGGACGGTGCTCAGCCTCGCCGAACAGGCCGACGGCACGATGTGGGCGGCGTCGATGGCGTCGCTCACGCGCATCGACCCGGTTCGCGGAACCGCAACGGCGATTCCGGTCCCCAGCACGGGCTACAGGAACGCCGTCGCCGTCGATCGCGCCGGGACGCTTTGGGTCGGCACCGGGGGGAGCGGTCTCTTCCGCCTCGAGCGCGACGGCCGCTCGTTCACACGCTTCCACGCCGATTCCGCCGATCCCTCGAGCCTGAGCGACGACTTCGTGACCAGTGTCCTCGTCGGATCGAACGGAGCGTTGTGGATCGGAACGCGCTCCGGCGGCTTGAACGTCTTCGATCCGAAGACGGGGAAAGCCGTGCGCCTTCTCCCGTCGACGACCGATCAGGCGACGATCGGCCACCAGCACATCTCGCAGGTCCTGGAATCGAGGAGCGGAGTCGTCTGGGCGGGAACCAACGGCGGCGGGCTCGCGCGGATCACGGGGAAGACCGGCGGCGGCTTCGACGTGAAGCGGATCACGACCGACGACGGACTGGTCAACCAGAACGTGACGTCGCTCGTCGAGGACGACGACGGCACGATATGGATCGGCACGCGCCACGGGCTCTCCCGGTACGACCCCGCGTCCGGGCGCTTCCATAACTACGGTCTCGCCGACGGGCTACCCGGCGTCGAATTCAACCCGGGGGCGGCCCGTCACGGACGTGACGTGCTCTGGCTCGGCACTTCGGGAGGGCTCCTCGCGATCCGCCCGGGCTCGCCGTTCGTCGATCCGCCGGTGGCGCCGACGGTGGTCACCGACATCCGCACCCTCAAGGGCCCCATGCGCCTCCCCGCGGCGGCGTGGGAGACCAGGAGCATCGACGTCGCCTACGGCACGCCGCTCTCGTTCAGCTTCGCGGTCCTCGACTTCCGCACCCCGCATCACTTCGCCTACCGACTCGAAGGACGGAGCGACGCGTGGACGGACCTCCCCGGACAGACGATCGCGCTCACCGACCTTCCGCCGGGCGGCTACACGATGAGTGTGCGCGGCCGGAGCGCGCGCGGCGCGTGGAGCGAGACGCCGCCGCTCGCGATTCACGTGACGCCGCCGTACTGGATGACGTGGTGGTTCCGTCTCGCCGCGGGAGCAGGCCTCATCGGCATCGTGTCCACGGTCTATGCCACCCGGACGGCAAGGCTGAAACAGAGGAACCGCGAGCTCGAGACGCTCCAGCTCGCCCGCGAGCAGGCGCTCCTCGAGGCGCGGCAGAGCCAGGCCGAGCTTCACGGGACGTACGATCGCCTGCGTGGGCTGACGCGACGCCTCGAGGACGCCAAGGAAGAGGAGAAGCGGCGTATCGCGCGCGAGCTGCACGACGACATGGGCCAGGTGCTGAGCGCGATCAAGATCAACCTCAAGGCGCTCGGCCGCCTCCCCGACGCCTCGCCCGAGCGGGGCGCGCGGCTCACGGACTCGATCGGTCTCGTCGACGACATGATCGGCAACGTGCGCGAGATCGTGCTCGACCTCAGGCCTCCGATGCTCGACGAGCTGGGGCTCATCGTCGCGCTGCGCGGCTACGCCGAGGGGCAGTCCGTCAGGACCGGAGCGGCGATCGAAGTCGAGGCGAACTTCGACGCCGAGCGCCTCAAACCCGAGACCGCGATCGCCGCCTTCCGGATCGTCCAGGAGGCGGTGCACAACGCGGTCCGGCACGGCGAGGGGCGGCACATCACCGTGTCGGTGCGCGTCGACTCAAGCCGTCTGCTCCTGAGCGTCCGTGACGACGGGCGCGGATTCGACGTCGCCGAGGCGCTCCAGCGTGCGGCGACCGGCCGGCACCTCGGCTTGAGCGGCATGCGCGAGCGCGTCGAGGCGCTGGGCGGGCGGCTCGAGCTGGATTCTTCCATCGGGCAGGGAGCGGAGATCCGGGCGAGCGTACCATTGACCTCCGAGGAGGCCGGCTCATGAAGGTCCTGTTGGCGGACGACCACGCCGTCGTGCGGAAGGGGATCCACGCCGTCCTCACCTCGCTGCCCGGCGTCGAGGTGGTCGCCGAGACCGCCGACGGCCGCGAGGCGCTCGCGCTCATCGAGCGCCTCCGCCCGGACCTCGCGGTGCTCGACATCACGATGCCCGGCCTGAACGGTCTCGAGGTCGCGACGCGCAGCGCGCAGGCGTCGCCGCGCACGAAGATCCTCATCCTCTCGATGCACGCCGGCGAGGCGTACGTCGCGCAGGCCCTCCGCGCCGGTGTCGCGGGCTACCTCTTGAAGGATGCCGCCGACGACGAGCTGCCCCTCGCCATCAAGGCGGTCGGCCGCGGCGACGTCTACCTGAGCCCGAAGATCTCGCGCCAGGTCGTCGAGCGCTACGTCCAGTCGGGGTCCGCGCAGCCCGACCCGCTCGCCGGCTTGACGACACGCCAGCGCGAGATCCTCCAGCTCGTCGCGGAAGGGAAGTCGTCGAAGGAGATCGCGGCGCTCCTCGATCTCTCGGTGAAGACCGTCGAGTCGCATCGCAGCCAGATCATGGATCGCGTCGGCGTCCACGATCTGACCGGCCTCGTGCGCTTCGCGATTCGCGTCGGGCTCGTCTCTTCGGAGTCCTGAGGGGACAGCTTCCGAAACTCCCCCAAAAAAAGACCTTCCGCCTCGTCTCGAAATTCGGCGGCCGTCCGCTTCGTCCCAGGGTTCTTCTTTCGCGATCCGGGGGTTCTCCCTCGTGCGAGGGAAGGCTTCACTTCGTACCCTCTCTCCGGCACTGAAGGAACGACTTCGGTCGTTATTTCTGCTGCCCCCCGAGCAGGCCGGGCGGTCTCCACAAGAGGCCGTCCGGCCGTTTTTTTGATTGCGGCCGCTGATGTAGTCTCTCGCCACGATGACCGCGTTGACGGCGCCTCTCCTGGCGGCGGCGCTCGCCGCGCCCGGCTTGAGCTACCGGGTCTTCACGACCGACAACGGCCTCCCGCAGAACTCCGTCTACGCGATCGACCAGACCCCCGACGGCTACCTCTGGATCGCGACACGGGACGGTCTCGTGCGCTTCGACGGCCATCGCATGACCGTCGTCAATCACGCCGAGGTTCCGGAGATCCTCTCCAATCGGATCTTGGCGCTCCGCGTCGATCGCGAGGGGAGCCTCTGGATCGGCACGGAGGACGGCGGCGTCACGCGGATGACACATGGCGAGTTCCGCACGTTCGGCGTCGCGGACGGACTGCCGGATGCGGCCGTCGGCGGCATCCAGCAGGACGCGGAAGGACGGATCTGGGTCTCGACAATGCGCGGCCTCGCCGTGTTCGACGGCGTCCGCTTCGTGAGAACGCAGGAGGTCACGGCGCGGCCCGGCGAAAAGACGGAGCTCTACTGGGTCGCGTTCGTTCGCGATACGGGCGTGCGGTTCCTCGAGCCGGACGGAAAGCTCGCGGACTACGTCTGGCCGGAGGGCCACAGGCCGATCGCCCAGTTCTTGGACCCGCGCGGGGCGCTCTGGAGCCGCACGACGGCGCACACGCTGCTGAAATCGGAGCACGGCCGCACGACCGAGCTGGCGGCTCCCGTCGCACCGGGTCCGCCGTCGACGAACTTGCGGTATGCGGCGACCGAAGGGAAGGACGGGAGGACGTGGCTGCTGCTCGACGGCCGGCTGAGCGTGCTGGAGAACGGCTCATGGCGGACCTTCGGCCCCGATCTGCCTGCCGCCGCCACGAACCCGATCGCGATGATCGAGGATGCCGAGGGCTCCCTCTGGATCGGCGGTGAGAGCGGTCTCGTCCAGGCGTTCCCGACGCCGGTCAGGACGGTTGCTCCCGAGGCGCCGGGGGATGAGCACAACTTCTATCCGATCGCCGAGGACCGCACAGGCGCGGTCTGGGCGGGAAGTCAGAACATGGCGTTCCGCGTCGACGGCGACCGCTTCACACGGAGCGCAACGTTCTTCACCGCGGTCCGGCCGGAGGCCGACGGCTCCGTGCTCGTGGGCGACAATGACGGGGTCCGGCGCGAGCGATCGGACGGACGCGTGGAGACGGTCTACCGCCTGCCGGGGACGGTCCTCGACATCCTCCACGACCGCCGCGGCACGGTCTGGGCCGGAACGTCCGAAGGCCTCGTCCGGATCGATCCGTCGGGCGCGATCCGGCGTTTCGGGGTTGCCGACGGACTTGCGGGAGCGCGCGTCGGTGCGCTGATCGAGCGCGCGTCGGGCGCGATCTGGGCGGGGTGCTACGGGGGGCTCAGCCGGATCGACGGCGACCGCGTCACGACGTGGAAGATCAAGGACGGCCTCTCGAGCGAGACGATCCGAGCGCTCTACGAGGACGAGCGCGGCGTCCTCTGGATCGGAACCTACGACGGAGGGCTCACGCGATTCGCGGACGGGAAGCTGGTCGTGATCCGCAAGCGCGACGGCCTCTTCGACGACGGCGCCTTCGCGATCGTGGACGACCGGACGGGGCGGCTGTGGATGAGCTGCAATCGCGGAATCTACGCCGTCGCCAGGGCGGAGCTCGACGCGTTTGCCGAGGGTCGTGCAAGGTCGGTCACGTCTCTCGCCTTCGGGCGCATGGACGGCATGGCGAGCGCCGAGTGCAACGGCGGCTATCAGCCTGCGGGGTTCCGGAAGAGCGACGGCACGCTGTGGTTCGCCACGCAGCAGGGGATCGCGATCGTCGATCCGCGTCTCGTCGGCGAGAACACCGTTGCGCCGAACGTCGCGATCGAGGAGATCGCGAGCGAGCGCCGGGCGCACGACGTCGCGCGGGAGGCGACGCTCGATCCGTCGGAGAGCCGGCTCGAGGTGCGCTTCACCGCGACGACCTTCGTGCGGCCGGAGCAGGCGCGGTTTCGCTACCGGATGGAGGGGCTCGACGACGAGTGGGAGGATGCGGGGACGGCGCGGTTCGCCCGCTACTCGCATCTCCCCCCGGGACACTACGTCTTCCACGTCGCCGCCGCGAACGCCGACGGCGTCTGGAACGAGAAGGGCGCGTCGGTCGCGATCCGCGTGACGCCGGCGTGGTGGCAGACCGTGTGGTTCCGCGGCGGAACGGTGGTGCTCGGGCTCGGCCTCGTGGGCCTCGGCGTTCGCTCGCGCTTCGAGCGCCTGAAGCGCCGCCGCGAGGAGCAAGACCTCTTCTCGCGCCAGCTCATCGCATCGCAGGAAGCCGAGCGCAAGCGGATCGCCGGCGAGCTTCACGACGGCATCGGCCAGACGCTCGTCGTGATCCGCAACCGTGCCCAGATGGGACTTCGGGACGGGACGACCTCCGACGACGCGCGCCGCCAGATGGAGGAGATCGTCGAAGCGACCGGCGATGGCATCGAGGAGGTCCGCAAGGTCGCGTACAACCTCCGTCCGTATCAGCTCGACCGGCTTGGTCTGACGCGCGCGATCGAGGCTCTCGTCGAGCAGACGGCGGAGTCGTCGGGCATGACGATCGCCTCTCACCTCGATCCCCTGGACGGCCTGTTCGCCGAGGGCGACGAGATCGGCGTCTACCGAATCGTGCAGGAAGCGCTGAGCAACATGCTCCGGCACGCCCACGCGACGCGGGCGGGCGTCACCGCAAAGGCCGGAGAGGGCCGTGTCGAGATCACCGTCGAGGACGACGGACGCGGCTTCGATCCCGCGAGCCTTCCGGCGGACCGGCCGGGGATGGGCCTCGCCGGGATCGCGGAGCGTGCGAGAATTCTCGGGGGACGTCACACGGTGCAGTCGTTGCCGGGGCGGGGGACGAAGATCGTCGTCTCGCTTCCCACGCGGGGTGGCAGCGCATGATCGAGAAGGTGCGCATCATCGTCGCCGACGATCACGCGGTCGTGCGCAAGGGCGTGCGCGACATCCTTACGGAGGTCCCCGGGTTCACTGTCGTCGCCGAATGCGCCGACGGCGACGCCGTGCTGCGGGCGATCGCAGAGATCGCCGCCGACGTCGTCGTTCTCGACGTCGACATGCCCGGGAAGGACGGCTTCGCGGTGCTGCGCGCCCTCAAGGACACGACGCCGAGGCCGGAGTTCGTGCTCATGACGATGCATGGCCGGGAAGACTTGCTGCGCGGCGCCTTCGATCTCGGCGCGAAGGGTTACGTCGCCAAGGGTGGCTCGCTTCTCGACGTGATCGACGCGATCCGCGCGGTGCGCGCCGGCCAGCCGTACATCAGCTCGTCGCTCTCCGCGAGCCTGCTGACGAAGAAGGCCGATCCCGTCTCGCTCGACGCGCTCACCCCCGCGGAGCGCCGCGTGCTGCGCCTCATCGCCGACTTCAAGAGCAGCAAGGAGATCGCGGACGAGCTGGGAATCCACTACCGCACGGTCGAGAACCACCGCACCGCGATTGCCGGCAAGCTCGGCCTCACGGGGAGCCACGCGCTCGTCCGCTTCGCCGCCCTCCACCGCGACCGCCTGATCTAGCCTCGCTTTTCGCGTCCGTGTGGTTCCACACGTGTGGAACTCCTGCGTCAACCTCCATGGACCCGGGAGGTCCGTCCCCGTAATCCTTTCGCCATGATGATGACCGAGCTGCTCCGCCTCCTCGTCGTGGACGACAACGCGCGTGTCCGGCGGACGATCCGCGAGGTCCTCTCGCCTCTGAGCCCGGTCATCGAGGAGTGCGAGGACGGCGACGAGGTCATCGCCGCGTTCGAGGCATTCGCGCCCGATTTCGTGCTCATGGATCTCCGGATGGCGCGGATGGACGGGATCGCCGCGGCGATCTCCCTGCGCGCGGCCCACCCGAAGGCGCGAATCATCGCGGTCAGCGACCACGATCACGACGACGTCAAACGCGCGGCGCGCGAGGCCGGCATGGAGGCGTTCGTCGCGAAGCGGGACCTCTTGCAGCTCGGACGTTTGCTCGAGGCGAGGCAGGGGAGGCATGAGCCATGAGAACGATCCTGGCATCGACCCTGGTGGTGATCGTCAACTTCGCAGCCTCCTCTTGCCTGCAGCCGGGCGGCGGGACCTCCTACAGCGACACACGCCCCAACCCCGCCCCCGGCCAGGCCTTTTGGTACCTCGCGCGCGCACGCAACAGCTGCGCGACCGCGACATTCGGGACCGCGCGGGAAGACGCGACGATGGCGACATGTCCGTGATTCGCGTGGGGGAATTGTCATGAAGCAGCATCCGATGACGGCGGCTCTGGTCGGTCTCGTGCTCTCGTTGTCCGCGTTCGCGGCTCAGGAAGCGACGGAGCCGAAGGTGTTGCTCGGGGCGAAGGTCCAGCCGGCGATCCACTTCGATACGTCGCCTCCGCTCTGGCTCATCCCGCCTGCCGCGCCCTCGCCGTTCGACAACGTTGGACCCGAGATCGAGAAGGAACTGGACTCCGAGAGCGCCATCACGCCCTGGGAATCGGAAGCGTCGACGATGACACAGGCGCCGTCTCCCCGAGCCGCGGCTCCGCTCCTAACGAACTGGCTCGGCCTCGGCTACGGGTTTCCGGGGGGCAGCGTGACCTACGGCCTGCCGCCGGACACGGCCGGGGACGTCGGGCCGAGTCACTACGTTCAAATCGTCAATGCCGCGTTCGCGATCTTCGACAAAGCCACCGGCAACACCGTCTTCGGCCCAGTGGCTACGAACACGCTCTGGAGCGGCTTCGGCGGAGGTTGCGAGATCAACAACATCGGCGAAGGGACCGTACTGTACGACCAGATCTCCGATCGCTGGGTGCTCTCCCAGATCGCCGCCCCCAACCTTCTCTGCGTCGCCGTCTCCCAGGGCTCGAATCCGACCGGCGCCTGGAATCGTTACGCGTTCTCGTATCCGAATACGTTCCCTGGCTTTCCCAAGCTCGCCGTGTGGCCGGACGGCTACTACGTGGGGCTGGACACCAGCCCGACGAGCGTCTGCGCCATGGACCGGGCCAAGATGCTCGCGGGACTTGCCGCGACCCAGCAGTGCTTCAATTTGCCGAACGACGGCATCCCGCTCCCCTCCGATCTCGACGGGCGTCTTCTCCCACCGCCGGGGTCTCCCAACTACATTCTTCAGCTCTCATTGCCCAACGCCGACACGCTCAACTTCTTCAGGTTCCACGTCGACTGGACGGCGCCGGGAAGCAGCACGTTGACCGGCCCCACTGCGCTGCCGTTCCTCGACCTTCGTCCCACGGCGCTGGATCTCGTCGCGCAACCGGGAACCACACAGTGTTTGTCGACGCTCGGCTCCTGGCTGATGTACCGGCTCGCTTATCGCAATTTCGGCGACCACGAATCCCTCGTGGCGAACCGCAGCGTCCGGGTTCCGACTTGGTTCGATAACGCCCAGATCGATTGGTTCGAGATCCGATCCCCCGCGACGACTCCCGTCATGTACCAGGAGGGGATCTTCGGGACGGACGACGCCAATCGCTTCTTCGGAAGCGCCGCCATGGACCAGGCGGGAAACCTGGCGGCGGGCTACAGCCTCTCGAGCCCAGACGTCTACCCGTCGATCCGTTACACCGGCCGCCTGGCCGACGATCCGCTGGGTCAGATGACACAGGGTGAGGGGACGATCGTCGACGGTACCGGCTCGCAGACGAACTCCAACCGCTGGGGCGATTACAGCATGTTGACGGTCGACCCATCCGACGACTGCACCTTCTGGTACACGACGGAGTACACCACCGTCACCGGTCAGCCGTGGAGCACGCGTATCGCCTCGTTCAAGCTTCCGGGCTGCCCGCCGCCTCTGCGCGCACGATCGGCGGGACCCGCGTGCGCCGGCGGCTCGATCCACCTCTCCGTCACCGGACCCGTGGGCGCCACGTTCGCGTGGACGGGACCGAACGGCTTCACGTCGTCGCTCGCCAACCCGGCGATTGCGGCGACCGCCGCGAACGCAGGGATCTACAACGTCTCGTGCACGGCGTTCGGCTCTCCGTGCGGGTCGGAGTCGGTGTCGGTCGTGGTCGTCGGGAACGGCGGAGCGTGCGACGACGGCAACGCGTGCACCCGGGTCGACACCTGCCAAGCGGGAGCGTGCGTGGGCGGGAGCCCGGTCGACTGCGCGGCGTTCGGGTGCGCCGCCGGCGCCTGCGACCCGGCGACGGGACGATGCGAAGAGATCGCTCACGACGGCCTGACGTGCAACGACGGCAACGCGTGCGTGACCGGCGACAGCTGCCAGGACGGCCTCTGCGTGTCGGTGCCGTCCATGAGCGGCGCAACCTCGGGCTACGCGCCGTCGGTCGCGTTCCTTGCCTCCGCCGATCTCAACTTCGACGGCGTTCCCGATCTCCTCACCACGGGTGACCAGCTCGTGTGGACCCACCTCGGACTGGGTGATGGGACCTTCTACACGCTGGGGTACCTCGTCGGGCTCGACGCCTCTCCGGTCGGCGTCGCGATCCTCGACCCGGCCCTACCGGGACAGACGCTGGTGGCGGTGGCCTATCACGACAGCAATCTCGTGGAGCTCTTCTTCGGCGACCTCAACTATGGGTTCACTCCGATGGGAACGGTCTACGCGGGGAGCGGCCCGGTCGCCGTGGCCACCGG
The DNA here is from genome assembly GCA_036275915.1 of Candidatus Polarisedimenticolaceae bacterium. Lineage (NCBI taxonomy): Bacteria > Pseudomonadati > Acidobacteriota > Candidatus Polarisedimenticolia > Candidatus Polarisedimenticolales > Candidatus Polarisedimenticolaceae > Candidatus Polarisedimenticolaceae bacterium. Next base: position 122,849 of record DASUCV010000009.1, on the reverse strand, counting down.
CGATTTCAACCAGGACGGCTGGACCGATCTCGCCGTCGCCGACGCGACGGGGAATGCCGTGACGGTTCTTCTCAGGACTCCCTTCGCGCCGTCTCTCTCCGTGCTCGGCACGTGGAGCGCCGACGACACGCCGACGGGTGTCGCGGTGGGGGACTTGAACCTCGATGGCCGGCCCGACATCGTCGTGTCGAACGGCGGCTCGGGTGACGTCACGGTCCTGTTGAACGACGGAGCAGGAGGATTCGCGCCGGGGATGGGCTCGCCGCTCGGCGCGGGACGATCGCCTTCCGGCCTCGCGATCGGCGACTTCGACGGGGACGGGATGCTCGACGTCGCAGCGGCGAACGAGCTCTCGTCCGACGTCTCGGTTTGGCTCAATAGAGGCTCTTCGGGATTCGTGCGGGCGGCGGGCACTCCGGTCGCGCTCACGTCGATCCCGAAGTCGATCGTGGCCACCGACCTAAACCGCGACGGGAAGAGCGATCTCGCCGTGCTGAGCAACTCCGATGGAGAGGTCGACGGGTTGATCGGGGACGGCACCGGCAAGTTCGCGGCGCCGTTCGCTCTTTCGAGCTTCGTCGGCAACGACCCGCGAGGACTGATCGCGGCCGACCTGAATCTCGACGGCAACCCCGACCTCGTCGTCGGCCTGCACGCCGACGGGGCGGTGCACACCTTCATGGACGCCGCTCCGCTCGCCCCGAATGGGACCGCCTGTCAGGACGCCGACCCCTGTTTCACCGGCGACACCTGTTCCGCAGGCACGTGTGTCGGCGGAACCACGCCGCTCGACCAGGACGGCGACGGGCGCACTCCGCTCGGCTGCCCCAACGGCAGCGATTGCAACGACAACGATCCCAACGTGTGGAATGCACCGCGTGAGATGCGACGGCTCGTCGCGAGCGGCAAGGCGACGACGACCGTCTCGTGGGACCCGCAGTCGGGGATCGGCACGGCGGCGTACGACCTCGTCTCCGGCTCGCTCACGAAGCCGGTCAACTTCGCAGCGTCGATCTGCCTGCAGTCCGGGGGCGGGACCTCCTATGCCGACACACGCCCCAACCCCGCCCCCGGACAGGCGTACTGGTACCTGTCCCGCGGACGCAACAGCTGCGGCACCGGGACGTGGGGATCGGCTCAGGAAGACGCGACGATGGCGACCTGTCCGTGACGAGCTCAGTGTGGGGGGCTTCGAGATGAAACGCACTCTTAGCGTATCGCTGGCGCTGGCGCTCGCCCTGATGGCGAGCTCGGTCTCGTGGGGACAATCCGAGGCGCCGGCCGAGGGGAAGCGCGGCGACATGACGGTCGGCCGCGAGGTGTTCCACGACATCTCGCCGCCGCTCATGCTCATGCCTCTGCCGGAAAGGCCCGCTCCGTACATCGAGCACGAACCCGGACGGATTCCGCTGTCCGGAACGCCGGCAGGAGCCTCGGGCCGGACCGAGCCGGACCGGAACGAGATGAGACCGGCCGGACCGGCCATGCCCTCGACGAATGTGAACGTCCTCGGCCAGGGCCAGGATTGGACGGGGTACTACGTCGGCGCCATGCCCCCTGACACGAACGGTGATGTCGGCCCGCAGCACTACATCCAGCTCGTCAACAGCTCGTTCGAGGTCTTCGACAAGTCCGGGAAGCCGTTGTACGGCCCCTACGCCACGGCCGGAATCTGGCAGGGAGTTCCAGATTGCGGCGACCACAACGACGGCGACGGCATCGTGCTCTACGATCCGATCGCCAATCGCTGGGTGATATCGCAGTTCTCGATCCACCTGACGTCCGGATACCTCGAGTGCGTCGCCGTCTCGGCGACGGGGGATCCGATGGGGCAGTGGTATCGCTACGCGTTCTCCTACGATCAGCTTCCCGACTATCCCAAGCTCGGCGTGTGGCCGGACGCGTACTACGTCAGCTACAACATGTTCGACAGCTCCAATCACCTCGTCGGCGGAAAGGTCTGCGCCTTGGACCGCGCGAGCATGCTCGTCGGACACTACGCGACCCAGGTGTGCGTCGACGTGCAGACCGCCGGCTTGTTGCCGGCGGACCTCGACGGGGACGTTCTTCCTCCGCCCGGCGCGCCGATGCCGTTCGTCGCGATCAACCCGAGCGACAGCGCCTCGCTCCTCGCCTGGAATTTCCACGTGGACTTCGTTGATCCCTGGCGACTCTCGACGTTCGTGCCGATGCCGAACATTCCGGTCCCGACCTGGTATCAGCACTGCGGGTCTTACCCGTGCGTTCCCCAGCCGAACGGCGACGATCTGTCCGCCATCGACGATCGCCTCATGTACCGGCTCGCGTACCGGAACTTCGGCGACCACGACGCGCTGGTGGTGAATCACACCGTCGAGACACCCGGGACACCCGTTTCCACGACCGGGGTCCGCTGGTACGAGATCCGGTCGCCGTTCACGAAGCCGTTCGTCTTCCAGCAGGGCACGCAGTGGGCCGACGACGGCGCGTACCGGTGGATGGGAAGCGCGGCGATCGATCAGGCCGGTGACATCGCCCTCGGGTACAGCCTCTCCAGCAGCGCGCTCACTCCCCAGATTCGTTACGCGGGGCGGCTCGTGTCGGATCCTCGCGGCACGACGCCTCAGGGCGAGGCCACGCTCTTCGCCGGTGCCGGCTCTCAAGGCTACTTCCGTTGGGGCGATTACAGCATGATGGCGGTCGATCCGGCGGACGATTGCACGTTCTGGTACACGAGCGAGTACGAGCCGGCGGACGGCTACTTCAACTGGGACACGCGCGTCGGCGCGTTCAAGTTCCCGGGCTGCCCGGGGCCGGTGACCGCCGTCTCGAACGGTCCGGTGTGCGCGGGCGGGACGCTCCAGCTCGCGGCGCGCGGTCCGAAGACCGGCACGTACACGTGGACCGGTCCGAGCGGCTTTACCTCTTCCACGAAGAACCCGGTGCTTTCGAACGTCACGGCCGCGATGGCGGGGATCTACACGCTCACGCACACCGTCGGCGGCGTTCCGACCGAGATCGTCGCGACGGGCGTCGTCATCGTTCCGAACGGGGGACTCTGTAGCGACGGGAACGCGTGCACGGAAGGCGACAGCTGCCAGGCCGGGGCGTGCGTCGGCGGAACCCCGAAGGTGTGCGCCGCGACCGCGTGCTCGGCCGCCGGCACGTGCGATCCCGCGACCGGCCTCTGCCCCGCGCGGCCCGACGGCACGGTTTGCAATGACGGGGACCCCTGCGTCTATGGCGATGCGTGCCGCTCCGGGGTGTGCGTCGCGCAGTCGTCGACGACGACGGCGACCCCGGTGGCGGTCTCAGGCCCGGTCGCGGCAGCCGTGGACGATCTCAACTTCGACGGGATCCCCGATCTCGCGGTCGTCGGCGGAACGGCGGGGACGCTCCAGCTCGTGGTGGGTCTCGGGGGCGGCGCGTTCTCGTCCACCGTAACGGTTCCCGTGGGCCCGGAGCCTTCGGCGGTCGCGACCGGCGACTTCACGTGGAACGGCCTTCACTCGGTCGCCGTCGCGGACGCTCAGACCGGTCTCGTGACCCTCTACTCGCCGTTCGGTTTCACCCCGATGGGGTCCACGTACTACGGCGGTAACGGAGCCTCCGCGATGATCGCCGCCGACTTCAACGGCGACGGTCACGACGATCTCGCCGTGGCGCTGAACGGCGGCGTCTCGATCCTCCTGAACGTCGCGCCGAACCAGCTCTACTTCTCTTGGCAGGAACCCGCCGGCATCGGGCTCACGTCGATCGCCGCCGGCGACTTGAACGGCGACGGTTTCGTCGATCTCGCCGTCACCGGCGGCGGCTCGAACGACGTGACGATTCTGCTCGGCGACGGCACGGGAGGACTTCACGCGATGACCGGCTCGCCGTTCCGCGTCGGAAGGGCGCCCTCGGGGGTCGCGCTCGGCGACTTCGACGGTGACGGCGCGCTCGACCTGGCGGTCGCGAACCGCGACTCGAGCGATGTCTCGATCCTCTTGAACCGAGGGAGCAGCGGGTTCTTCCCGGCGCCGGGCTCGCCGATTGCGCTCGATGAGAGCCCGCTCTCCATCGCCGCCGCCGATTTCAGCCGCGACGGCCGTCCCGATCTCGCGATCGCGGGATCCGACGGCACGCTCACGCTCCTCTCCGGCGGCGGAGGCGGGCGCTTCGGAAAGCAGCAGGTCGGGACGTATCTCGGGCTCTCGGCGGCGATGCTCCTCGCGCGCGATGTGAACGGCGACGGCAGCCCGGACCTCGTCGTCGTCAACAGGGGACAGGGAGCCGTCAACGTGGCCCTCGACCTGCCGTTCTTCGCGAACGGTGCGCGATGCGACTACGGCGACGCCTGCACGATGGGGAGCTGCTCGGCCGGGGCGTGTCAGCCGGGCACGGCGCCGAAGGATCTTGACGCCGACGGCCACATCGTCGCCGGCTGTCCCGGCGGCGACGACTGCAACGACCTCGACGGTACCGTCTGGCACCCGCCGGCGGGAGTAACGGGGCTCACCGTCAGCGGGCAACACCCGACGTCGATCGCCTGGGCGAGCCAGGCCGGCACGAGCGGGCCGGGGACGGTCTACGACCTCGTCGTGGGATACCTGTACAACCCACCCGTCTTCTCGAACTCCGCGTGCCTCGAATCCGGCGGCGGCACGAGCTTCATCGACATCTACGCCGATCCGCAACTCCACAGCTTGTTCTACTACCTGTCGCGCGCGAGGAACAGCTGCGGAACCGGCACGTGGGGATCGAGCCTGGCGGACGCGACAATGGCGCCGTGCCCGTGAGCTAACGCGGCGGATACTTCGCGTGCTTGGCGATCTTCGGGTCGAGCAGCTCCCACGGCTGCGCGCTCGAGACGAAGATGTCGAACGCCGGACGGAAGACGCTCGGGTCGTCGAGGCTCGACGCGGTGACGCCGACCCAGTCGCGAGGCTCGGTGGTCTCGCCGCCGGTGATGCGCGAGCCGCAGTCCGCGCAGAAGCCGCGCTTGTGCTGCCCGGTTCTCTCGCTCGGGAGGAGGTGGTAGCGCAACGCGCCCTTCGTCACGCGGAACGCATTCGAGGGAAGAAGCACCACGGGGACGGAAACTGCGCCGGAGACCTGCTGACAGGTCCGGCAGTGGCAGTTGAACATCGCGATCGGCGGCGCGGTGCACTCATAACGCACGGCGCCGCACGCGCAGCCGCCGGTCAGAGGGAGGTTCATCGTTCGAGTCTACTCCGGGATAGACTCCGCGCGGCATGTCGCTGTCTCCCGGCTCACGACTCGGTCCCTTCGAGATCCTCGCTCCGATCGGAGCGGGAGGCATGGGCGAAGTCTTCCGCGCCCGCGACACGCGTCTCAACCGCGACGTCGCGATCAAGGTGCTGCCCGCGCTCCTGACGCAAGATCCCGAGCGCGTCGCGCGCTTCCGGCGCGAGGCGCAACTCCTCGCTGCGCTCAATCACCCGAACATCGCGCTCATTCACGGGCTCGAAGAGGCCGACGGCCGCGTCGCACTCGTGCTCGAGCTGGTCGACGGCGAAGATCTCGCCCAGCGCCTGAAGCGGGAACCCATCCCGGTCGCCGAGGCGATCGGCATCGCGCGCCAGATCGCCGAAGGCCTGGAATCCGCTCACGAGAAGGGGATCGTCCACCGGGACCTCAAGCCGGCGAACATCAAGATCACGAGCGACGGCACGGTGAAGATCCTCGACTTCGGTCTCGCGAAGGCGTACGAGGCGGACACGTCGAGCACCGACTCGATGAACTCGCCGACGATGACGCACGCGATGACCGAGGCCGGCCTCATCCTCGGCACCGCCGCGTACATGAGCCCCGAGCAAGCCCGGGCGCGCGCCGTCGATAAGCGCGCCGACATCTGGTCGTTCGGCGTCGTCGTTTGCGAGATGCTCATGGGCAAGCACCTCTTCGAAGGCGAGACGGTCAGCGACACGCTCGCGTCGGTGCTGCGGCAAGACATCACGCTGAGCGCGCTGCCGACGGACACTCCATCCCGCGTGAAGCGTCTCCTCGGGCGCTGCCTCGAGCGCGACCCGAAGAAGCGCCTCCGTGACATCGGCGAGGCGAGGCTCGTTCTCGAGGACACGACGCCGGAGCTCGCAGCGGTGGCAACGACGCCGGTTGCGACCAAGAAGGCGTCACCCGTACCGATCGTCATCGTCACCGCGATCGCTGCGGCGGCCGTCGGTGCCTTCGGATGGGGAGTGCTTCACCCGGCCGCGAAACCGCAGAAGACGAGCCTCTCGATCGCGCTCCCGCCCGGCCAGGTCCTCTCCGGGAACGGTGGCCCCGCGATCACGCGCGACGGACGGCTCATCGCCTACGCGGCGCGCGACAGCTCCGGCGTCGCGCGCCTGTACTTGCGCTCTCTCGATCGCTTCGAGGCCGCCGCCGTGCCCGAAAGCGACGGCGCGCAAGCGCCCTTCTTCTCTCCGGACGGATCGCGGGTCGGCTTCTTTGCGCACGGCAAGATGCTCACCGCCGCCGTCTCCGGCGGTGCGCCTACGCCGATCGCCGACGCCTCGAATCAGGCGATGGGAGGCACGTGGGGAGAGGACGGCACCGTTGTCTTCGCACCTTCGCTGTCGGCCGGCCTGCTGCGCGTCCCCGCTAGCGGCGGCACCGCACAGCAGCTCACGCAGCCCGACGGAGGTGCCATGGGTTACGCCCACAGCCGTCCGAGTTTCCTCCCAGGCGGCAAGACGCTCCTGTTCACCCAGTGGGGTGGGTCGAAGGTCGACGAGCGTGGCTCCGTCGTCCTCGACCTGAAGTCCGCCGCATGGACGCGCATCACGACCGGCTTCGGAACGGTGCGCTATGCACCCAACGGCCGGCTCTTGATGTCCGGCCCCCAGGGTGTTCGTTCGGCGGCGTTCGATCCCGCGCATCCGCAGCGTCTCAATCCCGAAACGTTCGTGCTCGATGACGTCTACTACCCGATCGCGTGGTCCGACTCGTGGTTCACCGTCTCCGAGAGCGGAACGCTCGTCTACGTCCCCGGAGACCCGATACTCGGAACGCTGACCTGGGTGGACCTGGACGGCCGCACGATGCCCACCCTCGACAAGCCGATCTCGCTGAGCGATGCCGTCCTGTCCCCCGACGGACAGCGCATTGCTTTCCAGGACAAGGACGATGTCTTGTGGACGATGGACGTGCGTCGCGGCACGCGCCTGAGGCTGAATCGCGACGACGAGCTCACCAACGGCTATCCCGTCTGGTCGCGCGACGGCTCTCATATCTTCTTTACGTCGAACCGCAGTGGAGACTGGGAGCTCTACTCGGTTCCCTCCGGCGGCGGCCCCGCGAAGAAGGTGCTCACGCGCGAGGGCAACCAGTTCCCGCAGTCGATCGCTCCCGACGGAACCCTCATGTTCGCCGAGCGCTCGAAAGGCAGGATCGGGACCGATCTCCTGACGCTCGCCCCGGACGGCACCGTCACGCCGTTTCTCGACGCACAGCCCGCCGGCAAAGCCTGCGGCCAATTCTCGCCCGACGGGCGCCTGGTCGCGTACGTGTCCGACGAGAGCGGGCGCGAAGAGGTCTACGTCCGTCCCTTCCATGGCGGCGAGGCCGTCCCCGTCTCGACGGAAGGCGGCAACGGTCCGCGCTGGGCGCCCGACGGCAAAGCGGTGTACTTCCGGAGCGGCGACGCATTCTTCGCAGTACCGGTCACGACCTCCGGCTCTGCCGTCACCGTGGGCGACGCCAAGAAGCTCTTCGCGATGAAGGCGGCCCCGGGCCGGAGCATCCTGCTGCCCGGCTATTCCGTCTCATCCGACGGCAAGCGTCTCCTCGTGCATCTGCTCGACGCGAGCGCGATCCCGACGAGGATCAATGTCGTGGAGGGATGGTCGGCGAAGCCCTAGAACCGAAAGACCGGCACCACCGCGACGTAGTAGCCGCCGTTGAAGTCGCCGCCGGCATCGATCGCCACGTCGAGCCACTTCTTCACCCCGTACGCTGCGCCGACACCGAACGTCCACGGATGCGCGGGCCCCTGGTCGACCTCGAACGAGAGCGTGCCGCCGTCGGGATCGGCAACGGTGCCGGTCGCCTTGGCGAACGTGTCCCAATACGTGGCGTTGATCCACGTGCGGATCGGCCGGCCGCCGGCCTTGCCGTTCCAGCCGGCGCGCACCGAAGTCACGACGGCGTGGAAACGATCGTCGAATCCGAGGTTGGCCTGCGCCATGTTCACGTCGCCGGCGAAGAACAAGGGGCCGTAGCCTCCGGCGACCGTCACCCCGATCCCACCGACGGTGCCGGTCATCGATGTGGGAACGGTCAGGGTGCGCTGCCGCGGCGGCCCGTTGGGGAGGAGCGGCGGCAACGTCACGTCGATCGTCGTTTGCGATTCGTTCCAGATGTAGCCGGCGATCGCGTAGACGTTCAGGAACGGCAGAAGCCAGACGTCGAACTTGAGGTTCGCGTTGTTGACGCGAGCTTGGGCGCCGAACGCGGCGAAGTTGCTGACCGACTGCGGCGTGTTGCCGTTGCGTCCGACACGGACGTCTTGGATGTCGATCGAGCGGTCGAGGTAGTAGTAGACGACCCCGACGCCGAACGGTTCGGGCAGATCGATGCCGCGCTTCCTGGCTTCGTCGCCGAGAAACGGAAAGGTCTGCGCGTGGGCGGCGCCGGCTAGCAGCAAGAGGGCGAGCGCGGCGGCAGCACGATCAATACTGGCCATAACGTCCCTTCACGCTCTCGAGCAGCTTCGCCGTGTCGAACCCGATGCCGTCCTTGAACACGATCTCGACATTGTTGATGTCCCCGATCTTGGTCGAAGGATCGCCGCCGACGACGAAGAGGTCGGCGTCCTTGCCGGCCTCGATGCTGCCGATCGTCTTGTCGCGGCCGAGGAAGATCGCGCCGTTGAGCGTCGCCACGCGGATCGCTTCGGCTGGGGTGAAGCCGGCCTCCACGAGAAGCTCGACCTCGCGAAGGTCGGCGAAGCCGGGGATGGTGCCGCCGTTGCCGGTCGGGTCGCAGCCGGCGAGGAGGAGGCCGCCGGCCTTCGCGAAGGCGTGCTCCATGGCGAGGCCGCGCTGGAAGTTGCGGGTGACGCGCGCGGCGGACTCTGCGGGCTGCGACGCGGCGCGATTGCGCGCATACATGTAGGCCGTCCTCGCCTCCGTCGTCAGCGAGTCCATCGCCTTGGGGTTCAACGGCGGCCTATTCGGCATCCTGTTCTCGAAGACCGGCATCGTGGATGTGATCGCGACGTGGTGCGCGACAAGGCTGTCGATCAGCGCCTTCGCCTCGGAGCCGTCGGGCTCGATGCGGTCGATGAAGGCGTCGGAATGGGCGATCGGGCACTCGTCGGGCTTCTTGTCCGTGGCGCCGTCGGTGTTGACCATGAAGCCGTGCTCGAGGTCGTCGATGCCGGCCTCGATCGCTTCGGGATAGGTCACCGAGCAGAGGTGGCCGGTGATCTTGAGGTGCCTCTTGTGGGCCTCGTCCGCGGCAGCCTTCAGCTCGGCGCGCGTGATGTGCATGTACGCCTTGAAGCTCGTGGCGCCGGCGTCGGCCCAGAAATCGACGAAGCGGCGCGCGTCGTCGGCGTCCTTCAATTGATACATCTGCATGAAGAGCGTGCTCTTCCCCTGCAGATAGGGTGCAGTGACGTCCATGTGCGGACCGAGGAGCTGCCCCGCGTCGATGAGGTCGCGCAGGTTGATGTCGGCGAACCCTTCGACGCTGCCCGTCGTGCGGATCGTCGTCACGCCGTTCGCCAGGTAGAGGCGCGGCGCCGAGAAGGTCATCTGCGGCACGACGAGCGGGTCTTCGGAGTGTCCGGTCGCGTCGAGGTTCGGTCGCGCGACGTAGTACATGTGATCGTGCATTCCGACGAGGCCGGGGAGCACGGTCTTGCCCTTCATGTCGAGCACCGTCGTGTCGCTCGATGACGCGAGGTCGGCACCCGGTGCGATCGATGCGATCTTCCCGTTCTCGATCGTGACGTTGCGGTCGTCGATCGCGGGCTTGCCGGTGCCGTCGATGACGCGCACGTGCGCGAGCACGACGCGCTTCGCCTGGACCTTGACGTACGGCTTGAGGCCTTCGGCGAGATCCGCCGCCAAGGCGCAGGTGGACAGCACGATCGACACGGCAAAGATGGCGAGCATTTTCATGGTCGGCGTCCTCTCGTCTTCATGATGCCTCGGATCGACTCGTTCGCGGCCCGCCCGAGCACGACGAGGGCCGCGGCGGCGCCGGCGCTCACGGCGCCTTGATCGACCTCAGGTACGCGATCATGTCCGCGATCTCGGCGTCGGTTGTCTCGGGATACTCAGGCATGCGCCCACGGCCGGCGCGGATCGCTCGGGCGAAGTCGGGCGCGCGGTCGAGCACGTGCCGCCCCGCGAGGGCGACGCCCATCGTGCCGCCGCGCGCGTCGTCGGCATGACAGGGGGAGCAGCGGTCGGCGTAGAGGTCGCGACCCTTCTTGACGTCGCCGCCGCCGAGCTTGCCGTCGGGCGCGGTCGTGAAGAGCTGCGCCGCCTCGTGAGCCGAGATCGTCTTCGGCACGTAAGGACCGGCGTCGCGCGAGGCGACTCCGAGGAGTCCCGCCAGGAGCGGTTGAACCTCGTCGTCCTCGGTCGGAGCGCCCCACCCGCGCATCTTGTCGACGCTCTTCGGCCACTGCTTGTCGGTCAGGCGCTGCTGCGCGACGAGGTCGGCGGTGTGGCAGGCAACGCAATCGTTCTTGAGAAACGCGGTGTCGACGGGATGGGATTCGGGCACGTGCTGCACCTGCTGAGGAGGAGCCGTGCACGCGCCGGTCAGGACGAGTGCGATCGCGACGATCGCCGCCCTCACACGACCTCCCACTGCACGCGGTGCCACGCGTTCCAGAAGTAGCCGCTCGGATTCCACGAGAGCTTCTCGGGCTGCGTGTTCCCCTTCGCATCGATCGCGCGCGCCATCGCCTGCGCGTTGCCGGGTGAGGCCTTGAACCCGTAGCGGAAGACCTGCCACCGGCCGACCCCGGCCTCGCCTTCGAGGCTCGCGGTCTGCCACGTCGATCCGCCGTCCGTCGAGACGGCCACTCCGGCGATCGGCGCGAGCCCCGAGAAGGCGACACCCGCGACCTCCTGCGTGCCGCGCGGCGCCTTCCCGCCGTCGGCCGGTCGCGCGATGACCGACTTCACGGGGAAGGTGGTGAGCGAGGCCATGTCCTCGGGCTTCACGGCGGCGCCGGGCTCGACCGGCGACTTGGGCATCTTGTAGCCGGTCTGCATGTAGAAGCCGGCCGCCTCGGCGGCCTGGGGCCGGATCGTGCGCAGCCACTTCATCCAATGATCGCCGGCCCACCCCGGGACGACGAGGCGGAACGGGGCGCCGTGCGCGTGCGAGAGAGGCTCGCCGTTCATCTTGAGCGCGACGAGCGTCGTCACATCGAGCGCCCGATCGAGGGGGATGGAGCGGTGGAAGGCGGGCGTCGTGGGCTTCGGCTGGGCGTCCGCGCCTTCGAGCTGGACGTGCTTGGCGTCGGCGGGAACGCCCGCACGGTCGAGGATCTCTTTGAGGCGCACACCCGTCCACGACGCCTGGCCCATCGCGCCGTGGCCCCACTGCACCCCCGGAACGCGCGGCTCGATCAGCGAGCGGCCGTTGCCGGCGCATTGGAGGACCGCGACGACGGTCGTCTGCGGCATCGCGGCGAGATCGGCCGGCGTCAGATCGAGCGGCTTCGTTCCCTCGACGCGCAATGTGTGGGCGGCGCCGACGCGCGGGACACCGAAGTGGCTCCGCACGAAGAAGACGTCGTTCGGGATGACGAGCCGGTCGAACCACGCGATCGGCGTCTCAAGATTCTCGGGGAGAAGGCTGCGCACGATCAGGTCGTGCGCCGGCTCCGACGCCGCGAAGGCACGGGTCGAGCCTGCGAGCATCGTCCCGAGCGCGGCGAGCGTGCTCGTTTCCAGGAACTGCCGGCGGCGGATCATGCGCGGACTCTACAACGGCCCCCGGGGCCCGTCGGGGCGTGTCCATGATTTAACACCCGCCCTCCGCGGCTCCCCGCGTATGCTGTGACCACATCTGGGGGTGGAGGAGGGGGCCGCATGCGGAGCAGCAAGAGAGATCTCTTCATCGCATGGTGCGTCGCGCTCGCGATCGGTAACGCGCACGCGCAAGCCAAGAAGCCGAACATCCTCGTCATCTTCGGCGACGACATCGGCATGTGGAACGTCGGCGCCTACACGCACGGGATGATGGGGAAGACGCCCAACATCGACCGCATCGCGAACGAGGGGATGCTGTTCACCGATCACTACGGGCAGCCGAGCTGCACGGCGGGCCGTGCCGCATTCATCACGGGCCAGCTCCCGATCCGCACGGGAATGACGACGATCGGCATCCCCGGCTCGACGCGCGGGATCCAGAAGTCGGATCCGACGCTCGCCGAGGTCTTGAAGGCGCAAGGGTACGCGACCGCGCAGTTCGGCAAGAACCATCTCGGCGACCGGAACGAGTTCCTGCCGACGGTCCACGGCTTCGACGAGTGGTTCGGCAACCTTTACCACCTGAATGCGGAAGAAGAGCCGGAAGAGCTCGACTACCCGGGTCAGAAGAATCCGGAGTACACGAAGAGGTTCGGCCCCCGCGGCGCCCTCCACACGTGGGCGACCGACACCGACGATCCCACGGTCGACCCGAAGTTCGGCAAGGTCGGCAAGCAGCGCATCCAGGATACCGGGCCTCTGACCCGCAAGCGGATGGAGACGTTCGACGCCGAGGTCACGGCGGAGACGCTCAAGTGGCTCGACAAGAACGGCAAGGGAGACAAGCCGTTCTTCTGCTGGTTCAACACGACGGCGATCCACATCTGGTCGCACCCGCAAGAGAAGTACCTCCAGAAGGCGGTCGACGAGGGGCGCGCCGAGCAAGACGTGGTGCGGGCGAAGATGATCGAGCACGACGAGCAAGTCGGCCAGCTCCTCGACAAGCTGAAGCAGCTCGGCGTCGCCGACAACACGATCGTCGTCTACACGACCGACAACGGCTACGAGCTCTTGCTCTGGCCCGACGGCGGCTATGCGCCGTTTCGCGGTGAGAAGGGGACGACCTGGGAAGGCGGCGTCCGTGTTCCGTGCCTCGTGAGCTGGCCGGGCAAGATCAAAGCGGGGAGCGTCTCGAACGGCATCCAGAACCATGAGGACCTGTTCCTGACGCTGGCGTCGGCGGCCGGACTGCCGAGTCTGAAGGACGAGCTGCTGACCGGCAAGAAGCTCGGCGCGACGACCTACAAGGTCCATCTGGACGGTTACGACAACCTGCCTCTGTGGACCGGAAAGACCGACAAGTCGGCGCGACACGAGATCTTCTACTACGACGAGACCGATCTGATGGCGGTCCGCGTCGATGGTTGGAAGCTGCACATCGGTGTCAAGCATCACGGGTCGTGGTTCGACGAGAAGGCTTATCCCAGCGTGCCGTACGTCGTGAACCTCCTCATGGACCCCATGGAGCGGATGACGCCGGACTCCGAGGAGTGGCAGTACGTCGGGCGGAAGTTCGTCGCCCAGAAGCTGTGGGCCCCGACGGCGGCGGGCCCGTTCCTCGCGGCGCACCTCAAGAGCCTCGTCGACTTCCCGCCCAGCCAGGGGGCGGACACTTTGAGCATGAAGAAGGCGATCGAAGAGGTGATGAAGAAGATGGAGAACCCGCACGGAAGCAGCAACTGACGGCGCCATGCTGCCGGCATCTTCCCAAGATGCCGGCAGCGCACAGACTGAAAGCGCGCCGCCTCGCTATGACCCGCCTGGCACGCCTTCTGCGATTGCGTTGCGACGACGCAGTGCAACCCACAAGGAGGCCCGCCATGAAACGCTCGCTGACCCTCGCACTCTTGGTCGCCGGGGCGCTCGCTCCCGCGGCGCTCGCCGCCCCGCCCGACCTGCTCCTGCTCCATGACCCCTTCGTGCTCAATGGCGTTCTGCTCGCCCCCGGCGAGTACCGGTTTCAGATGAGCCGGGCGCTCGACGCGATCGAGATCCTGCGCGATCACAGAGTGCTCGCGACCGCGGCCTGCAAGGCGACCGCGATCGTGGTGCCGGTGACGCGCGACGAGGTCCATTCCAGGACGAATGCGGCGGGGAAAGAGGAGATCGTCCGCCTGGTCCTCGCGCATGCGCGTCTCGATCTCGATCTCAGCGAGCCGGCTCGAACGGCGTCCGCCGCGGTCGTCCTGCCGAGGGCGACGGAGGCGCGCTGAATGGACCGCTCGGTGGCCGGATCCGTCCGCTTGCGGGGGACGGCCGGCCACACCTTCCTTCCGGTGTCCCCGAACCTCGCCGGCGACCTTGCGGGGTCGCCAACGATCGTCATGATGACGTGTACTTAGAGGTGCAGGGGGTAGGAAGGTGACCGCGTGGCCGACAGTGAACTCGACGCCATTCTCGACCCGGCACGACTCGACGCGCTCCGCCGCACGTGTCTCCTCGACTCGCCCCCGGAGGCCGCATTTGACCGCCTGACCTCGCTCGCGACGACGCTCTTGCACGTCCCCGTCGCGTACGTCTCGCTCGTCGACGATCATCGCCAGTTCTTCAAGAGTCAGCGCGGCCTCGCCGAGCCGCTCGCCCTCGCGCGCGAGACGCCGCTGTCGCACTCGTTCTGCAAGCACGCGGTGGAGTCGAGACGTCCGCTCCTCGTCGAGGACGCGCGGGAGCATCCCATTCTCAAGGCGAACCCGGCGGTCGTCGCGCACGGGATCATTGCGTACGCCGGGATCCCGCTCATCACGTCGGAGGGGCACGCGCTCGGATCGTTCTGTGTCGTCGATCATGCGCCGCGCCGGTGGACCGACGGCGAGGTCGCTCTTCTCGAGGTGCTCGCCGCCTCCACCTTGTCCGAGATCGAGCTGCGCCGGCTCGCCGGCGAGCTGAGCGGCGTCAGCGCGGGACTCAAGACGCTCGTCGAGGCGCGCACCGAGCGTCTCCGCGTCCTGCTCGACGTCAACAACGCCGTCGTGACCTGCCTCGATCGCAACTCGCTGTTCGAGGCCGCCGCGGCGGCGCTCGCGAGGGTGATCCCGTTCGATCGCGCGGCGCTCGTCCTGAGGGATCCCGTGCGCGATGTGTTCACGGTGCTCGGCGTCGCCGGGACGGTCCCGACGCCGCCGATCATCCCGCTCGGGACCGAGTGGCCCCATGCCGGCAGCCGGGCCGGGTGGATCGTCGATCACGGCAAGCCGCTCCTCACCGACGACCTCCGCAAGCCACCGGTGTTCTTCGAGCACGAGCGGCTCGTCCAAGAAGGGATCCTCTCGGCGGTCTCCGTCCCGCTCGCCGTCAAAGGGAAGATCATCGGAACGCTGAACGCGGGAAGCAAGACGCGAGGACGCTACACCGAGGCCGATGCGTCGCTCCTCTTCGCGATCGGCGAGCAGATCGCGCTCGCGCTCGAGAACCTCCTCGCGTACGAGCAGATCGCGGCGCTCAAGGCGCGTCTCGAGGAAGAGAAACTCTATCTCCAGGAGGAGGCGAAGGCCGAATCGTCGTTCGGCGACGTCGTCGGCGCGTCGCGCGCGATCGCAGGCGTGCTCGCCGGTGTCCGGAAGGTCGCGGAGACGGACTCGACCGTCCTCGTGACCGGCGAGACCGGGACCGGCAAGGAGATGATCGTCCGCGTGCTCCACGAGGCGAGCCGGCGCAGCGAGAAGATCCTCGTCAAGGTCAACTGCGCCGCGCTCCCCGCCGGTGTCATCGAGAGCGAGCTGTTCGGGCACGAGAAAGGTGCGTTCACCGGCGCGCTCCAGCGCAAGCTCGGGCGGTTCGAGCTGGCGCACGGCGGGACGCTGTTCCTCGATGAGATCGGCGACCTTCCGCTCGATCTCCAGGCCAAGCTGCTGCGGGTCCTCCAGGACGGGGAGTTCGAGCGCGTCGGCGGCACCCGGACGATCAAGGTCGACGTCCGCCTCGTCGCCGCGACGAACCGCGATCTGGACCTCGCCGTGGCCGAGGGGAAGTTCCGTGCCGATCTCTTCTACCGGCTCGACGTTTTCCCGATCCACATTCCGCCGCTGCGCGAGCGGATGGACGACGTGCCGCGCCTGGCACGCCACTTCGTCATGCTCTACGCGGCGAAGATGGGGAAAACGGTCGGTGCGCCGAGCGACGCCGTCCTCGCGCGCCTGACCGCCTACCGCTGGCCCGGTAACGTCCGCGAGCTCCAGAACGTCATCGAGCGGGCGGTCATCCTCTCGTCGCGCGGCCGCATCGAGCCCGGCGACATCGCGATCGCCGCTGCCGTGGCACCGGCGAGCCGGCGCCCTCGCACCTTGGAGGACGTCGAGCGGGATCATGTCCTCTCGGTGCTCGAGGAGACCGGCTGGCGGGTCAGTGGCGAGCGCGGCGCCGCCAAGATCCTCGGCCTGAAGCGCACCACCCTCGAGGGCCGCATGCAGCGTCTCGGGATCGTGCGCAAGACGGCGGCGGCGAGGGACATCCGTCGCGCGTGATGGCACGGACCGTGCCTGAAGGACGAGCGAGGTGCTCGTCATGCTGCTCCGGATCTCGCGCGACCCCAATCCGTCTCCGGGCGTGAGGCTCAAGGCCGAAGGACGACTGATCGCGTCGTTCGCGGCGCTCGTCGAGGACGAGGGCCGGGCGGCGCTCGCGGCCGCGGACACCGTCGTTCTCGACCTTTCCGGAGTCTCGGTGGTCGATCGCGCAGGGCTCGAAGCGCTCTCGCGGCTCGACCGGGCCGGCGTCACGATCACCGGATGCTCGGAGATCGTCGCGAGCATCCTCGCGGCCGAGGGGATCAGGACCGCCTGACGGCCAGCCGGCAAATTGCCAGCCGCTGGGAACACGCGACGCGATTCCATCCGGACGGCGCGCTCGATCCCCTGGCACGCCTCCTGCGATTCGATGAAGCGCGCGCGCTACGGAAGCGGGCGCAAAGGAGGCTCCGATGTTCAAGATGGTGAAAGCGATCGCGCTCGCGGCTGCGGTCGTCGCGGCCGCGGCGAGCGATGCGGCGTCGGCGACGACGCCGGTGCGGCTCGCGACCGACACGATCCCCGCCCCGTGCCACCCCAACCCGCACGCGATCACCGACATGGTCCAGATCGCGAGCAGGACTGATGTGAGGCTACTGCCGACCCCGCTCAAACAACAGCTCGTGCGGCTCGCGGGGCGGCCTCACACCGCCGTACCGCTCCAGGTGTTCGCGGAGTCGGGGCAGCCGAGCCGCCTCTTCCAGTACTACCTTCTCGACACTCACGGCTTCGAGCCGAACGTCTTCACGACGATCTTCCCCGGCGTCAACGACCAGGTCATGCTCACCGCGACCGGCGCCGACTGCGGCATCCCGACGATCGGAGCCGTCCGCCTCGTCCTCGAGCCGAAGCCCGGCCTGCCGACCGACCCGAGCGATCCGCGGGCGTTCATCGACCTCTTCACCGACATCGACCCGCTCTTCGTGATCAACAACGAGAGCGGCTGGTACGAAGGGTGGATGATCCACGACCTCACCGTCGCCCCGACCGGAACCGCGCGTGCCGACGGTCACGCGCGTTTCGGGACGATCCTCCCGGCGGACGCGGCGCTCCTCGCGGCGATGGGCGTCGGACACGACGGAACGGCAGGGGTCCTCTTCACGAGCGACGGCAAGGACGTGCACTTCCCCGCAGAGACCGACCACTTCCCGGACGTCCAGAGCAACCTCGTGCCGATCTTCTTGAGCATGGGCGCCTACAACGCGCTCCAGCAGAGCGACGTTCACTCCTACTGGGAGTTCAACTACACGACGAACTGGGTCTTCCCGCTCTACGAGCTGCCGTTCACCGGCGGGATTCCCGGCACGTTCGAGTCCGGGCGGCTCGCCGACCTGCGGGACGTCGTGCCCGGGTCCGGGCCCTCCGGCGTGCGCAACGATCCGGTCCGCTACGGCGACGACCCGGCGCTCCCGCGCGATCCCGACAAGTTCGACGGTGACGCCGACAATCAACGCGAGTTCCGCAATCGCTTCATCCCGAGCGGGCTCGCCCACGAGATCCTCCTCGACGTGTACGAGAGGCCGGCGTCGTTCGAGCCCGGCGTCACGTTCCCGCAGCGTCTGTTCGACGCCTACGCGGCCGAGGTGGCGCGCGTCGATCAGAACGGCGACGGCGTCATCTCCGCGGTCGAGGGGGACGTCGACTCCGCGAGCGACGGCTTCGAGGACAACGCACGCCTCTTCCTCCCGGCGACGAGCTTCGATCGCTTCGCGGTGACGCGCGAGATCAACGACGGCCTGCTGGCGCCGCGATTCGCGCCGAGCCAGCGCGCCTGGATCCTCAACGGATCCGTGCACCCGGTCGTTCCCGAGGTGCCCGTCTCCGACGGCCGTGATTCGGATGATCGCTGAACCCCATGGGGGGACGCCGTTCCGGCTTGGCCCGAAGGGAGCCAACCCACCCCGATCTCCCCGCGGGCCTCTCCGTGGTGCCGGGCGTCCGTCCCCCCAGCCTTGCCTGAGAGAAAGGAGTTTCGTCATGAGACACGTTCTGCCAGCGACTCTGCTCCTCGCCTCGACACTCGTCGGTTGCGGTGGTGGTACGACGATGATCTCCGGTCAGTTCACCGCCAGCGCGACGGCACCGTCGCCCGGGCTCGTCAAGCTCGTGCGCAAGTCGGGTTCGGGCGGGAGGGTCGTCGTCGACGCCGTCATCTACGGCCCCGAGCCCGCGCTCGACCTCGCCGGATTCGCCTTCGGCGTTCGCATCGGCGAGACGAGCATCGCCCGGTTCGCGCCGCAGACGATGTACCGCCAGACGGCGCTCGTCGCGGGGGCCGGGCAGACGATCGCGATCGACGTCGACGGCGCGTCGGATCCGTCCGTCGTCGCGGTCAGGGTCGACACGCAGGGAGGCGGGCCGGGCAACGGGATCCCCGGCGCGTCGGCGGTCGTCATCGAGCTGTCGTTCGACCTCACGGGACCCGGTGCCACGAGCCTCACGCTCGTCGGGATCGGGAACGAACGGCCCGAGGCGCTCAGCTCGACGCGCACTCCGATCGGCGCGGTCACGTTCGACGGCGTGAGCGCCACCCTGCGCGGGGTCGCGACCGGAGGCGGCGGCGGTTACTGAGGGGAACGAGCGAGCGCCTCGAGCGCGCGGCGCTTCGGCTCGCCGTCCGCCGGCAAGGCGACGACGCCCGGCTCCGGGCCGGCGAACGCGATCGCGCTTCGTGCCGTCGCCACGAACGGGTCGAGGTCGTGCGTCGCGACGACGACGGTGGCGCCGGTTGCATCGAGATCGCGCACCCAGGCGAGGATCGCGTCCTGGGTGTCGCGATCCATTCCCTCGAGCGGCTCGTCGAGGAGGACGACGCGCGGCGAGCCGATCCACGCAGCGGCGAGGATGGCGCGGCGCCTCTGGCCCATCGACATCTCGCGGATCGAGCGGCGCGCAAGCGCGCCGAGACCCGCGCGCTCGAGGGCCGCGCCGGCTGCGCTCGCGGGCTCGCCGCGAAGGCGTGCGACGAGGCGCAGGACCTCGAGGACGCTCGCGAACGGCGTCAGCTCGGGCTGCTCCGGGACGTAGGCCAGCGTGCGCCGGGCCGCCGCCTCGTCCTTCCAGAGATCGATCCCACCGATCGCGATCGTTCCCGCATCGGGATGCTCGACCCCTGCGATGAGCCGCAGGAACGTGCTCTTGCCGGTTCCGTTCGGCCCCAGGAGAAGCGTGAGCCCGGGTTCGATCTCCAGCCGTCCGGTGACCGCGATCACGGGAGCCGCACGGTCGTACCCGAAGCGGACGCCGTCGAGGACGATCACCGTCCGCTCCACGACGCGGGATCGCCGCCCGCCTGATGCGCGAGCGGCACGAAACGGCTCACGGGAAGTCGCGCCTCATCCCGCGCGGCGACCGCGAGGAGCCACGGCGTTGCCGCGGCGGCGAGCACGACGACCCAGGGGAGAAGCGCGAACGTCATGGCGCCGAGCATCCCCTCCAGGAAGAACGAGGAGAGCCGGCCGCGACGAATCGCCCCGGCCGCGCGGATCGCCGCGGCAGGAAGCGCCAGAGCGGCGAGGGTCGCCGGGAGCGGCGCCGCGAATGCCGCGACGAGGACGATCGGCACCGCGACGGCGCCGAGATAGACCGCGTCGTCGACGATCCGGTGCCTCGAGGTCCACGGGAGGGAGCGCGCCCACCGCCAGGGCGGGCGCGCCATGGCGAGACGGCCGGCAAGGGCGGACAGGCTCACGACGATCGCCGCCGCCGCGCCGAGCCGCGAAGCGCGCGCCGCCGCCTCGGGCACGAGCGTGTTGTTCCTCGTGAAGAGGAGCGCGACGAGGAGCGGCACTCCCGCGAGCGCCCACACCTCGGGCATCGCTCTCGCGGTCGCGCGCCACGCGAGGCGCCACGCCGACGCGATCCCGACGGTGCGGCGGGCGCGGGCGCGCGATCGCGTCTCGCGCCCCGCGACGAGATCGGCGGCGATGACGAGCGCTGCGCCGGCGGCGAGGCTCGAGAACGACGCGATCGCTCCCGCCGCCGCCAGCGGTGCGACGAGGAGCCGGCGCCGCGGGAGAACGGCGTAGGCGGTGCCGATCGTGACGAGGACGAGAGTCACGATCCGCGCTACGCTGAAGCCGCCAAAGAGGGAGAACCCGGCGACGGCCGTCACGAGCGGCGCCTGGGCCAGGGCGATGCCGAGGACGAGTGCGCGGCGCCTCGACGCGGCGCCAGCCGGCAGCGACGCCATCCATCCTTCAGCGCCCGAGGTGAGTCGCGGCGCCGCCCACGCCGCGAGCGAGAACGCGAGCGCAGCCGCCGCCACGTCGAAGCTCACCGACGCGCGAGGCGCCGCCGTTTCGGCGACGATCGCACGAAGGCTGCCGTACGGGTTCGGGGTCAGCCCGATGGTGACGGTGATCGCGCCGGCAAGCGGGACGGCCGCCCGCATCGCAACGCGCGCCCCGGACGCCGCGTGGAACGAGACCAGGGCAACGATCGGTCGCATCGCCACCGATTCTAGGACGGTAATGGTTCTGAACTCTGAACCCTCGCCGAACCCTGAATCGTAGAGGGTCTTGCGCGCGCCGCGCGAGTATGCATAACTATGCGTTATGCAAAACATCGTCGCCTTGGCGTTCAGCGGGGGTCTCGACACCAGCTACTGCGTCGCGCGCCTGCGCGAGGACGGCTTCGTCGTCCACACCGTGTACGTCGACACCGGCGGCGTCGACGAGAGCGAGCGCGACGAGATCGCGAAGCGGTCGGAGGCGCTCGGAGCGGAGGCGCACCACGCGATCGACGCCCGCGATGCGGTCTTCCGCCGGTTCGTGCGCGTGCTCATCCGCGGCAACGTCCTCCGCGGCGAGGTCTACCCGCTCTCCGTCGCGGCCGAGCGCACGCAGCAGGCGATCTCGGTCGTCGAGCGGGCGCGGGAGATCGGGGCGGCGTCGCTCGCGCACGGCTCGACCGGCGCGGGAAACGACCAGGTGCGGTTCGACGTCGCGTTCCGGGTGCTCGCACCCGAGATGCGGGTCGTGACGCCGGTGCGGGACGTCTCGCTCACGCGCGAGGCCGCGACGCGCTACCTCGTCGAGCGCGGCCTCCCGGTGCCGGCGCCGTCGGCGGCGTACTCCATCAACCGCGGCCTCTGGGGGGCGACCTACGGCGGCGGATGGACGCACGACGCGTGGGAGGGGCCGCCGGAGGATTGGCTCTCGGCCCCGCCCGACGCACCCGGCCCCGAGGACGCGATCATCGGCTGGACGCGCGGCGTCCCCGTCTCGCTCGACGGTGAGGCGCTCTGGGAGCCCGAGCTGGTCCGCCGCCTCGCGGAGCGCTGCGCCGCCCACGGCATCGGCCGCGGGATCCACATCGGCGAGACCGCCCTCGGGATCAAGGGCCGGATCGGGTTCGAGGCCGGAGCGGCGCTCGTCCTCGTCGCGGCGCATCGCGAGCTCGAGAAGCTCGTCCTCACGCGGTGGCAGGCGTTCTGGAAGGACCACCTCGGCCGCTTCTACGGCGATCGTCTCCACGAGGGCCACTGGTTCGACCCGGCCCTTCGCGACATCGAGACTCTGATCGACAGCTCCCAGCGCGCGGTCGACGGCGAGACGCGGGTGCGGCTGGACACGGGGCGCTTCCTCGTCACCGGGGCGCGGAGCCCGCACTCGCTCTTCGCTCCCGAGATCGCCGTGTACGGAGAAGAGCCGCACCTCTGGAGCGGCGAGGAGGCGCGCGCGTTCGCGCGGATCTCCGCCGTTCCCGACCTCCTCGCCGCACGCCGGTCGTAACGTGCACGACACCACGCGCGTCGCGGTCGACCGGATCTCGAGCTCCACGCGGAACGCGCGGCTCGCGCGGGAGGTCACGGTGGGCCGCTCGATCGTCGCCGCCGAGGGTTACGTCCTCGCCGTCCGGATCCTGAACGACAAGACGACCTACAACACGGTCGAGGACGTGCACGGGCGGATGGTCCCCCTCCGCGAGGGCGACGTGCTCGCCGGCACGCTCGGCGCTCGGCGCGCGCTCTTCGGCTACGCCGGCGCGGTGCCGGAGCGGATCGAGGCCGGCGACACGATCGACGTCCTGAACCTGGGCGGCATCCTCGGCGCCAACACGACGGCGCATCCGGAGCTGGGGCCGCCGTTCCGCGCCGAGGTCCTGGGGGCGGTGCTCGCGTTTCCGGAGCTGGGCGACCGCATCGGCCGGCCCGCGCACATCAAGGACGGCGCCGTCCCCCCGGCCGACCGGCTCGTCCCCGGGGCGCCGGTCGTCTACGTCGCGGGCACGTGCATGAACGCCGGAAAGACCGTCGCCGCGACCGCACTCGTCCGCGGCCTTGCGCGCGCGGGCCTCCGCGTGGCGGCCGCGAAGCTGACCGGCGTGGCGCTCATGCGCGATGCGCTCTCGATGCTCGACGCAGGGGCGTTCGCCGCGCTGACGTTCAACGACGCGGGAGCGGCGTCGACGGCGTCCGGATCGACGGTGCCGCTCGCCAAGGGGATCCTCAACCGGCTGCGCGGCGCCCTTCCCGACGTGATCGTCGCGGAGCTCGGCGACGGGATCCTCGGCGAGTACGGCGTCCAGGACGTCTTGCACGACGCCGATCTCATGGAGGCGTCGGCGGCGCACGTCGTCGCGGCGCCCGATCCGGTCGCGGCGTGGGGGGCGGCGATGCTCTACCGCGACCGTTTCCGGCAGCCGATCGCGGCGGTGACCGGACCGGTCACCGACAACGAGGTGGGCCAAGCCGCGGTGCGCCGCGACCTGGGCCTCCCGTCCCACAACGCGCGCCGCGATCCCGCCGGTCTGCTCGCCGCCGTCCGCGCGCGGCTCGCCACCGCGGTGACGGCATGAACGTCGCGGTCCTCGGGGCGGCCGGCTTCACCGGCGGTGAGCTCCTGCGCCTCCTCCTCGAGCACCCCGAGGTGACGTCGCTCACGGCGGGCAGCCGCTCGCAGGCGGGCCGGCCGTGGGGCGATCTCCACCCCGGCGTCGCCGGGCTCACCGATGCGAGGTTCGCGCCGCTCGAGCCCGGCGGCTTGGCGCGCGGATGCGACGTCGTCTTCCTGGCGCTCGAGCACGGCGCCTCGTCGCGAATCGCGCGCGAGGTCATGGACGCCGGCCCCAAGCTCATCGTCGATCTCGCCGCCGATTTCCGTGTGCACGACACGTCGCTCTACCGCGCGTACTACGGCGAGCACGCCGATCCCGCGCTCCTTCCGCGCTTCACGTACGCGCTCGCCGACGTGGAAGGGGACGCGCTCGAGGGACGGGACGCCCTCGCCGTGCCCGGATGCTTCGCGACCGCCGCCGCGCTCGCCCTGCGCCCCGTCTCCGGGTCCGGATCGTCTCCCGTTCTCTTCGCGATCACTGGGAGCAGCGGCGCCGGGACCCAGCCCAAGGACTCGACGCACCACCCGCGGCGCGCCTCGAACGTCCAGGCCTACTCGGTCCTCGGGCACCGGCACGAGGCGGAGATCATGGAGCGCTGGCGTGTCTGGGGGGGTCAGGGCTCCGCGCGGCCCCGGCTGATCACGCACCAGGGGCCGTTCGTGCGCGGGATCTATCTCACCCTCCACGCGCGCGGAAAATTCGAGCGGCCGGGGCGCGACCTGCTCGCCGACGCGTACGGAGGGCGACGGTTCGTGCGCGTCGTCGACGAGCCGCCGGCCCTGGCGCACGTCGTCGGCACGAACATGGCGCTCGTCCACGCCGCGGTGTCCGATGCCGGCGACGAGATCCAGATCCACGTCGCGATCGACAACCTCGTCAAAGGCGCCGCGGGTCAGGCCATCCAGGCGATGAACCTCGCCCTCGGCCTCCCGGAAGATGCCGGCCTCAGGCTCTCGGGGGTGTTCCCATGCTGAACGTCGCCGTCAAGAAGGACTTCACCGCCGTCGAGGACCGCTCGTTCGACGAGGTCGACCGGATGCTCGCGCTCGCCGCCCGGGTGAAGGCCGGCGAGATCACCGGCGGACTCGAGCGCAAGGTCCTCGCCATGGTCTTCCTCGACCCTTCCCTTCGAACGCGGACGAGCCTCGAGGCCGGGATGTTCCTCCACGGAGGGGTCGCGCTCACGATCGAGCCGGGGAAGGGAAGCTGGCCGTTCGAGACGGAGCGCTGCGCGATCATGGACGGCGATCGCATCGAGCACGTCGTCGAGGCGGCGCGCGTTCTCGGCCGGTACGCCGATTTCGTCGCGCTCCGCTCGTTCCCGCGCGGCGCGAGCTGGGCCGAGGCCCGGCGCGACCCGATCCTGGCGAGCTTCACCGAGCACTGCGAGAAGCCGGTCATCAACCTCGAGTCGTCGCGGCGTCATCCCTGCCAGGAGCTCGGCGACCTGCAGACGATCCGCGAGCGCCTCCCCGATCCCGCGGGGCGCCGCTTCGCGCTCGTCTGGGCGTGGCATCCCAGGCCTCTCCCGACGGCGGTGCCGGTGAGCGCGGCGCTCGCCGCGGCGCGGCTCGGCATGGAGCTCGTCATCGCGAGGCCGGACGGCTACGACCTCGATCCCGAGGACATGGCGACGATCCGGTCGATCGCCGCCGCGCGCCGTGGGACGGTCACCGTCGTCGACGATCCCGCCGAGGCGGTCTCGGGCGCCGACGTCGTCTACGCGAAGTCGTGGGGAGCGCTCGATCTCTTCGGCGACGCCGCGGCCGAGAGCGTCCTGCGCGCCCCGCTCCGGCGTTGGCGGGTGACGGAGGACTGGATGCGCCGCACGCGGGACGGACGCGGCGCGCTCCTCCACTGCCTGCCGGTCCGCCGGAACGTCGAGGTCGACGACGCGGTGCTCGACGGGCCGTGGTCGGCCGTCGTCGATCAGGCCGAGAACCGTCTCCACGCGCAACGGGCGCTCCTCTTGACGCTGGCCGGAGCCGCACGATGAGCGCTTCCGCCCACGCGGCGATCGCCGCGCTCAAGGGAACGCTCCGGTACGTGCGCGCCTACCGGCACGAGATCTTCGTCGTCAAGCTGGGCGGCGAGATCCTCTCCGATGCGGCCGCTCTCGACGGCGCCGCGGCGCAGATCGCGCTCCTCACCTCGCTCGGCATCCGCATCGTCGTCGTACACGGCGGCGGACCGCAAGCCTCGGCGCTGTCGCGGCGGCTCGGTCACGAGCCGCGGCTCGTGGCCGGCCGCCGTGTCACCGGCGATGTCGACCTGGAGGTCGCGACCTACGTCTACGCGGGCCGCTTGAACGTCGACGCCCTCTCCGCGTTACGCCGTCACGGCGTCAAGGCCGTCGGCCTCTCAGGCGTCGACGCCGAGCTCCTCGCGGCGCACCGCCGCCCGCCGCGTCTGGTCCGTCTCGACGACGGCACCGAAGAGGTCGTCGATTTCGGACACGTCGGGGAGATCGACGACGTCGACCCCGCGATCGTCCTCCACCTTCTGGACGGAGGCTTCGTGCCGGTCGTCGCGAGCCTCGCGGGCGACGCCGACGGAGCGGTCTACAACGTCAACGCGGACACGGTCGCGGAGGCGCTCGCCGTCGCGCTTGCGGCGCGGAAGCTCGTCTTTCTCACCGGGACGCGCGGCCTCCTGCGCGATCCGCGCGATCCCTCGAGCCTCGTGACGTTCGCCGATGCCGGCGACCTGGCGCCGCTCCTCGTGTCGGGGGCCGTCGCGTCGGGGATGCGTCCGAAGGTTGAGGCCTGTCTGCGCGCCGCAGCGCGCGGGGTCGAGCGCACGCACATCGTCGACGGCCGCGCGCCCGACGCGCTCCTCGTCGAGGTCTTCACCGGCGAGGGATCGGGAACGATGATCGTCCATCGCAAGGCCGCCGCAGCGGCCCTGGAGCCGAGTGATCAGCCGGCTTGACGAGACGACGCGCCTCCTCGCGGAGCTGGTCGCGATTCCGTCGCTCTCGGGGGACGAGGACGGCATCGCCGGCCACGTGCGCCGCTGGTGCGACCGTGCGGGCCTGCCGGTCGTTCAGGACGACACCGGCATCCGGATCGAGATCGCCGGAGGAGAGCCCGGGCGGACGCTCGCGCTGGCGTCGCATCTCGACGTCGTGCCGGCTGGCGACGGCTGGCAGCGCGAGCCGTTCGTTCCGGCGGTCGAGGACGGGCGGCTCATCGGGCGCGGGTCCGGCGACGCGAAAGCCTCGGTGACCGCGATGCTCCTGGCCGCGCGCGACGTCGCGGCGAGCGGCGGTCCGCGGCGCGGCCGGCTCCTCGTCCTCCTCACGCGCGGGGAGGAGTCGCGCGCCTCGACGATGCCGGACGCGGTGTCCGCCGCCGGCCCGATCGACGCCGCCGTCGTCGGTGAGCCGACCGGCCTCGATTTCGCCGTCGCGCAGCGCGGTCTCGTCGTCGCGGAGCTTCACGCGCGCGGCGCGCAGCGGCACGCGGGCCACGCAGGCGCCGGGACCAACGCGATCGAGACGCTCGCCTCGGATCTCCTCCGGGTCGGGGAGCTGTTCGCGGAACGCTCGCACGCGCTCCTCGGGCGCGCCGCCGCGACGCCGACGATGCTCGCGGCCGGCGTCGCGAGGAACGTGATCCCGGGCGAGGCGGTCGCGACGCTCGACGTGCGGACGACCCCGGACTGGAGCCACGAGCAGGTCGTCCAGGAGCTGGGCAAAGCGATGCGCTCGGAGGTTCGCGTGATCTCCGACCGGCTCGTTCCGTGCGAGACCCCAGACCGGTCGGAGCTGCTCGGGGTCGCGCGACGCGTCCGTCCTGCCTCGCGTTCGTATGGGAGCCCGACGTGCAGCGACTGGGTCTTCCTCCGCGATCTCGACGCGCTGAAGTGCGGGCCCGGGGACAGCGCGCTCTCCCATCGCGCGAACGAGAGCGTGAGGCTCGACGAGGTCGCCCTCGCGCGGACGTTCTACGCCGCCCTCGCCAAGGAGTACCTCGCGTGAAGTCGACCCTGTGGTCCCAGCACGTCCGCCCGCATCCGCGGATGCTGGCGCTCACCGTCGGCAACGACCGCGAGGTCGACGCGGGTCTTCTCGCATGGGACATCCTCGGAAGCCTCGGACACGTCGAGGGCCTCTACGCGTCCGGCCTCATCACGGTGGCGGATCGCGCCTCCCTCCGCGCGGCGCTGCGTGCCGCCTTCCGCGCGGCCGCGTCCGGGCGCTTCACGATCGGCAAGGAGGACGAAGACGTCCACAGCGCGGTCGAGGGCTGGGTGACGAAGCGCGCGGGACGCGCCGGCGCGAAGCTCCACACGGCGCGCTCTCGCAACGACCAGATCGCGTGCGACCTCCGCCTCTACCTCAAGCGCGCGCTCCTCGACGTCCACGCCGAAGCCCGGCAGCTCGTCGAAACCCTGCTCGCCTTCGCGACGAGGCATGCCTCGGTTGCCTTCCCCGGCTACACGCACGGCCGCAAGGCGATGCCTTCGTCCCTCGGGCTCTGGGCGGCGGGCCACGCGGCCGGACTCATCGACACGCTCGAATCGTTCCCGTCGCTCTGGGCCGCGGTCGATCGATCGCCCCTCGGGAGCGCCGCCGGCTACGGCGTGCCGCTCCCGCTCGATCGAGCCGCCACCGCGGCCGCGCTGGGGTTCCAGGCGGTCGAATCTCCGGTCACGGCGGTCCAGAACGGGCGCGGCAAGCTCGAGGCGGCCGCGCTCTTCTGGTGCGTCCAGCTCGCGCACGACACCGCGAAGGCCGCGAGCGACGCGATTCACTACACCGCGGGCGAGTACGGCTACCTCGAGCTGGACCGGCGGCTCGCGACCGGGTCGAGCCTGATGCCCCACAAGCGCAACCCCGACCTCTTCGAGCTGTGCCGGGGCCGGGCCGCCGCGACCGAAGGGGACCTCGCCGCGACGCTCGCCCTCCGCGCCAAGCTCGTCTCGGGATACCATCGCGATTTCCAGCTCCTGAAGGAGCCCTTGATGCGCGCATTGCCGAGGACCTCGGAGATGCTCGAGATGTTGCGGCTGGGCGTCTCCGGTCTCACGGTCGATCGCGCGCGATGCGCGGCGGCGCTCGACGGCGGCGTCCGCTCGACCGGCGCCGCGCTCGAGCTGGCCGCGGCAGGAGTTCCGTTCCGCGAGGCGTACCGCACGGTCTCGAAATCCGTCGAAGAGGGCCGGCGCGACGCCGGGCGGACGACCAAGGTACCGCGCGCCGACCTCCGTCCGCTCCGCGCAAGAGCCGTCGCCGTCGCACGGTTCGCCGTCGCGCGCGAGCGTGCGCTCGCGCGGACCGTCCGCACGCTCGCGGGGGCGCCGTGAGCCGTGAGCGTCCCAAGCGGCTCCTGCGTATCCTCGAGATCGTCAGCACGCGCCGGGTCGCCACGCAGGAGGATCTGGCGCAGGCGCTGACCGCCGAAGGCTGGAAGGTGACGCAGTCCTCGGTCAGCCGCGACATCCAGGCGCTCAAGCTGGTCAAGGGGAAGAACGGCTATCAACGTCCTGCGGGCGCCGCGGCGGGACGCGATCCCGACGAAGCGCGGATCCGCGAGGGGATCCTCACGGCCGAAGCGGCGGGGGACCACCTCGTCGTCGTCCACACCTCACCCGGCGACGCGCAGCGCGTCGCCGTCTCGATCGACCGGCTCGCGTGGGCGGAGGTTCTCGGCACGCTCGCCGGCGACGACACGATCTTCATCGCCGTCGCCGATGCGCGCGCGACCCGCCCGCTCATCAAGAGATTGGCGGGCCCCCGCCGCAAGGCCTGAATGGACATCCTGATCGCGCACGATCGGCGCGAGCCGCGCAACAAGTGCTCGGTGACGCCGCTCCGCGGCATGGCCGGCGTTCGCTTCGTGCCGCTCCATCCCGCGAGGCGCCTCGATGCCGGACGGAGAATCTGGCTCGCCATCGACGGCGACGAGCTGACCGCCGACGATCGCGGCCTCGATCTCCTCCTCATCGACAGCACGTGGCGGCGTATCGGAGCGCTGTCCCGGCGGATCGACGGCGATCTCCTGCGGCGCCGGCTCCCTCGACTCGTCACCGCGTTTCCGCGCAGGAGCAAGCTCGTCCCCGATCCCGAGGGCGGTCTCGCCTCGGTCGAGGCGCTCTACGCCGCGACGGTGATCCTCGGGAGCCTGCGCCCCGAACTGCTGGCGCACTATCGCTGGAGGGAGCAGTTCCTCGCGGCGAACCGTGGGCTACTTGGGTAACCCGAACCACCGCAGGCGCCGGCTGCGTCCGAACTCGCGCTTGTCGGCGCGCAGCGCCTCGGAGGGCGCGTGGAACGTGCCGGTCGGCTTCGGGCCGGAGAAGAAATCGACGTCCACGCGCGCGACGCGATCGGCGCCGAATTCGATGTAGCAGGAGCCCGCGCCGGGATACTTGGCGGTCGGCTCGCGTCCCTCGAGCTTGGCGATGAGATTCGCGCCGACGGTCTTCGCGCACGCTTCGGCGAACACGCCCGCCTTCGGCGCCCCGTTGTTCGCGACGTCGCCGATCGCGTAGACGTTCTCGACCTTGGTCTCGAGCGTGTGGTGGTCGACCATGACGAACCCATCCTGCGTGAGACCCGTCGCCACCACGACCGCGGGCGCGGTGTTCTTCGGAATGCCGAGGAAGAGATCGCACGGAAGATCACGGCCGTCGTCGAGCGTGACGATCTTCCGCGCGCGATCCACCGAGACGGGACGGTGCCCGGGAAAGTAGACGATGCCGCGCTCCATGAACGCCTCGATAAGCGCCTTCGACGTCTCGGGCGACGGCGGCACCGGGCTCGGCAGCGGGTTGACGAGCGTGATCGTGCATCGATCGCGCACGCCGCGGCGCGACAGGTAGTCGTGGAGCATGAGCGCGCACTCGCTCGGCGCCGGCGGGCACTTGTAGGGGGCGCCGCAGACTCCGACGACCGCATCACCCTCGCGGAACGACGGCAGCACCTCGCGCAGATGCGCGGCTCCCTCGACCGAATAGAACTCGTTCTGGCCGAGCACGACGCCCGGCGTCTTCGAAACGTCGTAATCCGCGCCGAGCGCAATCACGAGGACGTCGGCCTCGTGCGTTCCGGCGTCCGTCGTTACGCGCTTCGCCGCAGGATCGATCGCGATGACCGTCTCGCGCAGCATGCGCACGCCGGGCTTCGCGACGTCACGGTAGGGGAGGCGCACCCCCTCCGCTGTCTTGTACCCGAACATGACGTCGAGCTTCGCGAATCCGAAGACGAACCCCTCGGCCTTGTCGATGAGCGTCACATCGATGCGCTCGCCGAAGCGTTCGGAAAGGAGCGACGCCAGCTCGAGCCCACCGAAGCCGGCGCCGAGGATGAGGATGCGAGGTGTGGAGGTCATGGCGCGCATTCTAAGACGACGGGGCGTGAAACGGGCTTATGCTGACGGGAGGAGTTCGTGTCGATGACGCCCGACGTGCTCAAGCTCGCGGTCCCCCTCTATTTCAAGATCTACATCTTTGGCATCCTCGCCTTCATCACCGGTCTGCCCGCGATCCTTCTCCCGATCATCCTCAACGATCCGAAAGCCGATCCTTCGATGAGCGTGGTCCTCCTTCCGTGGCTGCTCGTCGTCGGCGGTTGGTGGTGGTGGATCCTCCGCATGCCGCACACGATCCGGGTGCACGACGACGGCACGATCGAGTTCGTCGCGCTCATGCGAAACGTGAGCGTCCAAGCTCGGCGCCTCGTCTCGATCGCTCCTGCCGGCTTCGGCAACAATCTCTACGTGCTGAAGCACGACGACGGCAAGCTCCGGTTCTTCCTTCAATTCACGGGTTTCTACCGGCTCCTGGCGGAGATCAAGGCCGAGAATCCCAACTTCGACATCAAGGGTTGCTGATGCGTCCGTCGGGTGTACGATCCGCGGCACCACGGAGGAAACCATGAGAAAGCGTCTGATCTCGTTCTCGGCTCTCGTCTTCGCGGTCGTCTCGATCACGGTGGGCGCGATGACGCTCACCCAGCCGGCGGTCGCGGGCGGCGCGACCTGCGCCACCAAGCACTGCTCGAGCGGCACGCACTGCTGCTATGGCTGTACCGCGCAGCCGATCTGCGTGAGAAACGGCGTCCCGTGTCCCGAGTGCGCTCCGCAGTAAGACTTTCCTAGAAGCGCCGCACGTCCGAAACGCGGCGCTTGACAGGCGAGACTTTGCAATGCAAAGTACATTGCATGAGCAAAGGCCGCTGGCTTCCGCATGACATGACGACCCCGCCCGCGCTCGGTATGGCGCAGGCGGGGTCGCTCCGGCGCCGACACGCCCTCCTCATCAACCCTTTCTATCCCAAGGATCCGAACGCCTCGTTCGGCAAGCACGTCCTCACGCCGAGCCTGGCCCTCACGAGCCTGGCAGCGACGACGCCGTCGCACTGGACGGTGAGCTACTGGGACGAGAATCTGCTCGACGGGCGGCCGCCGTTCGATCCGCTACCCGAAGTCGTCGGGATCAGCGTCCACCTGACGTTCGCGAAGCGCGCGTTCGAGCTGGCCCATTGGTACCGGTCGCGCGGGAGCAAGGTCGTCCTGGGCGGCCTCCACGTCCTCTCGTGTCCCGACGAGTGCGCGCCGCACGCCGACGCGCTGGCGGTCGGCGATGGCGTGCAGCTCTGGCCGCGCATCCTCGCCGACATCGAGGCGGGCAACCTGAAGCCGCGCTACGCCGCGCACTACGACAACGAATACCGCGACGACCCCGCGCCGCAGCGCGCGCTCCTTCCGCGCTCGAGCTTCCTGACGACGACGAGCCTCATCGCGACGCGGGGATGCCACAATCGCTGCGGCTTCTGCTATCTCGCGACCGAAGGCCTACGCATGCCGTATCGGATGCGCGACCCGGAGCAGATCGCGGCGGAGTTCACGGCCGACGGGCAGCCGTACGCCGTCTTCGTCGACAACAACCTCGGCTCGCGCCCCGATTACCTGCGCACGCTCTGCCGGACGATACGGCCTCTGGAGAAGATCTGGAGCGCCGCCGTCTCGATCGACGTCACCGACGATCCGTCGCTCGTGCGCGAGATGGCGCTCGCCGGCTGCACCGGCGTCTTCATCGGCTTCGAGTCGCTCACCGACGACAACCTGGTGGAGGCGAGGAAGAAGACGCCGCGCACCGAGGATTACGCGCGCCGCGTGCGCCTCCTCCACGACCACGGCATCCAGGTCAACGGGTCGTTCGTCCTCGGCTTCGATCACGACCGGAAGGACGTGTTCGCGCGCACGGCGGAATGGGTCGAGGCGAATCGTCTCGAGTGCGCGACGTTCCACATCATGACGCCTTACCCCGCGACGCCGCTCTTCCGGCAGATGGAGTCCGAGGGTCGTCTCCTCCACCGTGAATGGTCTCTCTACGACACCGCGCACTGCGTCTTCCGCCCGAGGCACATGACCCCGGACGAGCTGGAGGAGGGCTACGCCTGGATCTACGAGCGCCTCTTCTCCCACGCATCGATCTGGAGGCGGCGCCCCGAGGACGTCCGCGCGGTGCCGGCGTATCTCGCGATGTCGTATCTCTACAAGCGGTCGAACCGTTTCTGGCGGTTCCTCATCCGGCGGCACCTCGTCCACGCCGTCTGGCGGCCGCTCGTCGAGCTGACGCGGCGTCGGCACCTGAGATTCCGCAAGCGGCTCGCGCGCACGGAGCGAGCGGGCGTTGCCTCGACCGTCGTGACCGCCGGCGTTTAGCGCCGGATCTCGAACCCCTCGAGGTCCGGCGCCGCGTCCTCGCGCGCGACGTCGACGCGCAGCACGTCGGCGTATGCGGGGCCCGACTCGGCCCACGCCGTCATCCGCGCGACGGAAGCAGCCGAGCCCTGGACGACGATCTCCACCGAGCCGTCGGCGCGGTTGCGCACCCAGCCAAGGACGCCGCATTGCGACGCCGCCTCGCGCGCGGCGTAACGGAAGCCGACGCCCTGCACCGTGCCGTGGACGACGAGGCGAATGCGCGTCACAGGCGCACCGCGAGCATGATCGCGGGCCCACGCGGCGTGACCGTCGGTACGAGTCGGACCTTGGGCCGCCCCTCGCGCTCGGCGAGGTTCGTGCGCGCGACTTCCCGCCCGGTGCCATAGCCGATGAGCGCGCCGGCGACGACGTCCGACGCCCAGTGGGCGTCGTGCCGCACGCGGGCGAAGAGGACGAGCGAGGCGGGGAAGTAGCACCCGAATTTCACCCACCGGTTCGGGTATTCGGTCGCGATGACCGACGCGACGGTGAACGCCTGGGCGGCGTGGCCGCTCGGGAACGACGGCCCGTGCTTGAACGGCTCGAAGTGATAGGGCCCGTATCCCGCGTTGGGCCGGAAGCGCCCGATGACCTTCTTCATGACCGGCACGATGACGAGGCCGGAGATCGCACTCGCGGACAGGGCGTCGATCCCGGCTCCGTACGCCTTGTCGTCGTGCGCTGCGAGACCACCGAACGTGAACCCACCGATGACGATGAACGAGGCCCAGGTGCCGAGCGGCTGAACGGTGCTGGCGACGTCGTCTTGGAAGCGGTCGTCGTGGTGGATCACGGTGGCGCGGATGTTGTCGTCCACCACGAAGAGAAGCCCGACGCCCGCGACGCCGGCGGCGGCGTACCACCAATCCTTCTTCTCCCAGCGCGCCGGTGCCGTGAACACGCGGACGAAGTCGTGCCCCAGGAGGTGGAAGAAGCATTTGAAATGACGCGCGCGCGTCTCCGGATCTGAGCAGCCGCAGCCCTTCTTCTCCGGCTTCGGGGCGGGCTGATCCTCCGCCTCACGCGCGAAGAGCGTCCCGGCCCAGGGCGCGGGCGCATCACCGGCGCGCGCCGCGCTCGTGGCGACGAGAACCGCGAGCACGAGGCCCCGTGCGTGCACGCCCACATCCTCTCGCGATGGACGCCGCGCGTCCAGCGTGCGTTCACCGATGATTCGGACAGAAAGCGCCCGCCGGCTCCATCGTCCAACCTCCCCGCGCGGACGTATTACGATGATGCGTCCATCGGGAGGTGATCCTTGCTCCTCGCGCTCGGCCTTGGTCTGCTCGCCGCAACATCCGCTCCAGCGCCAGAGGCCGCCCCCGCCGCGGTCAAGGTGCCGATGACCCTCAGCTTCGGCCGACCGACGATCGAGCTGAAGCTCAACGATCAAGGGCCCTACCGGTTCCTCTTCGACACGGGGTCCGGCGCCGGCCTCATCATCGACGAGGATCTGGCGAACGCGCTGAGCCTCGCGCCCTCGGGCACGCGGCGCATCGGAGATCCCAACACGCCGGAAGCGATCGAGGCGAAGCTCCTGAACGTCGATCGCGTGCAGTGCGGCGAGCTGACCCTGAGGAGCGTCGAGACGATCTCATGGAAGCGCGACATCCTCGGCCCGGAAGCACCACGGGGCGTCGTCGGCCTCGGCCTGTTCGCGCCGCGGCCGGTGACGATCGACGGCGACGGCGGGTCGATCACGATCGAGCCTGCGCCGCTTCCCGAGCCCGACGGGAAGACCGTCCTCAAGGCGTCGTTCGACGACGGCATCCCGTCGGTCCCGATCGACGTCGCCGGCACGCCGTTCAAGGCGCACCTCGACTCGGGCTCGACCGGGTTCATCGGCCTCCCGCTCTCCGCGGCGGACAAGCTCCCGCTCGACGGGCCGCCGCATCAGGTGGGCCGCGCGCGCACCGCGAGCGGCGACTACCCGGTGCTCGAAGCCGGCCTGAACGGCACCGTTCGGATCGGCAGTCTCACGCTCGACAAGCCGAAGATCCGCTTCGTCGACCTGCCGCAGGCGAACATCGGCGGCGATCTCCTCCGCTCGCTCGTCGTCACCGTCGACCGCGCGCACGAGCGCGTGCGCCTCGTCTCGAACGGAAAGCCGATGGCGCCGACCGAGCGGCCGAGGCTCGGGATCATGACGCACGGCGTCGCGGAGGGAAAGCTGCCGGTCGAGAAGGTCGTCCCCGGATCGCCCGCGGAAGCGGCGGGGGTGAAGGAAGGGGATCAGATCACGAAGCTCAACGGGCGTCCGGTCGGCGAGCTGAGCTTCTCCGAGATCGGCCAGCTCTTCCAGTTCCGTCCGCTCGTGATCTCCGTGATCCGGGACGGCGCGCCGGTCGACGTGACCGTGGGCGGTTCCGCGAAGTAGGTCAGCCCTTCGGCTCCTCGAGATACTTGACGAACACGACCTCGTTCCGCGCCTCGTTGTAGATCAGCTCGTCGACCTTGGCGCGCACGAGGAGGAGGCCGAATCCGCCGGGGCGGAGGCCCTTCTCTTCCCGGATGCGCATGTGCTCGATCGGGTCGTTCTCGTGCGCGATCGCGGCGTGCGAGAGATCCTCCAGGCGGAAGCCGGTGCCGGGGTCGGCGATGCGGTAGAGGAGCATCCGCTTGGCCCGGAGGTAGGCGATCCGGACCTTGCGGTTGGGGTCGAGCTTCCCGCCCCACTCGACCGCGTTCAGGAGCAGCTCGCGGAACGCGTAGCCGACCGACTCGCGGACGTCGGCGGTGAGGTGCGCGTCGAGGTGCGCGAGGAATCCCTCGATGCGAGCCGCCGCCTGGCGCGTGCACGGCACGACCAGCTCGACCCAGTCCTTCGTCGCCGAGACGACCTCGATGCCCGGAAGGCCGTCGCCGGAGAGCGCCGTCTCGACCATCTCGACGAGGGCCGCGGGATCGACCGGCTTCGAGAGGAAATGGAGCGCTTGGCCGCGCAGCGCCTTCAGGAGCGTGTCGGGCGTGTCGTCGGAGGTCGTCACGACGACGGGGCAAGAGGTTCCGTCGGCGCGGAGCCGCTCGAGGACGTCGAGCCCGGACATGCCGGGCATCCAGATGTCGAGAAGGATCAGATCGGGATTCGCCTTCGCGCGCTCGAGCGCCTCGGGGCCGTTGGACGCACTCGTGACCCGGAACCCGGCCTTTTCGAGGACCGACGAGAGGAGATGACGGGTGACTCGGTCGTCGTCGACGACGAGGATCGATTTCATGGTGCCGTCTCCTCGAGCGCGTCGGTCCGGAACCGCTCGAGGGCGTTCTCGAGGCGGGCCAGGACCGCGGCGGCTCCGCTGAGATCGCCCGACGCGCCCATCGTCTCGAGCGTCTTCGCCTCGGCGACGGCGCGGGCGGCCGCGAAGTTGGCAACCGAGCCTTTGAGCGCGTGAGCCGCGCGACGCAACGTCTCGGCGTCGCCGGCCTCGAGCGCGGATCGGATCGCGCCGACCATCGCCGGCGCATCGGCGAGGAAGATCTCGATCATCTCGCGGAGGAGCGCGCGGTCGCCCTTTAGGCGCGCCATCGCGGTCGCCGGATCGAACGAAGCGACCGCGCCCTCGACCGCCTCGAGGAGGCGGTCGGCCTCGACCGGCTTCGTGACGTATCCGTCCATCCCCGCGGCGAGGCAGCGCTCGCGGTCGCCCTCCATCGCGTGCGCCGTCATCGCGAGGATCGGGATCCGCGTTTTCGCCCCGGCCTCCCGCTGGCGGATCGCCGCCGTCGCCGCGAACCCGTCGAGCTCCGGCATCTGGACGTCCATGAGCACGAGGTTAAACCCGGGCGCGGCACCCGGCGCCAGGGCGTCGATCGCCTCGCGCCCGTTCCGAGCGATCACGACGGTGTGGCCACGCTTTTCCAGGATGTGCCGGGCGACCCGCTGGTTGAGCGGATTGTCCTCGGCGACGAGGATGCGCAGGGGGCGCGCCGCCGGAGCGATTGGCACCGCCTCGGGCTCGGCGGTCTCCATGCCGGTCAACACGGATGTCATCGTGTCGAGCAGGTCGGATTGCTTCACCGGCTTCGTGAGGAACGCGGCGATCCCGAGGCGGCGCGACTTCGCGCCGTCGCCCGGGCGCCCGGCCGAGGTGAGCAGGATCATCGGCAGGTGCCTCAGGATGGGATCGCCCTTCACCGCCGCCGCCAGCATGAAGCCGTCCATCTCCGGCATCTGACCGTCGGAGAGGATGAGACGGAACGGACGGCCGGACGCCTCCGCCGCCTTCATGCGGGCCAGCGCGGCCGTTCCGCCCTCGGCGGAGACCGGGGACATCCTCCAGTTCGCGAGCATCTCGCAGAGGATCTGCCGGTTCGTCGCGTTGTCGTCGACGACGAGCACCGGAAGGCCGGCGAGATTCGCCGGCTCGGCATGGGGACGTCGCGGCTCCGGCACGTCCTCGGTGATGCCGAACCGCGCGGTGAACGAGAAGGTGCTTCCCTGGCCGACCGCGCTCGCGACCTCGATCGTGCCCCCCATCATCTCGACGAGCTGCGTCGCGATCGCGAGCCCGAGACCGGTGCCGCCGAACCGGCGCGTCGTCGACGTGTCCGCTTGCGTGAAGGCGCCGAAGATGAGCCGCCGCTTGTCCTCGGGGATGCCGATTCCCGTGTCGCGCACGGCGACCTTGATGTCGACGTCGTCGGTGCCCGCGGTGACGACCGCGGCCTCGAGGACGACCTCGCCCTTCGCCGTGAACTTGATCGCGTTCCCGACGAGGTTGACGACCACCTGCCGGAGGCGCCCCGGGTCCCCGACGACCGCGGGCGGCACCTCGGGGGCGATGCGGCACGCGAGCTCGAGCCCCTTCTCCCCGGCGCGCACGGCGAGCACCTTGATCGCGTCCTCGACGGTCTCTCGGAAGTCGAAGGCGACCTTGTCCAGCTCGAGCTTCCCCGCCTCGATCTTGGAGAGGTCGAGGATGTCGTCGACGAGCGCCAGGAGCGCCTTCGCCGAGCCCTTCACCGTCGTCAAGTAGCCGCGCTGCTCGCCGGAGAGCTTCGTCCCGAGCGCGAGATCGGTCATGCCCATGATGGCGTTCATCGGCGTGCGGATCTCATGGCTCATGTTGGCGAGGAAGTCGGCTTTCACCCGCGCCGCCTCTTCGGCGCGGTGACGCGCGCGCTCGAGCTCGGTGACGAGGAGCGCCAGCCGGTGCGCGTTCTCCTCCTGCGCCTCCTGCGCCAGTCGCCGCTCGGTGACGTCGCGCCCGATCGCGTAGACGCGCTCCTCCTTGGGATCGTAGGTCGCGTTCCAGAAGATCCAGCGGTACGAGCCGTCCTTGCAGAGGTACCGGTTCTGGAACGAGATGACGTTCTCGCCGCGCGCGAGGCCGGCGGCCTGCCCGAGGGTCGCCTCGCGATCGTCGACATGGATGAAGTGGAGGTAAGGCTTCGCGAGCAGCTCGGCGATCGTGAAGCCGAGCGTCTTCTCCCACGCGCCGTTGAGCCGCTTGAAGTAGCCGTCGGCCCCCGCGATGCAGAGGAGGTCGAGCGACATCGTGAAGAACTTGTCGAGTTGCTGCTCGGCCCGCTTGCGCGAGAGGAACTGGCCGATCTGGATGCCGACGGTGCCGAGCATCGCGAGCAGCGGAGGATCCGGCTCCTGGATCTCGCGGCTGAAGAACTCCATGACGCCGAACACCTGCGGCCCGATGCGGATCGGGAACCCGAAGGCGCCGTGGAGCCCGTCGGCGGCGGCGATCTGGCCGCGCGGGAAGTTCGCGTCCTTCGTGACGTCGTGGATCCAGGCCGGCTTCGCGCTCTCCCAGACGCGCCCCGGGAGGCCGACGCCTCGCGGGAACTCGCTCTCACGCGTCACCGTGTCGAACGCACCGACCCCTTCCTCGTGCCACGTCGTGACGCAGCGGAGGACACCCGCGTCGGCCGCCACGTTCCAGAGCGCCCCGTGCGCCCAGCCGAGCGCCTGGCACAGTGCGCGCAGGACCTCGGGCGCCGCGTCCGCGAGCGAGGCGGACCTTGCCAGCGCCAGCGCGGCGGCGTGCTGCGCGGCAAGGCGGCGCTCCGCGGCGGTGCGTTCGGTCATGCGACGGCTCCCGTGCCGAGAATCATAGGACAATTCTCAGAACGCGAGCCGCATTCCCACCTGGTACTGGCGGCCGAAGCGGCGGTAGGCGTCGTTCGTGCCGTTGATCTGCTGGCCCGACTTCGTGTACGAGTTGTAGATCGTGTAGGTGTTCTCGCCCAGGAGGTTGAAGATCTCGCCGGTGAGCTGAAGGTTCATCCCCTTGGCGAGGGTCAGCTCCTTCGTGATTTTCGTGTCGAAGTTCCACGCGCCGACGTTCCGCTGGTCGTTCCGCTGGTGCGTCGGGTAGACCGTGCGGACCCCGTAAAACGTGTGGAGGATCGGAACGCGCGGCGAGCCGGTCGTCGCGGAGAGATCGCGGTAGAGGAGAGAGTAGGGGAGCCCGGACTGGTACTGCATCGAGCCCCCGAGCCGGAAGCCGCCGGGGATGATCGTGGTCGCGTTGAGCTTGAAAGAGTGGCGCACGTCGTAGGACTGGTAACCAGCCTCGTCGTGGAGCGTCGACTGATCGTTCCCGAGGATGAGGTTGTAGTCTTCGCCGTTCCCCGTCGCCTTCGACAGCGTGTACGACGCCTCCATCTGCCAGTTCTTGTACTGGCGTCTCACGAACTCGAGCGTGACCCCGTCGTACTGCGACTGGTTGTAGTTCCCGATCTTGAAGATGTTCCCCCAGCCGGGATCGAGGATGTAGAGGTCGGCGAAGCCGTCGCCGCGCGAGAAGGTCGGCGCGCCGGGACCGAACGCGCCGGGAAAATTCTCCTGCCGGCCGGTGCAGTCGTCGAGGCGTCCATCGCCGATCCCGGGGTCGGTGTCCATGTACGTCTGGCCGGTGTAGGGGTCGACGACCGGGCCGACGCCGGGGCTCGGCACGAGCGACGAGAGACCGACGCCGGGCGGGATGCGGCACTTCCCGTAGTCGTTCGGCGCCTGGTTGATGTCGACGTCCTGGAGCTGGTTCTTGAAGCTCCGGTGGATGTAGCGCAGCGAGAGGGTGCTCTCCTGCCAGACCTCGCGCTCGACCGCGACCGACCATTCGTCCTGGTAGGGAGTCTTGAGATTGCGGTCGACGGTGGAGTAGGAGAAGGTGGGATCGAAGGGGACGGTCGGATCGACGCCGGTATTGAAGGTGACGAGGACCGGCTCGGCCTCCGCTGCGGGGATCGCGAGGAAGATCTTGTCGAAGTAGCGGCCCGCCGACGCCGAGAATTTCGTCTTGCCGTCGTTCCACGGGTCCCACGCGATGGCGAAGCGCGGCGCGACGTTCACGTTGTTGAGGTCGATGTCGCTCGGGCGGCGAAATTTCTGCCAGAACGCGAGCTGCGACGTGTACCCGCTGCCTTGGAACGTCGCACCGGGGAACTGCACGGCGACGTCGCCCATGGCGCCGGTGACGTCCTCGTAGGTCGTGAACGACTGCTGGAGGAGCGCGACGATCTCCGAGGCCGGCCGGTTCCCCGCCGCCGCGAGGAACGCGTCCTGCTCGGCCTGCGGGTCGAACGGCTGGTACCCCTGCGCGTGGATCTGCTCGTTCTCGATCCGCGCCCCGACGGTGATCGAGACGTTCGCGATCGGACGGAGGATGTCCTCGCCGTAGATCCCCCACGTCGTGCCGGTGGAGGTCTGGACGGTGCCGGGAGTCACCGCGGTGGTGATCGCGTAGTTCACGACGGCCTTGTGCGCGAATGGGTTGTAGACGGAGGTCTGCAGAAACGTCGGCCCGCGGTCGAGCGTGCGCGAGTAGCGCTCGTTCTCGATCGACAGGCCGAACTTGATCTGGTGCGTCGCGCCCCACTTCTTCCCGAGGAAGTACGTTGCATCGCTCCTCACGGTGAGACGCTGGCGCACGTCGGCCCAGTCGCGCGGCGACGAGCCGCTCGTCGTCCCGTTGTCGACGTTGAAGCACTGAGCGTACTGGAGCCAGGCCGGCGTTCCGCAGTTGTTCGGGACCCCGGTCGCCGTCGGCGTGATGTCGAGGTGCGTGTTCTGGTAAGCGACGGTCGAGTCGATGAGGAGGCTCGGGGAGTACGGCGCGGTCCAGGTGAGCGTGTACGTGGGGCCGCCGAAGCGGAACTCCTCCGTCGAGTCGACCGTCTCGAGCGAGCTGATGCCGACGTGGGTCTGCGTCTTCGGGTCGGTGCGGAAATTGAAGGAGAGCTTGTTCCGGTTGCTGACCTGCCAGGTGATCTGGTTGTCCGACGAAACCTGCTCGACGCCCTGCGTCTGGATCGTCCCGCCGGTGGCGAGCACGACCGGGTCCTGGCGCGCGATGTACTCCTGCGAGAGGCGGTACCAGAGCTTGTCCCGGAGGATCGGCCCCGAGATCTGGATCGACGGCTGGTAGAGGTAGAAATCGGGGAGGAACTTCTGAGAGATGCCGGTCGACCCGCTCCCGTCGAGGAGGTGCGAGGAGTAGAGGAACCCGAAGACGCCCTCGAAATCGTTCGATCCCTGCTTTTGCACGATCTGCGCGAAGCCGCCCTGGGCGCGGCTGAACTCGGCGCCGGCGCCGGCGGTCACGACGTTCAGGTCCTCGATCGAGTCCGGGTTGATGATGTTGAGGTACTGGCCGGTGAGGGGATCGACGTTGCTGATCCCCGCGACCGACGTCTTGAAGTCGCGCTCCCTGGCGCCGTTCACATTCGGATTCCCGTCGTGGTCGGGATCCTGGACGCCGGGCGCGAGCGCGAGCACGTTCTGGTAGAAACGCCCCGCGACCGGAAGGTCCTGGATGAACTCGGCGGTGAATCGCGTCGACGCCTCGTTCTGATCGAGGTCGACGGGGATCTTCTCGTCGACGATCGTCACCCGCTCGACGTGCTCGGGAACCATCGCGATGACGAGCTCCTTGAGCGCGTCGGTGCCGACGCTCGTCTCCTGGCGGATCCCCGCGTAGCCGTCCATGATGACGGTCACGACATATCCCGATCCGGATCGAAGCACCGGAAAGAGCGCCACGCCGTTCCGGTCGGCGACCAGCGTCGTCGTCGCGACGAGGCGATTCGCGTTCGAGATCGTCACCGAAGCGCCGATGATCGGCGCCTTGTCGGCGTTGTCGATGACGCGGATCTTGAGGCCGCCGCTCGATTGCGCCCAGGCGCTCGTGGCCAAGAGGGCCGCGAGGGCCGTTACGAGAAAGCCGGGGCGCATGACCGGAGATTCTACGGTGACTCAGACCAGGCGTGCGAGCATTCCCCCGAATTCCGGCGGAAGCGTCATCCAGGCGCGCGAGGTCGTGACGTCGTGCACCGTCAGAAAAGTCCGGCCGTCGAACGCTCGACCACGCCGCCGTAGGCCGTTAAGCGCCGGTTCAAGATCGGCAAGGCGATCCGCGCGAGCAGGGCGGGCGGGCGGCGCTACGATGGAGCGCATGAGCACGATCCAGCCCGCCCTCTTCTTCGGTCACGGCAATCCGATGAACGCGATCAGCACCAACGCGTACACGAACGCGTGGAACGGCATCGGACGCTCGATCCCGAAGCCGAAGGCGATCCTCGCGATCTCGGCCCACTGGTACGTGCCGGGAACCGGCGTCACCGTCAGCACGTCGCCGCGGACGATCCACGACTTCGGCGGCTTCCCGCGCGAGCTGTACCGCGTCCAGTACCCGGCCCCCGGCGATCCGGCGCTCGCGCGCCGCATCCAAGCGATGCTCGCGCCGCTCCCGGTCGCGCTCGACGAGTCGTGGGGTCTCGACCACGGCACCTGGTCGGTCTTGAAGCACGTCTACCCCGCGGCCGACGTGCCGATCGTCCAGCTCAGCATCGACGAGGCCCGCCCCGCCTCGTTCCACTTCGAGATCGGACGCAAGCTGTCAGCGCTCCGCGCCGAAGGGGTCCTCATCGCCGGCAGCGGCAACATCGTCCACAACCTGCACACGTACGCGTGGGGCCGCCACGAGCCCGAGCCGTACGACTGGGCCGTCCGCTTCGAGGCGGAGGCGCGAGGCCTCCTCGCCTCGGGCGATCACGCACCGCTCGTCAACTACGAGACGCTCGGGCGCGACGCGATGCTGTCGATCCCGACGCCCGACCACTATCTCCCGCTCCTCTACGTCCTCGGCACGCGCCAGAGCGACGACGGGATCAACTTTCCCGTCGAAGG
Source organism: Candidatus Polarisedimenticolaceae bacterium (assembly GCA_036275915.1). Classification (NCBI taxonomy): domain Bacteria; kingdom Pseudomonadati; phylum Acidobacteriota; class Candidatus Polarisedimenticolia; order Candidatus Polarisedimenticolales; family Candidatus Polarisedimenticolaceae; species Candidatus Polarisedimenticolaceae bacterium. The sequence continues at coordinate 79,660 of DASUCV010000009.1, read as the reverse complement.
AGTCGACGGCGGCTCCATCTCGATGCTCTCGGTTAGAGTGGGATAGGGGACAGGAACCGAGTTTTTCCTACACGCTCTGGTTCGTGAGTCCGAGCGACCGCAGCGCTTCCTCGCGCGACGGATGAACGGGAAGCAGCGGCTGCAGCGCCATCGACTCGAGGATCTGCTTCGCGCGTCCGGTCGCGATCACGGCGAGACCGGTGCCGTGTCCGTGCATCGACCGCGCGATCGTGACGAGCATGCCGATCGCGAGCGACGTGAGCACCTCGACGCCGGTGAGATCGATGATCGCCGGCTTGCGGCGCGCCACGGTCTGGGTCGTCAGCTTCAGCTCGACGGCGCCGACGCCCACGTTGTCGAGCGGCCCGCGCAGGGCCACGTGCGTGAATGCATCGGTCGCCTCGATGAGCGCGATCTCGGTCATCTCGAGCTCTCCTAGCTGGCCGCCGCGGCGACGACGGCGCCCGCATCATCGGCCATGAGGACCATGAGGTACCAGCCCAAGCAGACGAGCAGGGCGAGGTCGGGGGATTCGATCGCTCCGGTCTCGAGCCTCACCGAAGCGGCGCGCTTCAGGAACTCCGGCTCGAACAGGACGACGGGCCGTTCCGAAGCATCGATGAAGCTCCACGACGAGCGCCAGAAGCTCGTCTTGACCCAGCCGTAGGCGCGCCCCTCGGGGCCGTGGAGCACGCCCCGTCCGCCCCATCCCATCTCGAGCCTCGCGAGATCCGACTCGGCGCCGGACACGCGCACCGAGACCGCCGGTCGCAAGAATCCGCAACGCTTGAACGTCCATGTCGCGTCCGACGTCTCGGCGACGGCGAGCGAGCCGAACACCTTCTCCCAGCGGAGGCGCGCCACCAATTCGCCCGCCGCGTGCAGCGCGAAGCGGCGCTGCCATGGGCTGATGCTGGACCAGTGCAGCCCCTGGCCGGAAAGTTCGCGAATGGCGCGCATGGACCCCCAACTCCAACGTTCCATCGGATCGCACGCGGCGAACGTTACAACTCCGCAACAATCCGACTGGCGCCCCGGCGGGCGAAGCGGCAGGATGCAGTGAGAGGAGCCGCCGTGGTCCTACCGCAGTTTCGCACTCAGCGTGCGCACGCCTTCGTCGCGGTCGCCTTCGTCGACGATCTGCCGCTCGACTGGGTCGCGGCGCTCCTTCCCCATCCGAAGGTCACGCCTCATGAGCTGCGCGCGTCCCTCCCCGAAGGAGGCGAGGTCTTCGCGTTCTCCTTCGGCGCGCTCGTCTTCCACGACGTCGATCCGGGCCGGCGCGATGCTCTCAGGAACGAGCTGCGCACGCGTCATCCGCGACTCATCCCCGACGTCATCCGCGAGGAGTTCACGGTCTGCGAGATCCCCGACGCCAAAGTCGGCTTCGCCGACGGCCAGCTCATCGTCGACGACCTGCGCCCAACGCGCTCGGCGGTGGTCGCGCTCATCGTCGCTCAGAGCGCCGCGATGGAAGCCTACGAGCGCATCGTCGACGATCTCTTCGGCCGCACGCGGAAGCTGCTCGGCCGCCTCGAGACGCGTGGTGTGGTCCCGATGCGGACCCGCAACCTTCACCGGTTCATCGGCGAAGCGGTCGGCCGCCGCAGCGAGGTGCTGTCGACGCTCTACCTCCTGGACAAGCCCGACGCGACGTGGGACGACCCCGCGATGGACCGTATCTACGACGACCTCCGCGCCGAGTTCGACCTCGTCGACCGCTTCGATTCGCTCGAGGCGAAGCTCCACGCCGTCCAGGACGCGCTCGAGCTGCTCATCGGCGTCGCGCGCGATCGGCGGCTGTTCCTCCTCGAGGCGGCGATCGTTGCGTTGATCTTGGTGGAGCTGGTGTTGAGCGTCGTGCGCGGGATCCGCTGACGAAGTCTATCGCGTGAGTCCGTCGAGCGACGCCAAGAACCTCTCGACGGACCGGAGGAGGATGGACTTCGAGAGCGCGGGGTATTTCGCGAAGGTCTTGTCGGGGATCGCGGCGACGAGGGCGCGGAATCGCTCCGGGTCGACCATGCCGCTGGTCACGAAACGGCGAGCATCGTCGAGATCCTGCGCGAACCCCCGGCTGACTTTCGAAAGGAGCTGCGCGTAGGGATCGTAGTGATAGAGCTCGACGCGGCCGACGCGCTCCACGAAGAGGTGCCGATCGTCGCTCCCCGAAAGCGGGGGCACGAAGTCCTCGGGCCGGGCGAACTCGACGTTGATGTCGAGCCGTTCCTTGATTCCCTGGATGTCACGGAAGACGCGCTCATCGCGAGCGTACAGGTCGAGGTCGAAGGTCGACGGACGCCAACCCAAGAGGATCGCTGTCCCACCGCCCACGACGAAGACGCGATAGCTGCCGCGATCCGGCGCGGAACGCGCAAGCTCCTTCAGGAACGCTTGGACACGCGCCGGCGTCAGCGGCTGACGCACGTCACTCCCGATCGCGCCGCGCGAAACGGCAGGAATCCGCGAATGAGACGATCCGGCGTCGATAGGCGTTGTAGCGGAAGTGCGCCGAGTCGCCGTCCTCTCGCGCGAGCAGCTCCTGAAGCTTCCGTTCCGGTTCGGGCAGAGTCGCGCCGACCGGGATGCCCTCACGCCGCAAGCGCGGCGCGGCGAGCGAGACGAGAAGGCTCTCGACCGAGACGCGGTCCGCGGCCAGGTCGCTCAATCCGCGATCGACCAGGTCGCCGCCCGGAAGCCCGAGGCTCTCGAAGCGGTCCGATCCGAATCGCTGGCGGATCCAACGAGCGGAGGCGCCTCGGGCCGCGATGCGCCGGCGAGCGACCGCGCTCAGGCGCGACGCGCGCTCTTGGCCGCCCTGACGGCCGTAACGTCGAAAGCGTTCCTTGATGTTCTCGGGAAGCTTCACGCCCGTAATATACGCTTAGGGGGTAAGCATCGTCCAATCGGCTCAGGCGACCTCGACCCGCCCCCGCGCCTGCGCCGGGATCCTCGGCTCGGGCGTGAGCACGCCCTGCAGGTTCAGGGGATCGGTGGCGGCGACCTCGAGCTTCGGCGCGGGCTCCGGCCGGCTCGCGGCGAGGCGGCGACGGCGGCGCATGAGGTCGACGGCCTCGGCCTTCGCGAACTGCTCGCCCGAGAAGCGCTGGACGAAGCGGCCGCCGCGGATCTCGCCGCGTAGCTCGAGGAGGCGGTAGTGACGCACGAGGTCGCGCCACGGCACCGGGATGCGCTCGCGCTCGAGGAGCTTCTTGAAGACGACGCCGTAGCGGTCGAGGAGGCGCTGGCCGACGAAGGCGACCTGGTCTTCCGTGGCGGAGCTGGGAGGCGCGTCGTCGTCGCGGAAGCGCGACCAGCGGCCCGCGGAGGTGAGCGGCGCCTTCGCCATCGCGCCGCGGCGCTTGCTCGGCGGCGTGATGAGTCGGCGCAGGCCGCCGAACGAGTCGCTCGTCACGCGGCCGTGGCCGATGAGTTGTGTGAGCCCCATCTCGAAGTGGTCGGGAAGGAGGCCCGACTCGCGCTTCAGGTCTTGCGTGAACGAGGCGCCGCGCCGGTCGAGGACGGTGAGGATCTCCGTCGCGTAGGTGCCGAGCGGGCCTTCGCCGCCCTTCCGCGTCGCGAGCGATTTCCACATGTCGAGATCTTCCCGAAGCACGAGGCAGACCGGCGTCGAGCGGACCGGGCTGTCGCCGCGTCCCCACAGGCGGCCCCACGAGACTTCACCGGTGAGCGTGAGGTGGTCGAGCGTGTCGAAGCGGAAATCGCGCAGGCGCACGCGCAGCAGCGCCGCTTCCCACTCGGCGGCCGGCGCTTCGAACCCTGCGAGCTTGCGGATCACCTCGTGGAGGCCGCGCGGACCTTCGAGGCGGAAGCCGGGATCGACGTGCTGCCAGCAGGCGAGGAATCGCCAGAAGTCCGCGGCGGTGACCGGCTCGATCTCGCGCCGCAGCCGCTCGAGCGTGTAACGGTGGATGCGCGCGAGCAGGCGCCGCTCGCACCACGCGGAACGCCCGGCGATACGGCACCGGAGGACGTGGCCCTCGACCTCGAGCTGCGCGAGCAGTATTTCCTCATCAGCTGTGGGAGCGAGCAGAGGCCCCTGCGCCTCCATCCTTCCCTTGAGAATCGCCTTGGGGTCTCGCGTCGCGTCGGCGGCGTACCAGCGGTCGTCTTCGAGCGCGGCGCGGCCGTCGCTCCGTAGCTCGTCGAGCCACGCGCTCCAACCGGAGCGATCGGCCTCCTCGCGCGTGACGAAGCCCATCCACTGGAGCGCCTCGTGGACTTCTTCGGCGCTCTCCGGCGCGGGCCACGCCTCTTCGCGGACGCGCGCCACCGCGTCCGGGTCGAGCGCGCCCAGGACGTCGACCGTCTTCGCGTCGAGGGTGCGCCGGTTGGCCACGGCCTGCGTCCGACGCTCCTCGAGCGGCGCGTCGTCGAGGAAGGCGTAGGGCATCGCGTTCAAGATGCCGCGCGCGAACGCGGAAGGCTCGGTCGTGTCGACGGCGAGCTTTTCGATCCGTCCCGCGCGGAGGTCGCGCAAGACGTCGAGGAAGCCGTCGGCGTCCATCGCCTCGGTCAGGCAATCTTCGATCGTCTGGCGGACGATCGGGTGGTCCCACGGGACCGGCAGCTCCGTCTCCGGGAGCGTCTCCGGGCATGCGAGGACCTGGGGAAACGCGCGCACGAGGAGGTCTTCCGCGCGCATGCGGAGGAGCGGCGTCGGCACGCGCTTCCCGCCCTGCTGCGTTCTGGGCAGGAGGAGAGCGCGCGTCGCGTTCCACCGCCAGCGCGTCCCGAACATCGGCGCCGCGAGGAGCGCCTGCACGAGGAGGTCGTGCGCGGTGTCGGGGTGCAGGTAGTCGAAGACCTCTTCGAGGGGGAAGCTGTGCTGCGGTCCGAGCGAGAGGACGATCGCCTCTTCGTTGGCCGCCGCCTGGAGCTCGAAGCCGAAGCCGCGGCAGAAACGCTTCCGCAGCGCCAATCCCCACGCCCGGTTGATCCTCCCGCCGAACGGCGCGTGGATCACGAGCTGCATGCCGCCCGACTCGTCGAAGAAGCGCTCGGCCACGACGCGCCTCGGGGTCGGGACGGCGCCGAGCGTGCGTGCGCCCTCGTTCAGGTACGCGGCCAGCTCGACCGCCGCTTCGTGCGAGAGGCGCGGCTCGTCCTCGGACCAGGCCGTATCGCGCGCGCTCTCCCGCACGCGCCCGATCGCCTCCGAGAGCTCGGGTGTGCGCGCCGCCGCCTCGCCAAGCCAGAACGGGAGGCTCGGCGGCGCGCCCTGCGCATCGGCGACGCGGACGATCCCCGGCTCGACCTTGAGCACGCGCCACGAGGCGTTCCCGAGCTGGAAGACGTCGCCCCCGTTCGACTCGACGGCGAAGTCCTCGTCCAAGGCCCCGACCTGGATCCCTTCGGGCTCGAGGAGGACCTTATACTGGCCGGTGTCGGGGATCGCGCCCCCCGACGTCAGCGCCGTGATGCGCGCGCGCTTCGTCGCGCGGATCCGGCCGTGGATCCCGTCCTTGTGGAGCAGGGCGAAACGTCCCTCGGTGTGGAGCGCTACGACCGCGTCGAAGTCGTCCCGCGTAAGATCGCGGTACGGGGAGGCGCGGCGGAAGACGTCGAAGAGGGCGCTCGCCTCCCACGTCTCGGGGACGCACGCCGAGACGATGTGCTGCGCGAGGATGTCGAGCGGGTGCCCGGGCTGCGGCGTGCGGTCGAGATCGCCGCGGCGGATCGAGTCGACGAGCGCCGTGGCCGTCACGAGGTCGTCCTGCGTGAGCGGGAAGATCCGGCCCTTCGGCGTGCGCGACAGCGTGTGGCCGCTCCGCCCGACACGCTGGAGGAGCGTGGCGATCGAGGCGGTGACCCCGGCCTGGATGACGAGGTCCACGTCGCCGATGTCGATCCCCAGCTCGAGCGAGGAAGTCGCGACGAGCGCGCGGAGCGCCCCGGCCTTGAGGCGCGCTTCCGCGTCGAGCCGCCGCTCGCGCGCCAAGCTCCCGTGGTGGCTCGTGACGAGCCCTTCGCCGAGAGCCTCGCTGAGCCGCGCGGAGATGCGCTCGGCGAGCTTGCGCGTGTTGACGAAGACGAGCGTCGTGCGATGCGCGCCGATGAGCGCGGCCATCTTCGCGACGATCTCTCCCCACGTCTCGTGCGAGCAGACGGTTTCGAGCGGACCGTCGGGGATCTCGATCGCGAGGTCGAGGTCGCGACGGTGACCGACGTCGACGATCTCGCACGCACGGTCGACCCCGCAGAGGAGACGCGCGACGTCGTCGACCGGCTTCTGCGTCGCCGAGAGGCCGATGCGCTGGAGCGGCGCCTCGACGAGCGCCTCGAGCCTCTCGACCGAGATCGCCAGGTGCGCGCCGCGCTTGCTGCCGGCGACGGCGTGGATCTCGTCCAGGATCACCGTCCGCACCGTCCGGAGCATCGTCCGGCCGCCGTCGCTCGTGAGCAGGATCGAGAGCGATTCGGGCGTCGTCACCAGGATGTGCGGCGGCTTCTTCGTCATCGCGGCCCTCGCGGACGACGGCGTGTCGCCGCTCCGGACGAGCACGCGGACCTCGGGGAAATCGGGATGCATCGCGCGCAGCTCGGCGAGCGGCCGCTCGAGATTCTTCTGAACGTCGTTGCCGAGGGCGCGCAGGGGAGAGACGTAGAGGACGTACGTCCTGTCCTCGAGATCGCGACCGCGACGAAGCAAGCCGTCGATCGCCCACAGGAACGCGGCGAGCGTCTTTCCCGTCCCGGTCGGCGCGGCGATCAACGTGTGCCGGCCGCTCCGGATGCGCGGCCACCCTTCGACCTGGGGAAGGGAGGGCGTGCCGACCCTTTCGGCGAACCAGCGTTGAACGGTGGGATGGAACGGGGTGAGCGCCACACCCCATCATAACGAAGGAGGGAGGGAACAGCCGGGGCGCGGGGGGGCGCTGGGCCGGCGGCTGTTCCCCGGACGAAAAGCGACGACACAACGGACAAGCTCGGTTTTGAACCCTCCGTGGCGAAGTCCTACGTTGAATTTCTCCACGGGGTCTCTCGATGGTCCCATGGCACCGCCGCATCGGAACGCGTCTGACGGCGCTCGTCGCAGCGACGACGTTCGGCGCCATCTCGATCGCGGTCGTCTTGGGAGTGAGAGAGCAGGAGCGCCACCTCATCGCGCAGGCGATCGACGGCGCCGCGCTCTTCGGCGACAGCATCACCCGCGCGACGCACGACCAGATGCTGCGGGCGCGGAAGGACGAGGCGTACCAGGTCATCCGCGAGATCGGCGGCCTGCCCCGCATCGACAAGGTGCGCCTCATCAATAAGGAAGGGCGGATCACCTTCTCGACCGACCCCGCGGAGATCGGAACGACGCTCCCTCGAGCGACCGACTTCTGCGCCTCGTGCCACGCCGGGCCGAAGCCGCTCGCGGCGCTCGACGAGGCGGCGCGGGCGCGCATCGTGCGCTCGGGCGACCACCGCGTCCTCGGCTTCATGACGCCGATCAGGAACGAGCCCGCCTGCGCCGGTCAGGCCTGTCATGCGACGACGGCCGAGCAGCCGATCCTCGGGATCGTGGACCTCGGCGTCTCGCTCCGCGGCATGGACGAGGAGATCGCCGCGCTCCGCTTCAAGACGCTCGGCGTCGGGATCTTGCTGACGTTCCTCCTCGTCGGCGTGATCCTGCAGGTGAGCCGGCGCTTCATCGTGAAGCCGGTGAAGGCGCTCGTGCGCGCGACGCAGGAGATCGGGAGCGGCAACCTCGACAAACCGGTCCACCCGCGCACCGACGACGAGCTGGGAGCGCTCGCCACGTCGTTCGACGGGATGCGCCTCTCGCTGCGGGACGCCCGTGCCGAGATCGACGGCCTGCTGGGCGGGCTCGAGCGCCAGGTCGAGGAGCGCACGGCGGCGCTCAAACAGGCCCACGCCCAGCTCCTTCAAGGAGAGAAGCTCGCGTCGCTCGGCAAGCTATCGGCGTCGATCGCCCACGAGATCAACAACCCGCTCGCCGGCATCCTGACGTTCTCGAAGCTGCTCGTCCGCGATCTCGACCAGGAGACGATCGATCAGCAGACACGCGGCGAGGCGCTCGCCCGTCTGAGGCTCGTCCAGCGCGAGACCGAGCGCTGCAGCGCGATCGTGCGCAACCTCCTCGACTTCGCGCGCCAGCGCCCGCTCGACCTCCGCGAGATCGACGTCCGCGCCGTCCTGGAAGAATCGGTGCACCTGGTGACGCACCAGGCCGAGATGCAGGGCCTGACGATCGACTTCGCGTTCGAGCCGCACCCGATCGTGAAGGCGGATTTCGGCCGCTTGCGCCAGGCGTTCGTCAACGTCCTCGTCAACGCGATCGAGGCCTCGTCGAAAGGCGGCGTCATCCGGATCCGGCCCGAGGGCGATCCGGACGGTCGCGACGCGGTCGTCGTGATCTCGGATCAAGGAAGCGGCATCGACGCCGAGCATCTCGACAGGATCTTCGATCCGTTCTTCACGACGAAGGAGAAGGGGACGGGTCTCGGCCTCTCGGTCGTCTACGGGATCGTGGAGAACCTCGGCGGCCAGTTCGAGATCGCGAGCAAGCCCGGTCTGGGAACGACGGTGCGCATCCGCCTGCCCCTCGTCCCCGTCGGAGCGCGGGTGGCGTGAGCGATGGACGGCGTCGTCGCCTGCTGGATCGGGGAGGGCGACCCCGGGCCGGGTCTCTGCGATCCGCTCGTCCGGCACCTCCATCTGGAGCTGCGTCAGCGCGTCCGTCTCGGCTTCGAGCCGGAGCGTCCCCGCGTGGCGCGCGATCCGCGACGCGGCCAGTACGACTCGGGGGCGATCCTCGAGTGGCTCGGGACCAGGCATCCCGAGGCGGCCAAGGTGATCGGGATCACCGACGTCGATCTCTTCATTCCGATCCTGACCTTCGTCTTCGGCGAGGCGCAGCTGGCGGGCCGCGCGGCGGTCGTCTCGACGGCGCGCCTCGCGGCGCGGGAGCCGGGACGTCTCGCGGAGCGCCTGCGGAAGGAGTCGCTGCACGAGCTGGGACACGTCTACGGTCTCGTGCACTGCGGGAGCCCGGGGTGCGTGATGGCGCGCTCGCCGGGCGTCCGGGAGATCGACGTCAAGGGCGAGACGTTCTGCCGGGACTGCCGACTGCTCTACGACGAGTCGCGCCGCCACGGGAGGTGATGGCATGAGCCGGAAAGCCGTTCGAATCCTGGTCGTCGACGACGAGGAGATCGTCCGCGAGTCGCTCACGAGCTGGCTCAGAAAGGACGGCTACACCGTCGCGGCGGCGGCCGACGGGCCCACCGCGCTCGCGATGCTCCGCGGCGAGGACTCGTGGTCGGTGATCCTCCTCGACCTGAAGATGACACCGATGGACGGACTCCAGGTCCTCGAAGAGGCGCGCACGATCCGTCCCGCCGCCGCGGCCGTGATCATGACCGCGTACGCCACCGTCGACACCGCGGTACGCGCGATGAAGCTGGGCGCCTACGACTACCTCATGAAGCCGTTCGACCCCGAGGAGCTCTCGCTCATGGTCGAAAAGATCGTCGCGCAGCAGTCGCTCCGGCGGGAGAACCTCATCCTCCGGAAGGTCTTGAAGCGCGGCTACACCTTCCGTGACCTCGTGAGCAAATCGCCGGCGATGCAGGCGGTCTTTGAGCTGGCGCGGGCCGCGGCGAAGAGCGGCTCGACCGTCCTCATCCTCGGCGAGAGCGGCACCGGGAAGGACCTCCTCGCCCGCGCGATCCACGCCGAGAGCCTGCGCGCGGCCAAGCCGTTCGTCGCCGTCTCGTGCGCCGCGCTCACCGAGACGCTCCTCGAGTCCGAGCTGTTCGGTCACGAGCGAGGTGCGTTCACCGGTGCCGTCGACCGCCACCAGGGGAAGTTCGAGGCGGCCGGCGGGGGCACGCTCTTCCTCGACGAGATCGGCGACATCGGCCCGAAGCTCCAGATCGATCTCCTGCGCGTCCTCGAGGAGCGCAAGATCACGCGGGTCGGCGGCACCGTCGCCATTCCGGTCGACGTGCGCGTCGTTGCGGCGACGAACCGCGACCTCCCCCGCGCGATCCGCGACGGAGCCTTCCGCCAGGACCTCTACTACCGATTGAACGTCATCCCGCTGACCCTCCCGCCCCTGCGCGAGCGGAAGGAGGACATCCCGCTCCTCGTCGCCCACCTCGTCGAGCACCTGGCGATCGAGACCGGGAAGGCGGTCGAGGGGGTCTCGGAGGAGGCGATGTCCCACCTCCTCGCGCACGACTGGCCGGGGAACGTGCGCGAGCTCCGCAACGTCCTCGAGCGTGCGATCGTGCTCGCGTCGGGAACGGTCTTGAGGCCCGAGCATCTGGGCCCGTTCGACGCCGGAGAGGGGACTGGGAAGCCGCTGTCCCTGGAGGATGTCGAGCGGCGTCACATCGCCGCGATGCTCCGCCAGACCGGCGGCAACGTCTCGCAGGCGGCGCGCGTCCTCGACATCGATCGCGCGACGCTCTACGCGAAGATCCGCAAGTACGACCTCAGGCGGGAGGACGACCCGGAGCCGATCGCCCGCCGTTGAAGATCGCGACGGTCCGTCGCATTTTCCACCAGCGCCCGTAACCGCTGTCCGCACCGCGACTTCACGCGCCGCGACACCGCGCGTTCACACCCCGCACGTCGAGAACCTCGTCATTGCGCGACGCCGCGGCGCGCTTTCCGCCGGCACGCGAATCGCAGTACGAACGGTCGCCATGAAGCTCACGAACGATCAGACGCCCTGCCCCTTCCTGAGGGAAGTCGTGATGCTGTACTGCGACGCTTGCCCTCAGCACAAGCTCCTCCCGCGCAATCAGGTCGTCTCGCTCGGTCCGTGCTCGTCGTCGGACTACGCGTCGTGCCCGCTGTACCGGGAGATCGCGCGTCTCGCGTCGGTTCGAGAAACGGAGGCCAGGCCATGATCCTCGCAGCCGCATTCTGGTGGATGGGACTCGTCCTCGTCGCCTTCTGCTGGTGGGCGACGCGCCCCGCGCGGGTGAGGTGAGGCGATGCGCATCGCCCGCAGGACGTTCCTCAAGAGCTGCGCCGCGATCGGCGCGGCAGGCGCCGCGAGCGCTCTGCCGGCGTCCGCGCGCGAGACGGCTCCCGTGCCCGACGGGGCCGGCGTTCTCGTCGACACGACGAAGTGCCTGGGTTGCCGCACCTGCGAAGCGGCGTGCGCCGAGGCCAACGGCCTCGCCGCGCCCGAGGCGATGGGCGACGACGCGATCTTCGCGACGCACCGCACGACGTCCCCCGGCCAGTTCACTGTCGTCAACAAGGCGCAGGGCGGGGGAGAGGACCGCTATGCGAAATCGCAGTGCCTCCATTGCCTCGTCCCGGCGTGCGCGTCGGCGTGTCCGGTGAAGGCCCTCGACAAGACGGAAGCCGGCCCCGTCGTGTACCACGAGGACCGCTGCATCGGGTGCCGGTACTGCATGGTCGCCTGCCCGTTCGACGTGCCGAAGTACCAGTACGACCGCGCGATTCCCTACGTGAGGAAGTGCACGATGTGCGCCACCCGGCTGGCCAAGGGCGGGAAGCCCGCCTGCGTCGAGAACTGCCCCGCGGAGGCGCTCACCTTCGGCAAGCGCAGCGAGCTGCTCGCCGAGGCGAAGCGCCGGATCTACGCGCCCGGCTCGACGTACGTTCCGGAGATCTTCGGCGAGCACGACGCCGGCGGCACGTCGTGGATGTATATCGCCGACCGGCCGCTCTCGGACTTCGGCCTCCCGAGGGACGTCGGCGACGAAACGCGCTTCGACAAGACGCGGGGCGCGCTCGGCGCGGTCCCGTTCGTGATCACCCTCTGGCCCCCGCTCCTCATGGGCCTCTACACCGCCAGCCGGCGCCGCGACGAGGAGAACGACCATGAATGAGGCCACGACGACCCTCGCGGGACGTCTCTTCCTCGGAACGGGGTGGAAGGCGTACGCGCGGCGGCACCTGAACGCCGTCGACCTGACGTTCGCGCTGATCCTGGCGATCGGGATCCCGGTGATCGTCTACCGCTTCGCCTTCGGGCTCGGGGCGGCGACCCACCTCTCGCAGGCGACGCCGTGGGGACTCTGGATCGGCTTCGACATGCTCTGCGGGGTCGCACTCGCGGCGGGCGGCTACACCTTGGCCGCGGCGGTCTACATGTTCGGCTTCCGAGAGCTCAAGCCGGTCGTCCGCGCGGCGATCCTGACCGGGTTCCTGGGCTACGTGTTCGCCGTGATCGGCCTCCTCTGCGATCTCGGCCAGCCGTGGCGGATCCCCTATCCGATCGTCTACTCGTGGGGCACGACCTCCGTGATGTTCGAGGTCGGCTGGTGCGTCGCCCTCTACACGACGGTCCTGGCACTCGAGTTCCTCCCTGCGTTCTTCGAATGGATGGGCTGGAAGGTGCCGCTCCGGGCGCTCCATCGGATCGAGCTCGGCGCGATCGTGCTCGGGATCGTCCTGTCGACGCTGCATCAGTCGTCGCTCGGCGCCCTCTTCCTCATGGCTCCCGGCAAGATCCACCCGCTCTGGTACTCACCGTACATCCCGGTCTTCTTCTTCGTCTCCTCGATCGCGGCGGGTCTCGCGATGGTCATCTTCGAGAGCGGCGTCTCGCACAAGATCTTCCACGACCGGGCGGGATCAGGACGCCCCGTCGACGTCGACCGGATCGCGCTGACGCTCGGGCGCGCGGCGGCGATCGTCCTCTTTGCGTACGTCTTCCTCCGCCTGCAGGGTCTCGCCGAGAGCGGGACGTGGGCGATGCTCGCGACCGGCTGGGGAGCGCTGTGGCTCGTCGAGGTCGGCGGGCTCTTCCTCGTCCCTTCCCTGATGTTCGCGTACGGCTCGCGCACGCGGAACGTGAAGGCCGTCCGGATCGCCGCGGTGCTCGCCGTCCTCGGGGTCGTCCTGAACCGCGTCGACGTCTCGATCATCGCCTTCAACTGGAAGCAGCCGTTCCAGTACGTGCCCAGCGTCATGGAAGTCATCGGGTCGATCACGATCGTCACGCTCGGGGTCATGACCTTCCGGTGGATCGTCAACCGGATGCCGATCCTAGGCGCCGACGCGAGGTGAGCGATGAACAACGGGATGCTCGCCGAGCTGCAAGCCGCCAAGACCATCGAGTACCTGCTCGCGGTCGGCTTCCTCGTCCTCTTCGTTCCCTTCTGGCGCTTCGCGGAGCCGCGCGGTCCCGCCCTCGAGGCGCAGCCGGCGCGGCGGGCGGCGCGCGTGCCGACCGGTTGGTTTCACGTCCCCGACGGCGTCGCGCTGCATCCGGGCCACGCCTGGGCGCGGTCCGCGACGGACGGCGAGGTCGTCGTCGGCGTCGACGACTTCGCCCGAGCGGTGATCGGCCCGATCGGCGACGTCGACCTTCCGGCGGCCGGCACGCCCATTCGCCAGGGCGAGCCGGCGATCACGCTGCGCGGAGCCGCGGGCTCGCTTCCCGTCGTCTCTCCCGTCGACGGGCTCGTCGTCGCGCGCAACCCGGCGGCGCGGCTTCACGCCGTCGAGAGCGATCCGTACGGCGACGGATGGCTTCTCCGCGTGCACGCGCCGCGTCTCGCCGCCAACGGGCGCCAGCTCCTTACGGGCTCGACCGCGCGCGCGTTCATGGAAGACGTCGCCGAGCGCCTGCGCGGGGTCGTGGCGCCGACGCTCGGACCGGCGCTGGCCGACGGCGGACTTCCCGTCTCGGGGTTCGCCGCCGAGCTTCCGCCCGAGGCGTGGGAGCGGATCAAGAGCGAGTTCTTCTTCGCCGATGGAGGAGGTGTGTCATGGAAAGCGTGATGGTGTTTTTCGCCGGTCTCGGCATCCGTCTCCTCCTCTTCGTCCTTCTCTTCGCGGCGTTCGCGGTCCCCGTCGCCGCGATCGTCTTCGCGGCGCAGGGCGTAGTCTCGGTGCGCGCGCGCGTCAGAGGCACGGTCGACGCCGGCGGCGTCTTCTACAAGCCGGGGGTCGCCTACACCGCGGCGCACGCGTGGGTCAAGCGGCAGTGGGGCAGGCAAGTGAAGGTCGGCCTCGATGACGTCGCCAGGCGTGTCCTGGCGGGCGTCTCGAGCATCGCGCTGCCTCCGATCGGCCTGCGTCTCCGCGAAGGGGATCTCATCGCGGCCGTCCGCTGCGGCGACCGCCTGGTCGCGATCCCGTCGCCGGTCGCCGGCGTCATCGTCGAGCGCAACCGAGCGCTGACCGACCACCCGTCGCTGTTCGAGCGCGAACCCTACCATCGTGGATGGATGCTCCGCGTCGAGAGCGACGCGCCTCCCGCCAAGGGTCTCCACGAGGGGCCCGAGGCGAAGGCGTGGCTGAACGGCGAGAGCCTCCGTCTCTCGCGACTCCTTGAAGCGCGGCTCGGCCTGACGGCCGCCGACGGCGGCGCGCTCACGGGCACTCCCGCGACGCTCCTTTCTCCCGAGGCTTGGCGGGAGGTCGCTGAGCAGTTCCTCCGGGCGGCCTGACCCTTCTCCCGCGCCGCGCTCTTCCCCGGGGACGGTCACGGAGGAACCGTCCCCGCAAATGGGGACAGGCTCATTCCCTCTCGCCTCTTTTGGTCCAGAATCTTCCGGCGAGCAGATCGCTCGGGAAACAGAATGACCGTCCACCCGCCGGGAGAAAACCACATGGCCACGAAGGTCGTCGACGGAAACGAAGCGGCCGCCAGCGTCGCCTATCGCGCCAGCTCGGTCATCGCCATCTACCCGATCACGCCGTCGTCGCCGATGGGCGAGCTGTCCGACGAGTGGGCGTCGAGGGGACGCCCGAACCTCTGGGGCGCGGTGCCGGACGTCATCGAGATGCAATCCGAGGGCGGGGCGGCGGGGGCGATCCACGGCGCGATCCAGGCGGGCGCCCTGGGGACGACGTTCACGGCGTCCCAAGGCCTCCTCCTCATGATTCCGAACATGTACAAGATCGCCGGCGAGCTGACGCCGTTCGTCATGCACGTGGCGGCGCGCACGGTGGCGACACACGCGCTCTCGATCTTCGGCGACCACAGCGACGTCATGGCGTGCCGCGCCACTGGGTTCGCGATGCTGTGCTCGAACTCGCCGCAGGAGGCGCACGACCTCGCAGCGGTCGCCCATGCGGCGACGCTCGCCTCGCGGGTGCCGTTCGTCCACTTCTTCGACGGATTCCGCACGAGCCACGAGTTGCAGAAGGTCCGCCTCCTGGACGACGACGACCTGCGCGCGCTCCTTCCCGCCGAGCGGATGCGCGAGCACGTGGGCCGCGGGCTGACGCCGGATCGCCCGGTCCTCCGCGGCACCGCGCAGAACCCCGACGTCTTCTTCCAGGCCCGCGAGGCGGCGAACGGCTTCCACGCGGCGGTTCCCGGTCACGTCGCCGCGGCAATGGACGCGCTCCACACCCGGACGGGCCGGCGCTACCGCCTCTTCGATTACGCCGGGGCCGAGGACGCCGAGCAGGTCCTCGTCATGATGGGCTCGGGCGCCGAGACCGCCGAGGCGACGATCGAGCACCTGAACGCCAAGGGCGCGAAGCTCGGACTCGTCAGGGTGCGCCTCTTTCGGCCGTTTTCGGCGGGTGACTTTGCCGCCGCGATCCCCAAGACCGCCAAGGCGATCGCGGTCCTCGACCGCACGAAGGAGCCGGGGGCGGTCGGCGAGCCGCTCTGGCTCGACGTCGTCGCGGCGCTCCGCGAGGAGGGCCGCGATCTTCCGGTCATCGGCGGGCGCTACGGGCTCTCCTCGAAGGAGTTCACGCCCTCGATGGTCGCGGCGGTCTTCGACGAGCTGCGGAAGGCACAGCCGAAGCGCCGCTTCACCGTCGGGATCGTCGACGACGTCACGCACACCTCCCTTCACGACGACCCCGAGTTCACGATCGAGCCCGATGACGTCGTGCGCGCGGTGTTCTTCGGCCTCGGCGCGGACGGGACGGTGGGCGCCAACAAGAACTCGATCAAGATCATCGGCGAGGAGACCGAGCAGGAGGCGCAGGCGTACTTCGTCTACGACTCGAAGAAGTCGGGGGCGATCACAATCTCGCACCTCCGGTTCGGGCCGCGGCCGATCCGCGCCCCGTATCTCATCCGGAGCGCGGGATTCGTCGCCTGCCATCAGTGGAACTTCGTGGAGCGGTACGAGATGCTCGACCTCGCCGCTCCGGGGGCGACCTTCCTCTTGAACGCGCCGTACCCGCCCGACGACGTGTGGGAGCACCTCCCGCGCGAGGTCCAGCAGACGATCGTCGCGAAGCGCCTTCGCTTCTTCGTCATCGACGCGGCCGCGACCGCCCGCGAGGCCGGACTCGGTGGCCGCATCAACACGATCATGCAGGCGGCGTTCTTCGCCCTCTCCGGCGTCCTCCCGCGCGAGGCGGCGATCGCCAAGATCAAGCAGGCGATCCACAAGAGCTACGAGAAGAAGGGATCGGAGATCGTCAAGCGCAACGTCGAGGCGGTCGACGCCGCCCTCTCGCGCCTCCACGAGGTCTCCGTGCCGAAGGCGGCGAGCGCGACGTCGAGCCGTCCTCCCGTCGTGCCGGTTCAGGCGCCCGACTTCGTGCAACGCGTGACCGCGATGATCCTGGCAGGAAAGGGGGACCTACTTCCGGTGAGCGCCTTCCCGGTCGACGGCACCTGGCCGACCGGGACGGCCAAGTGGGAGAAGCGCAACCTCGCGGCCGAGATCCCGATCTGGGATCCCGAGTTCTGCATCCAGTGCAACAAGTGCGTGCTCGTCTGCCCGCACGCCGCGATCCGCGCCAAGATCTACGACCCCGGCGCGCTCGACGGCGCACCGGCGGCGTTCCGCACGCAGGAGTTCAAGTCGCGCGAGCACCCGCGGCTCAAGTACACGATCCAGGTCGCGCCGGAGGACTGCACCGGCTGCAACGTCTGCGTCCAGGTGTGCCCGGGGCGCGACCGGTCGAATCCGAAGCACAAGGCGATCAACATGGAGCCGCACGCCGCGCACCGCGCGCCGGAGGCGGCGAGCTTCGACTTCTTCCTCGGCCTCCCCGAAATGGACCGTGCGTGGATGACGCCGGACGTCAAGAGCACGCAGCTCGCCGAGCCGCTCTTCGAGTTCTCGGGGGCGTGCTCCGGATGCGGCGAGACGCCGTATCTCAAGCTGCTGAGCCAGATGTTCGGCGACCGCCTCCTCGTCGCGAACGCGACCGGGTGCTCGTCGATCTACGGCGGCAACCTGCCGACGACACCGTGGACGGTCAACCGCGAGGGGCGCGGGCCGGCGTGGTCGAACTCGCTCTTCGAGGACAATGCCGAGTTCGGCCTGGGGCTGCGGGCCGGCGTCGACGCGCATCGACGGCTCGCGCTCGAGCTGCTCTCCCGTCTCGCCGGGAGGATCGGCGACGAGGTCGTCCGCGAGCTGACGTCCGAAGGCGCGATCGACGACCTCTTCGTGAGGAGGAAGCGCGCGGCGGTCGTGGAGCTCCGGGCGCGCCTGCTCAGGCTCGACGATCCTGAGGCGGCCGCCCTCGACGCGATCGCCGACTACCTCGTGCCCAAGAGCGTGTGGATCGTCGGCGGCGACGGGTGGGCGTACGACATCGGATTCGGCGGGCTCGATCACGTGCTCGCCTCGGGGCGCAAGGTCAACGTCCTCGTCCTCGACACCGAGGTCTACTCGAACACGGGCGGCCAGCAGTCGAAGGCGACGCCCCTCGCCGCCTCCGCCAAGTTCGCCGCCGCCGGCAAGGAGATGCCGAAGAAGGACCTCGGCCTGATCGCGATGACCTACGGGCACATCTACGTCGCTCGGGTCGCGATGGGGGCGAAGGACGCGCACACGGTCCGGGCGTTCGCGGAGGCCGAAGCCCATCCCGGGCCGTCGCTCGTCATCGCGTACAGCCCGTGCATCGCGCACGGGTACGATCTCGCGCTCTCCGGCCAGCAATCGAAGCTCGCGGTCGACAGCGGGCAATGGCCGCTCTACCGCTTCGACCCCGAGCGCGGCGCGCGCGGTGAGGCGCCCCTCCAGCTCGATGCCGCGGCACCGACCGTCTCGCCGATCACCTACATGCGCAACGAGGCGCGCTTCCGGATGGTCGAGATGATCGACCCCGCGCGGTTCAAGGCGCTCTTGAACAGTGCCGCCGCGCACGCGGCACACCGCGTCGCGATCTACGAGCAGCTCGCCGGGATCAAGGTCGCCCAGGACGTCCGCTCGCCGGCGCCGCCGCCCGAATCCGAGACGGCGGGAAAGGAAGCCCCATGAGCCTTCAGACGAGCTACCTCGGCTTCCGCCTCCCGCATCCGCTCATTCCGGGCGCCTCCCCGCTCGCCGACGAGATCGACGGCGTGCGCCGCCTCGAGGACGCCGGCGCGTCGATGATCGTCCTGCGCTCCCTCTTCGAGGAGCAGCTTGTCCACGAGCAAATGGCGGCGCAGCACGGCATCGATGCGCACGAGAACGCCTTCGCCGAAGCGCTCTCCTATCTCCCGTCGCCCGAGGCGTTCCGGTTCGGGCCGGGGAGCTACCTCGAGCACCTCGCGCGGGTGAAGCGCGCCGTCGGCGTCCCCGTCGTCGCCTCGCTCAACGGCACGACGCCGGGCGGCTGGGTCGAGTACGCTCACGCCCTCGAGAACGCCGGAGCGGATGCGCTCGAGCTCAATCTCTTCCTCGTGCCGACCGATGCCGCGGAGTCCGCCGCGGCGATCGAGGACCGCCTCGTCGCGCTCGTCCATGCCGTCCGCGGGTGCATCGCGATCCCGCTCGCGGTCAAGCTGTCGCCGTTCTTCACGTCGGTCGCCCACTTCGCGCGCCGGCTCGAGGCCGAGCACGTCGACGGTCTCGTCCTCTTCAACCGCTTCTACGAGCCGGACATCGACGTCCGGGAGCAGACCGTGCTCCGCATGCTCTCGCTCTCGCGGTCCTCCGAGCTGCTGCCGCGCCTCCACGGCCTCGCGATCGTCGCCGCCGCGACGCGGCTTCCGCTCGCGGTCACCGGCGGCGTCCACACCGGCGTCGACGCGCTGAAGGCTGTCATGTGCGGGGCCTCCGGCGTGCAGATGGTGTCGTCGCTCCTCATGAAAGGGGTAGGGCGTCTCACCGAGGTCCGCCGCGAGCTCGAGCGCGCGCTCGCCGACAACGAGTACGACTCGCTCGACCAGGTTCGCGGCAGCATGAGCCTGACACGCTGCCCCGATCCGAAGGCGTACGAGCGGGTCAATTACATGCAGATCCTTCAGAGCTGGAGGGGTTGAGGCGCGTCCTCGGGCGGGGAGTTGACCGTTGACAGTTGACGGTCTCTGAACTGTTGACTGTCAACTGTTGACCAGCTTCTCCATCGCTCGCGTCATCGCACGCGCTCCCGCCGCGCGTCCCTCGCCGTTCATGAGGAAGAGGACCTCGGTTCCGCGCCCGTTCGTGACGTGGAAGATGAAGAAGCCGCGGTCCGAGCCGCCGGCGTTCGCCTGCTGGCCCTGCTGCCACTTCGCCCAGGGTCCGGTGAGAAGTTTGCCCGAGGCGATCGCGGCATCGTAGCGGTCCATGTCGTCGAGCGTCGAGAACATCCCGCCGCTTCCCATTACCAGCCAGGAGACCGGCCCCCAGTTCGGCGGGATGTTGGGAACGCCGACCGACGACGCGCCGTAGCCGACCGCGAACTGCGAGGCGTCGAGCTTCAGCGACTCTCCGTAGAAGCCGGTGCGCGCCATCCCGAGCGGCTTCAGGATCTCGCCGCGCACGAAGCCTTGATAGCTGGTCTTGGTGATGCTCTCGATCACCGCCGCGAGGAGGACGAACGCCGAGTGCGAGTGAGCCTCGCCCGCGCCGGGAGCGAAGAGGAGAGGCTGGGAGAGGATCCGTCGCACCGCCGTCTCGCGATCGATCCAGGCGAGATCGGCGTCCCAGTCCTTTCCCTCGATGTGGTGGAAGTTCGGCAGGCCCGACTTGCCGCTCATGAGCTGCCGGATCGTCATCGCCTTCTTGTCGTCGGGGACGCCGGGGATGAACTTCGCGACCGGATCGTCGAGGCCGAGCTGTCCACGCTGACCGAGCAGGAGGATCCCCGTCATCGTGAAGTCGATCGGCGTCGAGCCGATGCAGTAGATCGTGTCGCCGGCGGTGTGCCGCCCGCCCGCTCGGTCGGCGAGGCCGTAACTCGAGCGCAAGACTTCCTTCCCGTCGCGCCGGGCGAGGACGACGCCGCTGAATCCGGTGTCCGCGAACTTCGCGAGGTCGGAGGACAGCGACTCCCATGTCGTCTTCTCGAAGATCGCGGCCTCGGGCGAGGGCGGCTTCGCTTCGCCGGGGACGAGGTCGAGAAGCGCGACGCGGCCCGCATCGTCGAGCTTCAAGGCGAAGGTCGCCTCCTTCGCGCCCTGGATCATGAGCCGAAGGCCGTCCTCCGCGCGCTCGACGCGGAGCCCGCCGATCTGTCCGCCGACCGCCGCGCGAAGCGACTTGAGGTGCGCCATGAGCGCGTCGGGGCCGAAGCTCGCACGGTAGGCCGGACTCAAATGCTCGTCGGCAAAAGACTTGAGCGAGGCGTCGTCCGTTCCCTCGAGCATGCCCTCCACGGACTGGATCGCGGCGCGGACCTGGGGCGGAGGGCCCTGCTGCGCGAGGACGGACCCGAAAGCGAGAAGAGCGACGGCGAACCTTAGCATGCACCCTCCCTCGAGCCCTCCTGGACCCAGGGAGGGTGATACGCGCGTCCCGGAATTAAGTCGAAACCGGCGACAGGTCGCGATTGTGGTGCCGGCAGATCGCGGCGAGCGTCACCGCCATCTCGGCGGGCTTCGTCGTGGCCTCAAGCACGATGTCGTTGATCGAGACGATGCCGACCAGGCGGCCCATGTCGTCGACGACCGGCAGGCGGCGGATCTGGTGCTGGCGCATCGCGCGCTCGGCCGCCTGCGCGGTCTCCTCGGCATTGCACGAGACGCACCGTTGCGACATCGCGCTGGCCACCGGAATCGCGGCGAGGAGTTGTCCCTGCGTGTACGCGGCCATGCAGACGTCGCGATCGGTGATCATCGAGACGACACGGCCGTCGTCATCGACGACGGGTACCGCGCCGCAGTCGTGCTCCCACATCACGCCGGCCGCCTTCTCGAGAGTGTCGTGCGAGTGCACGGTGTAAACGCCCTGGGTCATGAACTCCGCGATCTTCATGACGAACCCTCCTCGAGCATTGTCGGGCCTCGTGCGCCGTCGTGCACCTGCGGACTCCGGATCGGCCGACTGAATCCGTCACTTTTCCCGGTGATTCACCCTGAGCGCCGCAGGCGCGCGGCACCGCGCGATCGCGAAGACGGATCGACTACTTCTTCAGCTGATCGGCCCACCCCAGCACGACATCGATGTGGTTGAGCGGGCCTTCCGGACGCGTCTGGCGGATCCGAAGGAAGCGCTTGCCGTCGGCCGAGATGCCGTACGCGGTGTTCGCGTTCAGGCTCGGCCGGTACCGATCGTCGTGCAGCACCCGTGGCGTGCCCACGGCACCGCTCATGTCGACCACCATGACGCTCGCGCCGTTCGAGTAGAAGAGCTCGCGCCCATCGCGCGACCACAGCGGTTGGACTCCGCCGCCGACCGAGACCTGCCGCGAGGGCCCCGGGCCAGGAAACGGCGTGACGTAAAGCTCCTGCTGACCCGATCGTCCCGACTCGAACGATAGCCAACGTCCGTCGGGAGAGATCTGGCCGTCGATATCCCCCGGGTCGAGGATCGGATGCGCGGTCTTGCTTCCATCGAGGCTCATCACCCAGCATCGGCCCTTCACGCTCGCGCCGCCCTCCGTATAGAAGAGCCATTTGCCGTCGGCACTCACCGAGGTCGGCGACTGCACCACCCCTTCCGCCTCGGAGAGGCGAACTTCGGCGGAGGTCCCGTCGGCGGCCTTCGCATAGATGTTGCGCTGGCCGTTCCGCGTGCCGCGGTAAAAGATCGTGCGGCCGTCGGCCGACCACACGGGAGCCTGGCTGCTGTGCGCGGCGCTCACCTCGAACGGCGTCATCGTGCCGCGGGCGAAGTCGTAGAGCCAGATCTCGGTCGTCCCTGAAGAGATCTGCACCGCCGCAAGCTTACCGTCGGGAGAGAGCGCGATCCCCTCGAAGTCGCGCGCGGGCGTGGCGACGGGCTCCTCGTGACCCGAGCGATCGACCCAGACGATCTGCCGGGAGAGGCGGTCGGGACCACCGGGCACGTGGACGAGCGTCCCGGCCGGCGAAACGTCGTACGCGGAGCCGCCTTCGTTCTCCATCCGCGGCGTCTCGTGGAGCGTGATCGGCGCGGATGCGGCCGGCGCTCTTTCTCCGGGATTCCACGGGACGGCGAGGAGGTTGTCGAGGCGGCCGTAGACGAGGTGCCCGGGAGCGACGTAGGAGCCGTCGTCGCCTCCCTTGATGAGCACGCTCCGCGCGCCGCTTCCGAGGTCCAGACGGACGACCGAGTGCTCGTCGGTCCCCGGTCCGGCCCACACGGTGTAGAGGAGAGACTTGCCGTCGGGCAGCATGTGGGGCCAGCGATGGCTGATCTCACCGGCCGAACGGTCCGGAGTGGTGACCACGGCCGTCTCGCCGCCGGAGGCGCTGACTTTGGAGAGGCCGACCATGTTGGTCGGCGCGAAGTAGATCGTGCCGTCCGGGGCCCAGCACCCGCCGCGCGCATCGGAGGCATCGGCGAGCGTCGCGACGCCTGTGCCGTCGATCGAGACCTTCTTGACCTTGCCCTGTGCGAAGAAGCCGATCCATCGGCCGTCCGGGGAGAAGAAGGGTGTGCGCGCCCCGTCCGTATCGGGAATCGGCGCCGTCTCGCCGGTGTCGAGCG
This sequence comes from Candidatus Polarisedimenticolaceae bacterium, assembly GCA_036275915.1. Lineage (NCBI taxonomy): Bacteria > Pseudomonadati > Acidobacteriota > Candidatus Polarisedimenticolia > Candidatus Polarisedimenticolales > Candidatus Polarisedimenticolaceae > Candidatus Polarisedimenticolaceae bacterium. The sequence continues at coordinate 56,936 of DASUCV010000009.1, read as the reverse complement.
CGCGGCGATAGAGCTGAGTGACGTTGTCGGAGTTCCGCGCAACGTAGACGATCGTCGCGCCGTCGGGCGAGATCGCCACGGGGCGGAAGTTCGTCAGCCTCAGCTCGTCGCCGTAGGGGAGGACGACGGAGAGGCGCGTCACGCCCGTGGATGCCGCGGGCTTCGGCCCGAGAAAACGTGTGACGCCCGCCGTCGCCAGCACCGCCGCGATCACGAGCGCTGCGATGAGGGGCCAGCGCTGCGCGCGCGCCGCGGGCGGGATCGCCGCCGCGACGGCGGCGCGCTCCTCGAGAACGAAGCGCACGACCGACATGTCGGAGAGGCGCTTCGCGCGGTCCTTGGCGAGGCAGCGCTCGCAGAGAGCGCGCAGCGACGCCGGCGTCCCCGGCGGGAGCCTCGACCAGTCGGGCTCGCCTCGCACGACGTGCGCGAGGATCTCCGTGACGTCCTCGCCTTCGAACGCGGGCTTGCCCGCGAGCATCTCGTAGAGGAGGCAGCCGAAGCCCCACACGTCGCTGCGGCGGTCGGCGGGACGACCTTTCGCCTGCTCGGGGCTCATGTACGCGGCGGTGCCGAGGATGAGGCCGGCCTGCGTCGAGGCGATCGTCATCGTCGGCGAGTGCGCCGAGCTGCTCGCACTGGCATCGCTCTCGATCGACTTGCCGAGACCGAAGTCGAGGAGCTTGACCTGGTGGTCGGCCGTGACCATGACGTTGCCGGGCTTGAGGTCGCGGTGGATGATCCCCTTCTCGTGGGCGGCGCCGAGCGCCTCGGCGATCTGGAGCGCGAGCGCCGCCGCTTCGTCGGGCGGGAGCGGCCCGTCGCCGATGACCTCGCCCAGCGTGCGGCCGTGGACCAGCTCGAGGACGAGGTACTTGGCTCCGCCGGCCTCCTCGAGTCCGTGGATCGCGGCGATGTACGGGTGGTTCAGGGAAGCGAGGAGCTGCGCCTCGCGCTCGAACCGCGCGCGCCGGTCCGGATCCTGCGCGACCTCGGCGGGAAGCGCCTTGATCGCGACTTCGCGCGAGAGGCGCGGATCGCGCGCACGGTAGACCTCGCCCATGCCCCCCTTGCCGAGGGGGGCGACGACGTCATACGGACCGACTTTTTCTCCCGGGACGAGGCCCACGGGTCGATCTTACTTCAGGGATGTCGCTCCGCCGCGCGCGATGACCGACTCGCCGCGCGCCACCTTGCGGATCGTCTGGGCCAGGGCCTCGAAGCTGCCTTCCTTGACGGCGTAACCGTCGGCGCCGGCGGCGAGCGCGCGGCCGATCGTCGCCTCGTCGTCCCGGAGGCTGAACACGAGGAAGCGGACGTGCGAGTCGCTCTGCTTGATCGCGCTCATGACCTCGAGCGGATCTTCGCCGGGCATCGAGATGTCGAGGACGACGACGTCGGGCTGGAGCTGCGACACCTTCTCCTCGAGGCCGGTTGCGCGCGCCGACATGCCGACGATCTCGAGGTCCGGGTGTTCCTCCATGAACAGCTCGAAGAGGCGCCGGAACTCGACCCGGTCGTCGACGAACAGCAGCCTCGTTCTCCTGGCGATCTCCATGGCGTCTCCCCTCAGTGTTTGGCGCCGCGGGCGAAGACCGCGAGCGTGGACAGCAGCTCCGGCGCCGCGTCGTCGTCGACGGCGTGCAGGAGCGCGACCGGCAGCGCCACGGTGAACGTCGTTCCGTGCCCGGTCCCCGGACTGTCGACGCGCACGGTGCCCCCGTGCAGCTCGACGAGCTGCTTGACGATCGCGAGCCCGAGACCCAGGCCGCCCTGCTCCCTCGTCGTCGACGCGTCGCACTGGCGGAACCGATCGAAGACGTACGGCAGGAACGCCGGCGCGATCCCGACGCCTGTGTCGCGGACGGCGATCTCGGATTGCGAGCCGGACTTCGAGAGCGCGATCTCGATGCGGCCGTCCTTGGGGGTGAACTTCACCGCGTTCGAAAGGAGGTTCGTCACGACCTGCTGGATCCGTCCGGCGTCGCCGCGGATCGTGTCGGCGCTCGGGTCGAGGAGGAGATCGATCCGGATCTGCTTCGCCTCGGCCGCGGGCCGCATCGTCGCGACCGCCGCCGCGATGACGTGCGAGAGATCGACCGTCGCGACTTCGAGCCGGATCTTCCCGGAGATGATCCGGCTCATGTCGAGGAGATCGGCGATGAGATCGGATTGCGCCTTGGCGTTCCGCGCGATGACCTGGATCCCTTCGTGTGCGAGCGAGGTGTCGTCCGGCCGCCGCTCGAGAACGCGGACCCACCCCAGGATCGCGTTCGTCGGAGTCCGAAGCTCGTGCGCGAGCGTCGACAGGAACTCGTCCTTGAAGGCGCTCGCACGCTCGGCCTCGGCCTTCCGGTCCGTGATGTCGCGGAAGAAGAGCGCGAGGCCTCCGTCGGAGGTCGGGTAGGCCTTCGCGAAGTGCCAGCGCTGGAACGGCTGATGGAAGCTCTCGAACTCGACCGGGACGCGATCCTTCATCGCGCGCTGGAGCTGCTCCGCTTGGGGGAACGCCTCCCGGACGTCGCTCCCGATCAATTCTTCACGGGACTTTCGCAGCACCGTGACCGCGACGTCGTTCACGAAGACGAACCGGAAGCGGCGGTCGAACATGACGAAGGGGTCGGTCAGGCTGCCGATGACCTCGGCCAGACGCCTTTCGAAGACACCGGCCGCGCGGCCGGGCCGTCTCCTCGCCCACCGACGGAATCTCTCGAACAATGGCCTCGTGCCTCCCTGGCAGGGTGTCAGCAAAGGCCGGGCCGGTCAATCGGGAGATTTCCTAGTCGATGGCAGGGTTCAACCGACGCCATGAGGGGTTTTCCCCGAGGGGTTAGACTCGCAGCAAGGAGGTGCTCATGTTCATCGTCTGGTGGATCGTCGTCGGCTTGATCGCCGGCTGGGCGACCGGGAAGATCATGAAGGGCAGCGGCTACGGCGCCGCGCTCGACATCGTCCTCGGCATCGTCGGCGCCGTGATCGGCGGGGCGATCATGAGGGCGCTCGGTTTCGCGACGACCGGTGGGATGGTGGGGACGATCCTGGTTGCGATCCTCGGCGCGATCGTCCTCGTCTGGGTCGTCAGGCTCCTGAAGCGCGCGTGACGACGGGCGGCGGCCTCGGGGCCGCCGCCCGCACGGCTAGCGCCGGCCCCTCCATACGCTACTTCTTGATCTGCTGAAGCGCGGCATCCGTCGCGGCGTCGAGCTCCTTCACCTTCTGCGTCGCCTGCTTGACGAAGTCGCCGCGCGCATTGGCGACGTTCTTCATCGCGTCCTGGAGCTCGCTCTTGAGTTTCTTGTTCTCGTTGGTGAGCGATTTCGCCTTGTTGTTGTCGCCGCCGGCCTTCGCCGCCGTGGCGTCGGTGTCGTTCTTGGCGATCTGTGCCTGGAGCTTGGCGACCTTTTCGTCCGCCGGCTTCATCTGCGAATCGACGTTCGCCATGAACGCTTGCATGTCGTCGTAGGCCTTCTTGTAGCTGTTGGCGAGCCCCTCGAACGACTTCGCGGAGGCGCCGAGCGTCTTGGCCTCGACCGCCGGTGCGGCGGCGGAAGCGTGCGACGGAGCAGCGGCGGACGCAGCAGCGGCCGAAGCAGGAGCTGCGGATGGAGCGGCGGCCGATGCAGGCGCGGCCGATGGTGCCGCAGCGGCCGGAGCAGCCTCCTTGGCAGGAGCCGCTTCCGCGGCGGGAGCCTCGGGCTTCGCGTCGTCCTTCGCAGGCACCGCGGCGGGCGCCTTGTCATCCTTGGGCGGCGGTTCCTCTTGTGCGAGCACACGGCCGGTCAGAAGAAGAACGCTGAGGATCACGCTGGAAATCAAGACCTTGCGCTTCGCTCTCATGATTACCCCTCATTGAAGAAGATGACGCAGGATACGACGGGCACATCGATGTCGCATCCTCCGGTCGCGCATCGCGGTTAGCATCGGTCCCCATGCGCTCGCGCACGCACGCTGCACTCGCTCTCGCCTTTGCGGTCACCGCCGCGCGTGCAGAGGAGCCCATGGAGCACATGCATCACCACGGCGAGCCGGAGCCGACATTCCAGGATGGATCGGGAACGTCGTGGCTTCCCGCATCGTCGCCGCATGAGGGGCTCATGACCGAGCGCGGTGCATGGGATCTCATGTTTCACTACAACGCGTTCGCGGGCGTCGTGACGAACGACGCCGATGACGGCACGACGAAAGGGTTCACGACGAACTGGCTCATGGGGATGGCCCGCTGGAAGACGAAGGGGACGCTCCTGCTCCGTGGGATGTTGAGCCTCGAGGCGCCGTTCCTCGGACGGGACGGTTATCCGCTCCTCATGCAGACGGGGGAGGGCCTCGTCGATCGCCAGCACCCGCACGACCTCTTCATGGAGCTGGCCGCCAGGTACGACCTGCCTCTCTGCGCGAGCACGACCTTCGAGGCTTACGTGGCGCCGGTCGGCGAGCCGGCGCTCGGGCCGCCGGCGTTCGCCCATCGTCCCTCGGCGGCGACGAATCCGCTCGCCCCGCTCGGCCATCACTGGGAGGACTCGACGCACATCTCCTTCGGCGTCATCACCGCCGGTGCGTACTGGAAGCACGTCAAGGTCGAGGGATCGGCGTTCAATGGGCGCGAGCCCGACGCCGACCGCTACGACATCGATCTCGATCCGCTCGACTCGTATTCGGCGCGTGTGTCGTTCAATCCCGGGAAGAGCTGGAGCGCGCAGGTCTCATCGGGAAAGCTCCACGATCCCGAGCAGGACGAGCCGGGCGTCGACGTCTGGAGGACGACTGCGTCGGTGAGCTACGAAGCTTCCGGCTGGGCATCGACGCTCGTGTGGGGCCGGAACGATCCGTCCGACGGGGCGCCGAGCGACGCCTGGCTCCTCGAGTCGTCGTGGGCCTTCGGGCCGCACGCCGTCTTCGGACGCGCGGAGTACGTCGAGAAGGACGCTCGCGAGTTCGAGCTCGGCGGCGCCGGCGAGCGACTACCGGTCGGCGACCTGGCGGTCGGCTACTCGCATCGCATCCTGGAGAAGGCCGGCGTCATTATCGACGCCGGTGCCCGCGGTTCCGTCGGCTTCGTCGGCTCGAAGCTCGCCGATCGGTACGGGACGTCGCATCCGGTCTCGGGTGCGATCTTCCTGCGCGTGCATCCTGCCGCGATGCATCACGAATAAGAGGGGACAGCTTCCGAAACTCCGAGGGGCGAGTTTCGGAAGCTGTCCCCTCTGCTCTCAGTGATGAACCGGCGTCCAGCCCTTGTCAGGATCGAAGATCGTCATCGCCTTGAACGCGTCGAGCGTCTTCGCGCCGAGGTCTTTCTCGTAGACGACCCCGTCCTGGTTGACGATGAACGTCTTGACGCCGGTGCCGCGGTACTCGGCGGGCGCGGCGACCAGCGCGAAGCCGCCGATCATGACGTTGTTGACGACGAAGTCGAGCGCGCCGAACTTGGCGTGCGATCCCTGACCCTTCAGCACCTTGAAGAAGTAGCCGTGATACGGCTGCGCGCGATCGGTGTAACCCTCGGCGATCGCGTTCGCGATCGTCTCCGCGACCGGACCGTCCCACGTCCCGTCCGGCTTCTGCCAGGCGAGACCGTCTTGCTTGCCCGGTGTGCTCACCATGCGCTGCGCGTATTGGTTGATCGTGGCGCCGTCGTGCTTCGTGGACGCGTACTCGTCCTGCGCCTCGACGAAGCCTTCGCAGATCTCGATCGCGTCGAGCTCGTTCTGGCCGATGCGGCGGTAGAGGATCTCCTGCCTGCCGGCCTTCGTGTCGAAGTACCAGTGCCCAGCGGGACCCTGGACGATCGGGATCGGGAGCGGCCAGTCGTCGTCGCCGACGGAGAGGATCGCGCGCTTCGCGTCTTTCGGGTCGCGCTCGATGCGGTGCTTGGTCGCCGCCTGGTCGGCGAACGCCTTCGCGCGATTCTTGTCCTGGACGTCGTCGCCGGTGACGACGAGATCGAGGCCGCTCGGGCCGAAGATCTGCTTGAGCGCCTCGATGTCGTCGGCGGTCGCCGCCTGGATGAGCGCGCGTGCCGCTTCGTCGGGGCTCGAGTACGTCTTCTGCCCGGCCGGCGCCGCGGGATGACTCGGCGGCTTCGCCGGCTCGGCTGCCGTTGCACCCAGCGCGAGCCCGAGGAACGCCGTCGCCAGGATCGCCTTCATCGCCGTCATCTCCGCCTCCCACCGCCACCGCCACCGCCGCGTGAGCCACCGAAGCTCGACGAGCCGCGCGACGAGCTCGAGCGCGCGCCGCTTCCCGAGAAGCCGCTGCCGCCGCCGAACCCGCCACCGCCGCGCGAGCCACTGCCGCCGAAGCTGCTGCTGCCTCCGCCGCCGCCGACGCTGCGATTGCCGACGCGGTCGCCGCCTCCGCCTCCGCCCCCTCGATTCGACGTCCCTGCGCTCGGCCGCGATCCGGCCCCGCCTGCTCCGCCACCACCACCGACGGCGCCGGTGCTCGGCCGGGCGCCCGTAGCGCCACCGCCTGCGCGGTTACCTCCGCCCGCTCCCGCACGATTGTTGCTGCCGGCGCTCGAGCCGCCGAACTTGTTCGCCGTCTTGTTGTCGCCGTAAGGCGCCGCGCCGCGGTGGCTCGGGTTGTGTTGCCAGTTGCCGCCGCCCGCGCCTCCGGGCTTGCCTGCGCCACCGACGCCTCCGGGCTTGCCTGCGCCACCGACACCGCCGGCACCGCCCACTCCGCCCGGCTTGCCCGCGCCACCGACGCCTCCGACGCCGCCGGCTCCACCGACTCCGCCTACGCCACCGGCGCCGCCGACACCTCCGACTCCGCCCGGTCTGCCGCCGCCGGTATTGATGTTGTTCCTGTTGAAATTGTTGTTCACGTTGATGTTGACGTTGTTACCGCCCCAGCCGCAGCCGCAGCAAGAGCCGCCCCACATCGCGGCACCCCACATCACGCCGATCGAGAACGACACGAACGCGGCGCCCGGCGGATACGGCGGGTAGTAGATCGGCGGGTACGGATAGACCGGCGGGCCGTAGACGACCGTCGGCGAGTACGACGGGACGTAGATCACCTCGGGATTGGACGGTTGAACGACGATGACCGTCTTGCCTTCTTCCGTCTTGGTCTCGACCTTCTGCTGCTCGTTCGACTCGAGCGAGCCCTTGTCCTTCGCCTTCTTCCGCATCCGCTGGCACGCATCCATCACGTCGCTCTGCTGCGCGAGGAAGGCGTTCCCAAGGTCGGTCGTCCACTGAACGTCGTCGGAGAGGCGCTTCACGACTTCCGGGAACGCCGCCATCGATTGGATCGAGGCGTCCCACGGCTGCTTCGCGACCGCGTCGGAGAGCGCCTTGTCCTTGAGCTTCTTGTTCTCTTCCTTCTGCATCCACTGGTGGAGCTGGATGATCTCGAGCGGGTACGTCGAAGCGACGAGCGTGTTCGCCAGGAGCGGATCCGGGTAGAGCGCGATCGGTGCGACGAGCGCGTCGAGCTGCTCGGGAGGAATCGGCTTCGACTCGGGCTCGGCAGGCTTGGCGGCCGCGTCCGCCGGCTTCGCGTTGGGATCGGCCGGTTTCGCCGGAGCGGGCGCGGGAGCCGGAGCGGCGGCCGGCGGAGACGCGGGAGGTGGCGTCTTGTTCTCCTGCGCCAGGAGGAGCGTCTCGCCGCCTGTCAGCGACGCGATGCAGAGGACGGTCACGATGCGACGGAGGAAGATCATCCAGTTTCCTTTCTCGCCACGCGAGCGAGGCATCGCGAGCATAGGACAGATCGAATTGCCGGAGCAAGGCGACAGCGGAGTCGGGCTGTGCGATCCTCAGCCTCGATGGTCTTTTTCGGCGCAATCGCAGCGATCGCGGCATGGGCGGCGGTCGCCCCCGCGGCTTCGCCACCGATCACGATCGAGGAGGCCGCGGCCTGCCTCGGCCTCTCCGCGCAGCAGATAGCCGACGTCCGCGCCGGGAAGATCGTCAGCACCGACTTCCAGGAGCTGTCCGAGAGGGAGCTGGCGATCACCGTGGCGATGCTCGTCAAGCGGCCGATCGCCGACATCGCCGGGGCGGTGCGCGGCAGCGGGATGATGGAGGCGGATCCCAACATCATGACGTTCCAGGCGCTCGGCGACGGCGACGTCAAGGACGCCGACTTCGCCGGGGTCGCCTTCTCGAAGGACGAGGCGTCGGAGCTCCACGGCCTTCTCACGGCGAAGCGCGGCACGGAGTTCAACCTGAGCGCCGCCGAGATCGCGCGTTTCGAGTCCGTTCGCGCGCGCTTCACCGGAACGTGCGACGCCGCATGCGCCGAGGCGGTCACCGACGCTTACCGCGCTGCGCTCGCGGAGCGCTTGCGCGCCTATCGAAGCGGCGGCACGAACGCGATCGCCCCTTATGCGAGGTCGGGGGAGAAGGTGGTCCGCGCCGGCGACGATCTGCGCGCGGCGGCGGTCGGTTGCGCGCTCGTTCACGACCGCTTCCCCGATGTCGTCCGCGCGTTCGTCGATTACCCCGAACACGCGATCCCCGGCATCACGAGCCGCTTCTTCTGGGCCAAGCAGCACGTGCAGGACCGGCCGGCCTTCCTGCTCGTGCACCGACTCCTCTACGAGCAAAAGGACGCGTTCCTCGGCATGGAGCGGCAGTTCTACGTCGGCCACTCGTACAACTGCCTGCTCATCATGTCGGGGTGCCTCGGCCTCGGCGGTGAGACGCTCGTCTTCTACATCAACCGCACGTCGACCGATCAGGTCGCCGGATTCCCGCAGGGCACGCGGCACTCGCTGGGGCGCCGCCACATGCGCGCGGAGATCATCGCGAGCCTGGAGAAGATCCGCGCGAAGTACGAGCGGCCGTCGCCGTAGGCGCGCCGTCCTGGACGACTTCCTTCGGGAGGTCGCGCAGGTTGTAGCGGCTCGCCATGACGTAGCCGTACGCGCCGGCGTCGCGGATCGCGAGGAGGTCGCCCTCCTCGCAGCGCGCGATCGCGCGACCCGACGCGAAGACGTCCGAGCTCTCGCAGACGTTGCCCACGATCTCGACCCACTCCATCGGACGGCCTTCGCCCGAGAGGTTGTCGATGCGGTGGTAGGCGCCGTAGAGCGCCGGCCGGAGGAGGTGGTTCATCCCGGTGTCGAGGCCGACGAACGTCAGACCGTCGGATTCCTTGCGGCAGGTGACCCGCGCGAGGAGCCAGCCGGCCGCGCCGACGATGAACCGGCCGGGCTCGATCCAGATCTCGGGGGAGCGTTCCGTGAGCAGAGGCCGGATTCCCTCGACGACCGCGGCGAGATCGAGCGCGCGCTCGCCGTCGCGGTAGGGGATGCCGAACCCACCGCCGAGATCGAGGATGCGGATCCCGGGATGCGCCGCCGCGAGATCGAAGAGCAGGCGCGCATTCGCGAGGAGCGGCGCGGGGTCGTCGATGCCCGAGCCGATGTGGGCGTGGAGGCCCACGACCCTCACGCCTTCCTTCTCCGCGAGCGCGAGCGCCTCGGGCAGATCGCGAAGGGCGATGCCGAACTTCGAGTGCGCGCCGCCGGTGACGACGTGGCGGTGATGTCCGGCGCCGAGCGCGGGGTTGATGCGGAGGAGGACCTCGGCCCCCTTTCGCTCTCGGCCGACGCGCGCGATCTCCGACAGCGCGGAGAGCGTGACGCGCCCGCCGCGGTCGAGGACGGAGACGATCTCATCGGTGCGCGCGTTCGCGGCGGAGAAGAGGAGATTCGCCGGATCGCAGCCGCAGGCGATCGCGCGCTCGACCTCGCCGGGCGACGTCGCCTCGATGCCGAGGCCGCAGGCGACGATGCGCGCGAGGATCTCGGCGTTCGCGTTCGCCTTCATCGCGTAGAAGGCGCGCCCGCCGAGCGTCGCGACGGCGCCCCGGACCGCTTCGGCGCGACGCCCGATCTCGGCGAGGTCGTAGACGTAGCACGGGGTGCCGTGGCTCTCGGCGACCTCGCGGAGCCAGGCCGGTGCGGGCTCGGAGGCGGGCGGCCCTTGCACGCTCTCGCCGAAGATCTCGGCGGGGACGGTGCCCTGGAAGAACGTTTCATGGAGGGCGGCGACGACGCTCGCGACGTCGGACTCGGCGACGACGAGGCTGATGTTGATCGCGGAGGCGCCCTTCGTGATCATCGCGACCGGGAAGTCGCGCACCGCGCGGAACACTTCCGCGGCGACCGACGCGCGGCCGCGCATCCCTTCGCCGACGAGGCAGACGACCGCCATGCCGCGCTCGATCTCGACGCGCGCGAAGCTGCGGAGCGCCTCCGCGACCTCGAAGACGGCGCTCGCATCGTCGACGGTGACGGAGACCGACACCTCGGAGGTCGCGACGAGGTCGACGGCCGTCCGGAAGCGGTCGAACACCTCGAACACGCGCGCGAGGAAGCCGTGCGCCATGAGCATGCGCGTGCTGGTCACGTGGACGACCGTGATCCCGCGCTTCTCCGCGATCGCCTTCACGACGAAGCGCGCGTCCTTGGGGCGGATCGCCTCGCGCACGATCGTCGTGCCCTCTCCCTCCGGGCGCCGCGCGTTCAGGACGTGTACCGGGATGTCCGCCTCGACCGCGGGGAGGAGCGTGCTCGGGTGGAGGACCTTCGCGCCGAAGTACGCCAGCTCGCTGGCCTCGTCGAACGAGAGCACGCGGACGCGGCGGGCCTCGCGGACGATCTTCGGGTTCGCGGTGAGGACGCCGTCGACGTCGGTCCAGATCTCGATCCGCGACGCGCCGAGCGTCCGGCCCAGGAGCGACGCCGAGTAGTCGGAGCCGCCGCGCCCGAGGAGCGAGGGCCGCCCCGCCGGATCGCGGCCGATGAACCCCTGCGTGAGCACGACACGGCCCTGGGCGAGATGCGGTACGACGACCGCGGCGGCGCGCTCGCGAATCGCCTCCGGATCGGGCGGGTCGCGCTCGATGTCGCGCCCGATCGTCCGCACGACGTCGGCGGCGTCGATCTCGACGCAGTTCATCCCCGCCGCGCGGAGCCACGCGGCGACGATGCGGCTCGACATCCGCTCGCCGGTGCCGACGACGCGGGCCCGCACCTGCGGGCTCGCATCCTCGAGAAGGGCGATGCCCTTGCGGTGCGATTCGAGCGACGCGAGGTCGGCGTCGAGAGCGTGCGCCAACTCGGTCGCGGCAAGGCGGTCGCCGCACTGCGCGAGGAGCGCGCGATGCCTTTCGGCGATGCCGCGAAGGCGGTCCTCGCCCGCCGCGGCGTCGCCGACGAGACGGATCAGCTCGTCCGACACGCCGGAGAGCGCGGAGACGACGACGAGCGGCGATTCCTGAAGGCGGCCCTTCACGATCGCGACGAGCCGGCGAAGAGCCTCGGCGTCGCCGACGGAGGTGCCACCGAATTTGCAGACGATCATCCGCGCATTGTGTCGCCCGCCTCGGCATCGTTCAAGGCCATCAGGTAGAAGTTCGTCGAGGGCAGCGGCCCCAGGCGATGCTTCGCCGACAAGTAATCGAGGAACGGACGGTCCTTCTCGGGCCCATCCGAGAGGTTTCCGCCGCGCAGATCGAAGTCGTACGTCACGCCGATCGTCGGCAGGTGCACGATCGCCCCGGCGGCGGAAACGCGGAGAACCCAGTCCCAATCCCAGTACGGCCCGGCCGCTTCGTCGAACGGGCCGAGGCGCTCGTGGAGCCGGCGCCGGTAGAGAACGGACGAGGGGACGATGAAGTTCGTCTTGCGGAGGAGCGCCGCGTCGAACGGATGCGAGAACGGGAGCATCGTCACCCGGCCGCCCTCGTGCGTCGCGCGGATCGTCACGCCGGAGTAAGCGAGGTCCGCGTGCGCGATCGCGGGGGCCAGCGACGCGAGATGATCCGGCGCGTACGTGTCGTCGTCGTCGCAGAAGGCGATGAGGTCGCCGTGGGCGAGATCGAGGGCGACGTTGCGGCACGCGAAATGACCGCGGTTCTGCTTCGCCTCGTGGAGAACGACGCGGAGCTTCCCGTCCATCGCGGCGACGACATCGCGCATGCTCGGCCCGCCGTCGTTGACGACGACCGCTTCGACGTCACCGTAGGTTTGACCCGCGATCGCCGCGAGACACCGCGCGAGCTTCTCGGGGCGCTTGTACGTGGGAACGAGAACGCTGATCACGAGTGGGACAGTAACCGAAGAGGGGACAGCTTCCGAAACTCCGCGCTACGATTGGGTAAGAAAAACGCGGTGACTCTCCCGATTTTGACTTTCGGGCGGCCGGGAGCCACGTTTAGGGCGGACATTTCCTCGAGGAGATCGACACATGCGTGCTCGTATCGTGACCGGCATCTTCTTCATGTCGCTCGCCGTGGCCGCCCGGGCGGCGTCGGTTCCGGCGTGGCTCGACGAAAGCATCACGAAGTGGAACTCCGTAAACCCGGCCGACCAGATCCGCTTCGTCAACATCAAGGACTCCTTCGCCTGGTACGACATGGCGAAGGGCGGCTCGGTCGATCAGAAGGAGATCCGCGATCGCGTCAACACCATCGTCCTCAAGAACGGCTACCAGCCGCTCGACGACGAGGAGCTGGTGACGACGGGGAAGCCGCCGGTCTCGAGCGGGCGCGCGATGCAGAAGAAGTGCTGGAGCCGCTCGTTCGTCCTCAACATCCAGGCGCAGAACAACACGATCGCCGTCGGCGACGAGCACTCCGGCCAGCGCCAGCGCATGCTGACGAGCCTGGTCTGCGAGGACACGAACGCCTGGTGGGCGGCCTTCCGCGTCGCGAACTGATCGAAGTCGTCCGGCGGGCGGCTCGCCTCAGGGCTGCCCGCTGGCCGCCGCTCCTCCCATCGGGAAGCCGCGCTTCTTGAAGAGCGCGGACACCTCGGGGTCGCGCCCGCGGAACTGCCGGTACGCTTCGGCGCGATCGGTCGTGTTCCCCGGGGCCAGGATGAACTTCTTCATCTTCTCCGCCGTGGCCTTGTCGAAGACGTTCCCCGCCTCCTGGAACGCCTCGCGCGTGTCGGCGTCCATGACCTCGGACCACAGGTAGCTGTAGTAGCCGGCCGAGTAGGCGTCGCTCGTGAAGAGGTGGTTGAACTGCGGCAGCCGGTGCCGCATCGCCACCTCCTTCGGGTTCCCGATCTTCGCGAGCGTGTCGCGCTCGAAGGCCGCGGGATCGACGACGCCGTCGGGCAGCGTGTGCAGCTCCATGTCGACGATCGCCGCGGAGAGGTACTCGACGGTCGTGTAGCCGGTGTTGAACTTCTTCGACGCTTCGACCTTGTCGACGAGCGCCTGCGGCATCGGCTGCTTCGTCTTGTAGTGCAGCGCGAAGCGGTCGAGGATCGGCCGCGTAAGCACCCACATCTCGTGGACCTGCGAGGGGTACTCGACGAAATCGCGCGGCGTCCCCGAGAGGCCGGGGTAGTTGACCTCGGAGAGCAGGCCGTGGATCGCGTGGCCGAACTCGTGGAAGAGTGTCTGCGCGTCGTCGAGCGAGATGAGGATCGGCTCGCCTTCCGCCCCCTTCACGAAGTTGTTGTTGTTCGAGGTGATCGCCGGCAGCGTCTTGCCGGTGAACGTCTCGTGCCCCTGGTACGGGGAGGCCCACGCGCCCGAGCGCTTGCCCGCGCGCGCGAAGTAATCGCCGTAGAAGAGGCCGACGTGCTTCCCGCTCGTGCGGTCCTTCACCTCCCAAACGCGGACGCCCGTTGAGAACACCGGCACCTGCGGCGTGACCTCCTCGAACTCGAGGCCGTACAGCTCGCCCGCCATGTAAAACGCGCCGTGGATCATGCTGTCGAGCTCGAAGTAGGGCTTGAGGTCGTCCTGGTTCAGGTCGTACTTCGCCTTCCTGACCTTCTCGGCGTAGTAGAGGTAGTCCCACGGCTCGATCGTGATCTTGGCGCTGTCCTTGCCGGCGATCGCCTGCATGTCGGCGACCTCTTCCTTGACGCGCGCGACCGCCGCCGGCCACACCTTCATCATGAGCTCCTGCGCGGTCTTGGGATCCTTCGCCATCGTGTCGGCCATGCGCAGGTGCGCGTGCGACGCGAAGCCGAGGAGCTTCGCGCGGTCCGCGCGCAGCTTGACGATCTTCGCGATGGTCGCTTTCGTGTCGTTGGCGTCGCCGTTGTCGCCGCGGTTCTTGAACGCCTTCCACACCTTCTCTCTGAGATCGCGCCGCGACGAGTAGGTCAAGAACGGGTCGACCGACGAGCGCGTGTTGACGACCGCGAACTGCCCGGCGAGCTTGCGCTCGTCCGCCGCCGCCTTGTAGGCCGACTTCAGCGAGTCGGGAATCCCGGCAAGGTCGTTCGATTGCAGGACGATCCAGGTGTTCTCGTCGGCGAGGACCTTGTTGGCGAAATCGGTGTAGGCGACCGCCAGCTCCTGGTTGATCTCGCCGAGCTTCTTCTTCTGCTCGGCGGGGAGCTTGGCGCCGGCGCGCACGTACTGGTCGTACGTCCGCGTGAGCAGGCGATCCTGCTCCGGCGTGAGGCCGGCCTTGGCGCGGCCTTCGTACACCGTCGCGATGCGCTGGAAGAGCTTCTCGTTGAAGACGATCGCGTCGCGCGCGGCGGCCTGCTTCGGCGACCACTCGCGATCGACCTTCTGCACGTCGGGAGCGTTGAGGTTGTTCGTGAGCACGCCGAAGAGAGTCTCGGCGCGGTCTTCGTGACGACCGGCGTTTTCGAGCGGCACGATCACGTTCGCGAAGGTCGGCGGCTCGGGGTTCTGCGCGACGACGTCGATCTCGGCGAGCAGGAGATCGAGGCCGGTCTGGAACGCCCCCGGGAAGAGGTCCGCTTTGGCCTTGTCCCACGGCGGCACGCCGCCGAACGGACCGGTCCATTCGGCGAGCATCGGATCGGCATCGGCCTTGGCTTTCAATGAGGACACCTTGGCGGCCAGCGCGGGGTCGGGCTTGGGCGCGGCCGAGCATGCGGAGAGAAGGACGAGAAGAGCGGCGGTGACGGCATGTCGTTTGGTCATAGGGCCCTCATTCTGGCATGCGTACGCAGGGCCACCGTTCAAGTTGCGAAATCGTCAGCGCGAAAAGTGCGCCCGGCGTGGCGGGTCTCCGTACCTTTTTGCGATTAAAGGGATGGAGCCACCATGAGAGTCCAGGTTGCCAGTCTCGTTCTGCTGCTCATCGCCTCGTCGGCTCATGCCGACGTGACGCTGTCCGCCAAGAGGGTCGATCCGTCGACCGTCGAGCTGGACTGGAGCCCGGGGTCTCCGTACTACCAGGTCTACCGTTCGGCGTCGCCGGGAGCGGTCGCCGTCAACGCGAACATGATCGCGTTCACCGGCCTCGCCACGTACACCGACGCCTCGGCCTCGGGCGGCCTCCTCTTTTATCTCGTCACCGACGGGCACTGCGCGGGCGACGCCGATTGCCCCGCGACCGGCAATCCGTGCACGCAGGCGGTCTGCAGCTTCGGCAATTGCGGGGTGAACAACGTGCCGATCGGCACCGCCGTGCCGGCACAGACGGCGGGCGACTGCGAGACGAACGTCTGCGACGGTAACGGCGGTATCACGCAGCAGCCCGACAACACCGACGTCCCGGTCGACGGCAACGCCTGCACGGCCGACCTGTGCACGGGCGGCGTCCCGAGCAATCCGCCCCAGGCGGACGGCACGGCGTGCAGCGACGGCGACGGCGTTTCCTGCCAGTCCGGCGTGTGCACGCCCACCCTCTCGGTCGTCCGCGTCGGTGACGGCGCCACCGCGCTTTCAACCTCGGCCGCGGCGGTCTTCATCGACCGGTTCACGATCAACGGCGCCTCGCTCGCCACCATCGCTCTGCCGACCACGTTCATGGCCTCGAACCAGCCTTGCACGCTCACCGGCACCGCGACGACCGAAGGCGAGCTGTCGCGATGCACGAGCGGTCAGTGCCTGGTGATGGCGTGCTACGGCGCGATGCCGGGAGCGACGAACGTTTCGGGGAGCAGCTCCTCGACGACCAACCGGGTGGCCGTCATGATCGACGGCGCCGGCAACATCGACACCTCGACCAACACCGCGAACGGGTTCAACGCCTCGAACGTCCGTGGCGCCGCCAGCGTCAACGGCGCTTCGATCTACCTTTCCGGCACCTCGACGGGCACCACCGGCGGTGTGTGGTACATCCCTCGCGGCACCCACAACAGCGTCCAGATCCTGGCGACGCCGAACAGCTCGCGGTGGCTCGGAATCTGGGGCGGACAGCTCTACGGCGACGCTGCGTCCGGGGCCTTCGACAGCGTCTTCACCATCGGGACGGGCCTCCCCACGACGAGCGGCCAGACCGCCGCTCAGTTGGTCGGCCTTCCGGGGTCGAACGGATCGCCGAATGGATTCGCGTTCTTCGATCTGAACCCCAACGTCGCCGGGCTCGACACCCTCTACATCGCCGACGACCGCGGCCCCGCGATCGGTGGAGGGCTGCAGAAGTGGACGACCATCGACGGCCTGACCTGGACGACCGCCGCGATCTTCACGAACGGCATCACGACCGGCGTCCGCGGGCTCGCCGCGACGCGCATGTCCGATGGCACCGTCTGGCTCTTCGCCACGACGAACGACGGCAAGCTCGTCCGCTTCATCGACGACGGGGTCAACACGAACCCTGCGGCCACACTGCTCTCGACCGCGGCGACGAACACCGCCTACCGCGGCGTGGCGCTCTCGCCGCATTGATGCTGCCGTTAGGCAGCGGTTTGGGTTTTCCGGAGGAAAAGCACGCAGTCGTCCCGACGTCCTCGTATATTCGAAGCGACCGCACGTGGGGGTTTCATGCGGACCCATCTCGCTCTCCTCGGCGCGCTCCTCGTCGGATCGCTGGCCCATGCCGACGTCACCCTGACCGCCAAGCGGATCGGTCCAACGACCGTCGAGCTGGACTGGACCGCGGGCACGGCGGACTACGGCGTGTATCGCTCGGCGCTGCCGTCGGGGGTCGCGTCCTCAGGGAACTTCCTGGCCCTTTCGGGCGGGACCACCTACACCGACGGCGCGGCCAGCGGCTCGATCCTTTTCTATCTCGTGGATGAAGGCGCCTGCTCGTTCGACGCGGACTGCCCGCCGACCGGCAACGGGTGCCTCAACGCTTCGTGCAGCGCGCACAGCTGCACGACCGTCCCGGTGCAGTACGGCACCGACTCTCCGGACCAGACGGCCGGCGACTGCCAGCAGACGGTGTGCGACGGCAACGGCGGCAGCTTCCAGGCCGCCGACGACCTCGACGTCCCCAACGACGGCAACGACTGCACGAGTGACACCTGCTCGAACGGCGTGCCGGGGCACATCCCGCTCGCCGACGGCATCACATGCACCAACGGTGACGGCAGCGAGTGCGAGAACGCTGTGTGCATGCCGACCGTGAGCCTCGTCCGCGTCGGCGACGGCTCAGGGGCGCTCAGCACCTCGGCGACGGCCGTGGCGATCGAGCGTAGAAAAACCGACGGCACCCTCCTCAGCACGGTCGCGCTCCCGACTGCCATCAGCGGCTCGAACCAGCAGTGCACGCTGGCGGGAACCGCGACGGCCGAAGGCGGTCTGTCCCGATCGGCCGACGACTCCTATCTCACCCTCGCCGGCTACGGCGCCAACCCTGGCTCGCCCTCGGTCGCCTCGAGCAACCCGACGTTCGTCCCCCGGGTCGTGTGCCGCGTGGACGTAGGCGGCAACATCGACACGACGACGCGGCTCACCTCCGCCTTCAGCTCCGGCGATGTGAAGGACGCGGTCTCGAACGACGGGACCACGTTCTGGGTATCGGGGGCTTCCACGGGCTCGTCCGGCGGCATCTGGTACGCGACCCTCGGCGCCGCCGGCGGCACGCAGGTCCTTTCGAGTCCGACCGACGTGCGCACCGTCGGCATCTACGGCGGACAGCTCTACGCAGACTCCCCGTCGAGCCCCACGACGAACGTCTTCACCGTCGGCTCCGGGCTCCCGACGACGACCGGTCAATCCGCAGGCGCGCTGACGGGGCTCCCGTCCCTCACGAACTCCGAGCCCGAAGGGTTCGCCTTCTTCGATCTCAATCCGAACGTCGCCGGTATCGACACCCTGTATCTGGCCGATTCCCGCGGGCTCGCGATGGGCGGCGGCATCCAGAAGTGGACGTGGAACGGCACGGCGTGGACGCAGGTCGCCACGTTCAACAGCGGGATTACGGCAGGCATTCGTGATCTCGCCGCCGCGAAGATGCCCGACGGAACGATCGCCATCTTCGCGACGACGGTCTCGGCGCCGGTCGAGCTCGTCAAGTTCATCGATGATTTCGTGCACCCTCCGACCGCCACCGTGCTGGCCACGGCGCCGGCCCGCTACTCCTACCGCGGCGTCGCGATCTCGCCGCATTGATAAGATCGGAGGGATGGCCGCCCTCCGAGGATTCGCACTCCTGCTCCCGGTCATGCTCGCGGCCGCTCCGGCGTCCAACGCCGAACGCGTGAAGTCGGAGATCGAGAAGCGCTACGCCGACCTCCGCGCGATCTACCTCGAGAACCGCGGCCCCGACAAGGTGATCGCGATGCGCACCGCCGACTACACGGCTCACCTGCCGAGCGGCGAGGTGTGGGACCGCGAGAAGGCGGCCGAGTACACGCGCGCGGCGTTTCAACAGGTGATCAAGACGATCGACGTCACCTTCACGATCGAGGGGATCGAGCTTCGCGGCAACAAGGCCGCCGTCCGCATCCTTCAACACTGGATGCGCCTCCAGTACAAGATCGGCGCGCTCCGCACCGTCGAGACGGATGCGCGCCAGCGCGAGACCTGGACACGCACCAAAGGCGGCT
Source organism: Candidatus Polarisedimenticolaceae bacterium (assembly GCA_036275915.1). NCBI lineage: Bacteria > Pseudomonadati > Acidobacteriota > Candidatus Polarisedimenticolia > Candidatus Polarisedimenticolales > Candidatus Polarisedimenticolaceae > Candidatus Polarisedimenticolaceae bacterium. The sequence continues at coordinate 38,245 of DASUCV010000009.1, read as the reverse complement.
GGATGCTCTCCAAGATCGACGAGATCCAGCCCGGCGAATGGCGCGTCGACGGCAAGCGCGTCGACCCGTCGAAGCCGTACAGCCCGTCCGCGCCCGAATACAAACCGTGACCGCGGCCCCGCCGAAGTACTTCGCGACGCCGCAGGCGTTCCGCAAATGGCTCGCACGAAACGCCGCGAACGCCCCCGAGCTCCTCGTCGGCTTCCACAAGGTCAAAAGCGGGAAACCCTCGATGACGTGGTCCGAGTCGGTCGACGAAGCGCTCTGCTTCGGCTGGATCGACGGTGTGAGGAAGTCGCTCGGCAAGGACGCCTACACGATCCGCTTCTCGAAGCGGCGCCCCGGCTCGATCTGGAGCGCCATCAACATCGCGAAGGCGAAGGCGCTGGACAAGGAAGGCCGCATGGCCGAAGCCGGCCTCGCCGCCTTCGCGAAGCGCACCGCCCGCAAGTCGGTCGTGTACTCGTACGAACAGAAGGGAATGGCCGTCCTGACCGTCGCGGAGCGCCGCCTCTTCAAGAGCAACGCCGCCGCGTGGACGCATTTCGAAGGAACGCCGCCCGGCTATCGCAAGGTGATCATGCACTGGATCACAACAGCCAAGCGGGAAGAGACGCGCGAGAAGCGCCTCGCCCGCCTCATCGACGCGAGCGAGCGGGGGAAGCGGCTGTTCTGATCCACTGGCGCCGGCCGCCGCGTGCGCTAAAGTCGAAGCCAGCGAGGGCGGCACGCATGCGCACCGAATCGAATCGGCAACGCCGCAAGGCGAGTCTCACGGCGCCTTACAACCCCGAGATCGCCGAGATCGTCGAATGGGTCAAGCTGTTCCCGCCGCCCGTGCGCCGCATCCCGCTCGGCTTCAACGCGACGTTCACGCCCGCGGAGACAGAGCAGCTCCTTCGCGCTTTCGTGCCCCGAGGCATGGAAGACAAGTGGTTCATCTATTTCGAAGACGGGTGGCTGCGTTTCCATCGGAGCTGGACCCGATTCTTCATCTTCGGGCTGCGCCTGGCTCACCGAAAGCACGGAGACGGCGTCTTCGTCGCCGAGTCGTGGGTCAACGGCGACCCCGAGCAGTACGGTGCGGACGATTGGGTCTACGAGCGACGCCTCGTACGCGCTCTCATCGACGGGTTCTTGCTCGACAAGCCGTCCGTCACGTTTCCCTCGTACGATGTGTCGACCGTCCCGCCCGGCAGCCTCGCCGAGCACGTCATCCGCGGGCGACAAGGATGAATCGAGGCATCGCGAGGCGACATCCCGAGCGCCGTAGGCGAGGCACCCGCGGATTGAGCCGGGTCGCGCTTCCGACGGCGCGATGACCGACTCGGAGCGCTCGCTCGTCTGCCCGACGTGCTTCTTCCCGCTTCACGAGTCCGACACCGAGCAATGCCCCGAGTGCGGCGCGTCCCTCGCCCCGTCGTCGAGCTTCGATCACCTGTCGATCATCCGCGCGCAAGGCGAGATGCTCCGACGCGGCGCGCACAGCCCATCCGGCATCGTGGTCGTCGGCATGTGGCTGCTCTTCGGTCCGACATTCGTCATCTTTGTCCTGCTCGCGATCTCGACAGGCGCCCGCAGCCTCGTGACCTCGGGGCCCCTCCTTTTTCTCTATGGCGCGATCCTCTGGAAGGTCACGTTGCGCTACCGCGCCGCTCGCCGCGAAGCGGCGACAGAAGAGATCAACCGGAGGTACGACGAGCCGGACGACCGTTGGTCCGATCCGAGTTAGAGTCCGGTGGGATCTGAGATGTTCTGGCGGCTGGTCTGCCTGATCTTCTGCTTGAGCGTTCGGCTTGCGTTCTTGGTCTAGTCACCTCGCGAGGCAGGACGGAATGCGACCTTGATCGTTCTCCAGCTCACCCCCGTCGTCCTGAGCTTGCTCGTTCTGGGCGCGCATTTCTATCGCGCCGGCCGGTTCGGGCTGGTCGCGGCGGTCCTGGTCTTGATCGGGTTGCTGGCGGTCAGGCGGCGGTGGGCGGTGCGCGTCGTCCAAGCCGCTCTCGTGCTCGGAACCGTCGAGTGGGTGCGAACGACGGTAGAGCTGGCGCGGAGAAGGTCGGAGGCGGGGGAGCCGTTCGTCAGGCTCGTCATCATTCTCGGCGCCGTGTCGGTCGTGACGCTGGCGTCGGCGCTCGTCTTTCGCTCGGCGCGCTTGCGTCGGTGGTACCGTTTCTCGACGTGACGACTCTGGAGTTCGACCTGCTCGGCGCCTTCGAGACGCATTCCGTCGAGGGGATTCGCCGGGTCTTGGACGGCGGGTTCGACGTCGCGACGCCGATCCACGGAAAGTCGGCGATCACGCACCTCGTCGAGATGTACTTCCGGTCCGATCGTTTCCCCGAATGTCTGGCTCTCCTCCTCGATCGCGGCGGGCGCCTCGACGATCCGCACCTGCGCGAGGTGCTTCTCGACGATGCGGATGGGCTGGCGGCGGCGCTTCGACGCGACCCGTCGTTGATCTGGCATCGAACGACGATGGCCTGCACGTTCACGCCACTTGACAGCGCGTCGCTCCTGCACGTCGCGGCCGAGTACGGGAACGTGCGTGCGGCGCAGGCGCTGCTCGAAGCCGGCGCCGAGGTCGACGCGCGGGCGGCGGTCGATGAGCACGGGCTGGGCGGCCACACGCCGCTCTTCCACACCGTGAGCTCGAACGCGAACCGGTCGGCGCCGCTCATGCGGATGCTGCTCGACGCCGGCGCGCGCGCCGACGTGCGCCTCGCCGGGATCACGTGGGGTAGAGGCTTCGAGTGGGAAACGACGTTCTTCGACGTGACGCCGGTCTCCTACGCACAGCACGGCCTGATGCCGCAGGTCCATCGCGACGAGCGGCAGATCTACGACAACGTCCGCGCGTTGCTCGAAGCGGCGGGCCGAACGGTGCCGCCGCTTCCGAACGTTCCCAACAGGTACCTCCGTCCGAAAGCCGGTTCCTGAGCAAGGACCCGTATGAACCTCGCGAACGCCACGATCGGTCAGCTCATGATTCCCGTCGATGACCTCGATCGAGCCGTCGGCTTCTATCGCGACGTGCTCGGCCTCCCATTCCTGTTCGTGGCGCCACCGCAGATGGCGTTCTTCATGTGCGGCCCGGTGCGCCTGCTCGTCGGCGTGCTGCCTCAAGGCCACACCGCGCAGCGCGGCGCGACGATCTACTTCAAGGTCGACGAGATCGAGGGCCTCGCTGCGGAGCTGAAGGTGAAGGGCGTGACGTTCATTGCTGATCCGCACGTCGTCCATCGCGCGCCTACGTTCGAGCTGTGGCTCGCTGAGTTCACCGATCCCGACGGCAACCATCTCGCGCTCATGCACGAGCGCCCGCTCTCCGCGTGATCGCCACGTTCATGTTGTCGGCCGGACTGTGGGCCGCCACCGGTGCGCCGCCGGTGCCGTGGCAGCCGGCGGCAGGGCACGAGCAGATTGCGCTCTGGCCCGGCAAGCCGCCGGGGACGCATACGCCTTCCGATCCCGAGACGGCGGCGCCGGTCGTCGGGTCGCTCGTCGCCGGAAAGCCTTGGACCTACGTGACGAACGTGTCCCAGCCGACCCTCACGTTGTACGCGCCGAAGACGGACGCAAACGGGGCGGCGGTCGTCGTCTTCCCCGGCGGCGGTTATCGCATCCTCGCGATCGACCTCGAGGGGACCGAGGTCTGCGACTGGCTGAACGCGAGGGGGATCGCCTGCCTCGTCCTCAAGTACCGTGTGCCCCACGGCGGCGACAAGTGGAGCCAGTCGCGTGGCGTGTTCACCGACACGGGCACATCGATGGCGCTCGAAGATGCGCAGCGCGCGCTCGGCCTCGTGCGCCTCCACGCCGCGGAGTGGCACATCGATCCGCACAAGATCGGCGTCCTCGGCTTCTCCGCGGGCGGGCACCTCGTCGCGGCGATCAGTACCCGCTACGAGAAGCGCGTGTATCCGGCCGTCGATGCGGCGGACAAGGAGAGCTGCCGCCCCGACTTCGCAGTGGCTCTCTATCCCGGGCATCTGTGGCTCGACTGGCTCGAGAAATCGCAGGGCGGAGCGCTCAACCGCGACATCCGCGTCACCAAGAACACGCCCCCGACCTTCATCGTGCAGGCGGAGAACGACGACGTCGACGACATCCGGAACTCGCTCTTCTATTACGCCGCGCTCCAGAAGGCCCGAGTCCCCGCCGAGCTGCACGTCTTCCCCGAGGGCGGCCACGCGTTCGGTTTGAGGCGGACGAAGATGGCGATCACCGCGTGGCCGGAGCTGGCGGAGACCTGGATGCGGTCGATCGGCATGTTGCCGTGACGACGATCTATCGGGCGGAGCCGAGATTCGCGCAACAAGCGCTCGTGGTCCTGCGAGCGGCGGGGATCTCGGCGGAGATCATCGACGATCCTCCTCCCGTGGTCCGTCAGAAATCGGGCTTGACGTTGACGGTCGGCGTCGCCGTTCCTGCGCCTCAGGTCGCGCGCGCTCGAGAGATCTTGCAGAGCTGGATCGCCGATTCGGAGCGCGCGGCCGCTCCGCTGAGCCGGAGCGTCGGCCGGTCGCTTCTTCTCGTCATCGCGCCGCCTCTCGCGGCATGGATCGTGACCTCCGTCATGAAGATCCCATGGCCCGACTGGGCGGCCTACGCGGTGGGTGGCTGGGTCGTGGGAGTGATCGCGGTGGTCGCGGTGGTGGAGCGGCGTACATCACCGGACAGCGACTGACGCACCGTGGCCGTGAGCTTGTTGGTGACTCCCCGCCAAAATGTTGGGCCGCCGTGCGATGATCGCCGGCAACGAGAGGAGCTCTCCAAGGAGGTGCTCTCATGCGCGGAATCATCGACCGGCTCCTGGGCCGGAAGATCGACGACGAACTCGGCTGGTTGCCGCCGAAGACGATGACCGACCCCGCGCCTTGGGATCAGTACTGGCGCGCGCAGATCGACAAGGACATCGTGGGCTTCGTCGACATCTTCTGCGACGACGGCGAGCTCGTGGACGTCATGAGGTCGCATGACTTCAGGACGGTGCTCTGCGTCGGGACCGGACTCTCCATGGAGCCGTGGGCGCTCGCTTCGGCCGGCTTCGACGTGACGGCGCTCGATCTGTCGCCGTTCGCGATGGCGGCCGTGAGCCACGAGACGCCCCCGGCCGAGCTGTTCTCCCATCTCCTCGGTGGGCGGGGCGCGCGCCCCGGTGGCCACGCGCGCTTCGTCGCCGGCGACTTGTGCGACGCGAAGTGTTGTCAGGGCCCGTTCGACGTCGTGATCGAGCGGAGGACGCTCCAGCTCTATCCGGACGGCAGCGATTCCGAGGCCATTCGCGCCGTCGCCGGGCGCCTCGCGGCACGGGGGATCTTCTTCAGTCAAGTTCACTACGGGAGCTACCGAGGGGACGAGCCGCCGGAACATTGTTTGAAGCCGTGGTTCCGTGCCGAGGGTTGGCCCTTCTACGACGGCCGATCGCCTCTCGAGGGCCGTGTGGCGTGGCTCTTCACGACGACGGGGTAGCCGCCTCCGCTAGACTGGCTCCGGTGAAGCTCAAACTCCTGCACTGGAGCGTCCTTCTTCCCCTCGTGGCGTGTCTCGCGCTCGCCCTCGTCTGGGGTCGCTCGCTCGGCTGGTTCCTCATGGCGCTCGCCGGGGCGGGGCTCGTGGCTGCGGTCATCGTCGGGGTGCATCATGCCGAGGTGGTCGCGCTGCGCGTGGGCGAGCCGTTCGGGACTCTCGTGCTGGCGCTCGCCGTCACCGTGATCGAGCTGGGGCTCATCGGATCGATCATGGTGTCGAAGGTTCCCGGCAGCGTGACGCTGGCTCGCGACACCCTCTTCGCGACGGTGATGATCGTCTGCAACGGCGTCGTCGGGGGCTGCCTCGTCGTCGGCGCGCTCAAGCATCACGTGCTGCCGTTCCGGGTCGAAGGGGCGGGGCATGCGCTCGCTGCGCTGGCGCCGCTCGTCACGCTGACGTTGATCCTGCCCAACTTCACGTTGACGACACCGGGGCCCACGTATGCGCCGGCGCAGCTCGCCTTCGCCGGGTTCTCGTCGTTGATCCTCTACGCCGTCTTCGTGTTCGCGCAGACCGTCCGTCACCGGGACTACTTCCTCGCCGAGACGCCGGACGACGAGGAGCCGCACACGCCGCCTTCGAACCGCGTCGCGGCGACGAGCATGGGCCTGCTCCTGCTGTGTCTCGTCGCCGTCGTCGGCCTCGCGAAACAGCTTTCACCCGCCATCGAAGAAGGCGTGCGTGCGATCGCCGCGCCGGCCTCCGCCGTCGGGCTGATCATCGCGCTCGTCGTCCTCTCTCCCGAATCGACGGCGGCGGTGCGGGCGGCGTCGCGCAACCGGATGCAGACGAGCCTCAACCTGGCGCTCGGCTCGGCGCTCGCTTCCATCGGCCTCACGATCCCGTGCGTGGCGGCGCTATCTGTCTGGCTCGGCCTTCGGCTCGAGCTGGGGCTCGGCGCGGCGCAGATCGTCCTCCTCGTCCTGACGCTCATCCTCTCGACGATCACGCTGGCGAGCGGGCGGGCCACGGTGCTCCACGGCGCCGTGCACCTCGTCGTCTTCGCCGCGTATCTCGTGCTCGCGTTCGTGCCGTGAGGATCCCCGGGCTCGCCGTCGTCGCTCTCGTGGCGGCCGCCGCCCATGCGGCGCCGTTCACGCACATCGAGCGCGACGTCGCGTACGGGCACGATCCCCTTCAAACGCTCGACCTCGAGACCCCGGAGGCGAAGGCGTTTGCGACCGTCGTCTTCGTCCACGGCGGGAGTCTGTCGAGCGGCGACAAGCAAGACGACGACTACGGGAAAGTCTGCCCGGCGCTCGTCGCGGAGGGGATCGGGTGCACGAGCGTGAACTACCGGTTGGCGCCGAAGGCGGCGTGGCCGGCGCCCGCGGAAGACGTCGCCTCCGCGGTCGCGTGGGTGAAGGCGCACATCGAGGAGCGCGACGGCGACCCGCGCAAGATCTTCCTCATGGGCCACAGCTCGGGCGCGATGCTCGTCGCCCTCGTCGCCGCCGAGGCGCGGTGGCTCGGCGCGCACAGGATCGACGCGAAGGAGCTCGGCGGCGTCATCGCCATGGGGTCGATCATGTGGGACGACGAGCTGGACAAGGCGATCCAGCAGCACGGCCGGCCGCGTGTCGAGGCGGCGTTCAAGAAGGACCCCGACAACGCGATGTTCGGGAGCCTCGATGCCTACCTCGATCACTGGCCGATCCGCCATCTCCACGCCGGTCTTCCGCCGTATCTCTTTCTGATCGCGGAGGCCGAGCAGGAGCAGCCGCCGGTTCTGATGACGAACAAGAAGTTCGTCGACGACACGCGCGCCCTCGGCAACGGCGCGGAGTACCGCGTCCTTCCCGGCCTGACGCACATGACTGCGATCCGAAAGTTCTCCGAGCCCGGCGACCGCACGATGAAGATCGTCCGCGACTTCGTGCGCAAGCGCCCGTCGATGCCGTAACCGCGCCACCTTGCCTCGCTCGCGATCTGGGTCATTTACCGGAGCAAGCAGGCCTGATCTTCCGTCATACTCGCCCCATGACCACCATCCGAGGCAACCCCGGCGAGATCCACGAGCTGGCCCGCTACGAGGTGCGTCCCGAGGCGCTCGATGAATGCCTCGCGGCGATTCACGAGTTCGTGGCCTACGTGCGCGCGAACGAGCCCGGCGCGCTGCGCTACGAGGTATGGCAGGAGACCGAGCATCCGACGCGCTTCGTCCACCTCTTCGTGTGGCGTGACGAAGAGGCGAACCGCGTGCACGGCGAATCCGCTGCCGTGAAGAAGTTCGCCGGCATTCTCTATCCCAACTGCGTGCAGCCGGTGGAGTTCATCGAGTACAGGCAGGTCGACGCGAACCGTTAGCGCGCCGCGTACCTCGACACGACGACGGTGACGTTGTCGGGCGCGTTGCGGTCGAGGGCGAGGTCGATCAGCGCGCGGCACGCGGCCTGCGCGGAGTGCACGGTCGAGAGAATCGAGGCGATCTCCTCGTCCTTGACGACGTCGTAGAGGCCGTCTGAGCACAGGAGGACGGCGTCGCCGGGGGCGAGCTTCACGCGGTGGAGATCGACGTCCGTCAGCGGGACGCCGCCGCCGAGCACGTTCGTCAGCACGTTCCGCAGCTTGTGCGTCGCCGCCTCCTCGCGCGACATGACGCCGAGATCGACCATCTCCTGGACGCGCGTGTGGTCGCGCGTGAGCTGCTCGAGCCTGCCGCTGCGGCACAGGTAAGCACGCGAGTCGCCGCAGTGCGCGAGGAAGAGGTCGTAGCCGATGCTGTAGGTCAGCGTCATCGTCGTTCCCATCCCCTGGAGGTTGGGATCGATGCGGGCGCGTTCGTCGAGCAGCTCGTCGAGGCTCCGGTAGCGCTGGCCGGCGCGGTCGAGGATGCGCTGCGCGCTCTTGTCGTCGACGCGGAGGACCCAATCGGTCGTGTCGAAGAGGAGGTGGAAGAAGACGATGATCGCAGTGCGGCTCGCGACCTCGCCCCCCTTGTGACCGCCCATCCCGTCGGCGACGACGGCCACGTGGTTCGCCTGCTCCATCCGCTCGGGCAGCTCTCCCGGCGGGAGCGAGGTGGCGAGAACACGCGAAAAGCGCCCGATCTGACCGAGGTAGAAGTGGTCCTGGTTGTCCTGGCGAACCTTACCCTGGTCGGTTATCCCGAACGCGTCGACCTGCACGATGTCGAGCGGCTTCGGCGGCCAGACCTCGTCGTGCCCGAGCGCGGTCGACCGGAGCGGCGGCGGAATCGTGTCCTGATCGGACGGGTCGGACATGAGCCGAGACTACCACGTCACGGGGCGGCGTTGGGGTTCTCGGGCGCTGCGTCCCTGGCGCCGATGACATGGAGCGCCCGGGAGAGCTGCTCGACCGAGCGGCCGCGGTCGATCGTGCCGATCAGGAACTGGATCGCGAACCAGAGAAGACCGAACGCCGCCGCAAAGAGGACATCGCGGACGATGCCGTGGGCGAACGGCAGGTTCGTCCACACGCCCACGATCCAGCCGAGGACGACCACCGGCACGACGGAGAAGATCGGCGCATCCGAATGATGGATGTACGGCGATGCGGCCGGATGATCGAGATTCCGGCCGGTCGTCCAGTCGCGGAAGACCACGTACTCGCCGTGGGCGGCGTCCTTGTGCCGCCGCCAGAGCGCCGTGACGCGATGCCCTTCGCACCCCTGGAACACCGGCAACGTCGTCGCGTCGTGTTCGTCGTCGGTGAACGAGACCCTGATGTCGTGCTGACCGCCGTCGAAGAGCAGCGTGACCTCCTCGACGACGGTGATCACGTCGCCGGCATAGGCGCGGCTCAGCGCGATGCCCTGGCCGGTGTTACCAACGATCGCGAGCTCGCGCTGGCGGTGGCTGATGTGGGACACGTCGACCACGGTCCCCGTCGCCCAGTCGTAGTGGTAGCCGCGGAACCAGCGGTGAAGCCTCACCGGGTCCCGGGGCGGCGTCTTCCGCCGGGCGAGCTGTCGCCAGATCAGGCCGGCGAGAAGCGTGAGCATCAGCGCGGCGACGAGGAACGAGACGAAGCGCGCTGGATCCCCCAGAATGACCATGGAACCCGACCCCCACCGAGAATCCGGGATGGTCTCGCCAAATCAAAGGGCGAGTCAAGACCCAGGACGAATTTTCGGCGCTCGCGCTCGCCGCGGAAACGTGGCACCCAGCGTCGTGACGAATCAGGGCTGTCTCTCTCCGGCCGCCACAGCGTCCCAGAGGCGGCGGTACTCGTCACGGACGCTGGGATCGAGGCTGTCGCCGAGGTCGCGCGACAACCGCGTCCTCCCGATCAGGTCTTGCACGTCGGCGAGATCGCGAAGGCGATGCGGTGCGCTCATGCCGGAGGCGAGCTTGAGGTTCAAGAGGGTCTCGAGATTGATGAACCTGAAATCGTCACCTTGGGTCGAGACCTTCGATGGATCCGGGAATGAAACAGGTTTGGGTTTTCCGTCACCGGGATACTCGCCCGTGACCAGTACTTCGATGCGAACGCCGGTGGCGGTGTCTTTGAAGGCACGCTTCGCTCCGGCGAACGCCGGCAAGTACCCGCGGCCGAGGCAACGCTCGCGAAAGGCCTCGAGCGTTTCGGGGCGCATCAAGATGTCGATGTCTTCGGTGGTACGTCTCGACCCGTGCTCGACCACCGCCATTCCTCCGACCACCGCGTAGTCCAGCCCTTCGTCGCGCAGACGCTCCGCGAGACGGCGTAGCGCGTCGTAGACATCTCCCTGTCTCATGAGAAAACGGCTCGCTTCGAGGAGGTTCTTGGGACTCGAAGGTGTCCGCTTGTCGCGCGGCATGCGAGCAGTATAAAGGCTACGGCGCGCCTGCTCCGTCGCGAAGGTTGCGCTGCAGGAACTCGAGCACTCGTCTCTCGTACTCCGCGCGCGCGAACGCGTGGAAGTCTTGATGGCCGGCGCCGGCCAGCTCCCAATACTCCTTCGGCTCGTGAGCGGCTTGGAACAAGCGCCGGGACTCGGCCGCGGTCGTGTAGAGGTCGGCGCCACCGGCGATGACGAACACGGGGGCGCGAACGCTCGCGATCCGGTCGATGGGTCGAAGCTCGTCGGCGGTCGCTCCGGTTCTGAAGCGGAGCTGGCTCAAGAGCACCGGCGCCGCGAGACGCGCCGCCGTCAGTCCCAAGCGGATGGCGATGCGATTGGCGGTGGCTTCTTCGATCGTCGGATAGACGGCCTCGAGCACCATCGCTTGTACGTCGAGCGGCTCCGGACCGACGAGCGCGGCCGCCCCGCCGAGCGAGGTGCCGATGACACCGACGCGCTCGTTCGGCAGCCTCGATCGCAAGTACTCCAGGGCCGAGCGCGCATCGAGGCTCTCGAGATGACCGAACGTCTGGCGCGCACCGATGCTCTCGCCGTTGGCCTGGAAGTCGAAGAGGAGCACGCCGTAGCCGGCCTTCGAGAGGAAGAGCGCGCGCGGCAGCATCGAAGTCCGGTCGGCGTGGATTCCGTGCATGAGGAGGACGGCACCCTTGCCCGGAGTGCCGGGCGCAAGCCAGCCCTTCAGCGTCGCGCCGGATTTGCTCGGAAACGAGACGGTCTCGGCATGGAGGCTCGGCGGAGCGGAGCCGATCTCGCGCTGGGACGGGCCGGCGAGAGTGTTGCCTTCGATGAGGACGACGCCGGCCGCGGCCGCGACGCCCGCGAGCAGCAACGCCAGAAGGAAGCGCTTACTGACGATCCGGCTCATTCCCCGAGCGTCGCCATCCAAATGTCGGACTCGTCGTCGGCGACTTCGTAGACCCCCACCCGGGTGCCGATCACCCCCGGAGTTTAGCAGCGCGCCAGGAGAAGCCGATCGAGACGAGGGTGACGGCCGCGGCGAGCGCGATCCATCCGAGTTCGGGAGGCACCCGGAGAGGCGACGGTGCCGCCGCTTCGATCACGACGACGGCGGGAACGAGGGCGAGCGCCGCCGCGCCCGCGACGACGACCGGCCACGCACGCTTCCACGGGAACGGGATCGGCGGAGGGGTCGCCGCCTCGCGGCGCACGGCGTCCATCACCGCGTCGGTGAATCCCGAGGACGGGACCAGATCGTCCTTCTCCGCGAGAATGCGGTCGATCTCTTCGGGCTTCATCGGGCCTCCTCGAGGCGCGGCGCATGCGAGAGCGCGTCGAGCTTGCGGCGGAGGAGCTCGCGTCCGCGCGCGAGCCGGGCCTTCACCGTTCCTTCGGGAAGATCGAGGCTCCGCGCCGCACTCGCGACGTCCATCTCGTGGAAGTAGTAGAGAAGAAGCACGTCGCGGTACTTCGGTGGCAGCGCGTGGAGCGCCGCATGGATGGTCTTGTCGTCATCGTCCGCGGCGGGGGCTGCCGGCTCACGGACGTCGTCGAGCGAGACCGTCGGCGGCGGGACGCGCCGAATCTCCGACCGGTAGAGGTTCACCGCCAGCGCGAAGAGCCAAGTCGAGAACCTCGCGTCGCCGCGGTAGCGGTCGAGGGCGCGGTAGGCGCGGAGGAACGCCTCCTGCGCCAGATCCTCGGCCCGGCCTCGATCGCGCGTGAAGCGGTAGGCGAGGCTCACGAGCGGCCCCTGCCATTGGCGGACGATGCCGTCGAACGCTCCGGCTTCTCCCGCGAGCACGCGGGACACGGCGTCACGATCGTCCTCATCGGCCACGCTCCGGGCCCACCCTCTCGCGGAGTTGGACGTCCCGGCATGCTCCGCGGTTGCGTTTTCTTTCGACGCCAAAAAAAGCAACCGTACGGCACCCGGCGGCGTCTCACCGTCAGCGGCGAGGGTGCCGCGGAGGGAGAGCAGGATGAATGGCTCAGCCATCGCCTTGATCGTAGCTGCGGGGAGCTTCTCCTTGTTCGGGTTTCTCGCGGTGACGACGTGGACCGACGCCCGGAGGCGCGAGCGCGAGGCGTACTACCGGAGCGAAACGTTGAAGAAGCTCGCCGAGACGACCGGAGCCGGAGGAACCACGGCGATCGAGCTGTTCAAGGAGCAGGAGCGCGCCGCGGACCGCCGGAGGCGCGAGGCGATGCGGCTCGGCGGACTCGTGACCTTCGCCGCGGGGGTCGGCATCTGGGTCTTTCTGATGAACGTCGCACGCGATCAAGACGTTCAGTTCGCCGGCCTGATCCCGATGCTCATCGGTATGGCGCTCCTCCTCTACGGCTACATCCTCGCGCCGCTCCAGGAGCGCTACGGAGGCGGCGGCGCCCCTCCGCGGTGAGGGAACGGCAATTCCGGCGGTCGCATGGCGTCGAACTTCTCCTGCTGCTCGGGCGTCAGGAGCGCGCGGATCTTCTTGTGCGTCTCTTCGAGAGTCTGGTGGACCCTGTCGTGCGCGTCGTCCAGGATCTCCTTGATCCGAGCGCGCTGCGCCTCGTTCAGGCCCAGCTCGTGCTCCATGTGCTCGACCATCGCGTCGGCTTCGGCGCGCGGTCCGTGCACGCCGCCGTGATGGCCGAACGGCATCGGCATGCCGCCGCGAAGATGGAGGAGGATCACGGTGAGCGCCGCGCCGAAGATCGTCCCCAGGGCGAACACGACGACGACGGCGTACGACCGCGACGGCGCCGCGTCAGCCATCGTTCCGTCCCACGCCGAGGACGGCGTCGAGGAGCAGATCGCCGGTGCTCGCCGATCCTCCCATCATCACGCGCTCGAACGTGCTCGAGGTCTCGCTCCGGCTCGTGAGCGTGAGCGCGACCGCGACGACGACGGCGAGTGCCGTGATGGTCGCGAGACGCGGCACCGCGGGCCAGTACGAGACCGGAGCGGCGGGCGCGCTCCTCGCCCGGGCGATCAGCGAAGGGACGGCATCGACGAGCGGATCGACCCGAGGGATCTCGTCGCCCTCGGCCCAGCGGAAGGCGCGGCGGACGTCGTCGCGCTTCATCGCGCCGGCTCCAGGATCTTCGCGAGCTTGCGCCGCGCGCGGACGGCGCGCAGGCGCGCGGCGACGTTCGTGATGCCGAGGCTCAGGGCGGCTTCCGCCATCGATCGACCCTCGAGATCGACGAGCACGATGACCGCGCGGTCCGTGGGGGCGAGACGCGCGAGCGCCTGACGTACCGCGAGGACGTCTCCCGCCGCATCGGCCCGCGGGACGTCGACCAGCTCGCCCTCGCCCCGTCGTTTCGTCGCGCGCGCGGCGTCGAGGGCCTTCCGCGCCGTGATCGACCGCAGCCACGCGCCGACGTCACCCGACGGAAGCGCCGGCGTCGTGAGCGCGGCCAGGAACGCCTCCTGCACCACGTCATCGGCATCGCGCGATCCGTAGCGGCCGAGGACCGCCCAGGCCGTGCGCACCATCGAGGGACCGTGCTCGCGCATCAGGAGGCGTCCTGCTTCGTGGTCCCCCTCCCGGGCCGCGGCAAGAAGCGAGGCCTCGTCCGCGAGAGGGGGGGCCACCACGGAAGCGTGATCAGAATCCGCCGCCCTGCATGGGCGGGGGACCGTCGTGTTCGCGGTGCTCGCTCATCATCTGCTGGAACTTCGCCTTCTGGTCGGCGGTGAGGACGGTGCCGACCTCGACCGCCATGTGATGCTGCTCGAGGGCGAGTTGGCCCTGGATCCCGCTGACGACGCCAACTGCCTGCTGGACCTGTGCGTCGGTGGCGTCCGGATTGTGGACCGTGCGATGCAGCGTGGACTGCGCTTCTTGCATCGAGCGCATCTTCTCTCCCATCGACCCGTCCGTGTACTTCGAGACGATCGCCTGGACCTTCGACGTCTGATCGGGCGTCAGGTCGAGCATCTTGGTGAGGTGGTCCGCCAGATTCATGCCGGGCTCGCCTGGACCGTGGGGCCCGTGTCCGTAACCCTGCGCCGCGGCAACGGTCACCGCCAGGACGATCATCGCGGCAAAGCTCAGGACTCTCTTCATCTTTCTTCTCCTTACGCCTCCGGGGGCGTTCCCCGAGGAGACGACCGGCGGGGCTCCGGTGTGTCATCCGGACCAAAACAATCGTAACCTCGCCCAACGGTTTTCCGGCCCCTCGCGTAGGTAGGGGTGATGGAACGGACGCTCTTTCTCGAGGGACACGGTACGGTGACGTCGGATATCGGCGAGCTGTTCGACCGCCACCACGCGCGCCTCTACCGGCTGGCGCTCCGGATGACGTGGGGCGGCGACGACGCGCGCGACCTCGTCCAGGAATCGTTCCTGCGCGCGATCGAGCACCGGCCTCCGGACGACCCCGTCGCCGCCGAGCGGTGGCTCGTGCGGGTGCTCGTCAACCTCTGCCGCGACCGGCATCGCCGCGCGGTCGTCCGCCGCGCGCACGCCGCCGAGGCCGCGCAGGAGGATTCGCATCGCGACGCCGATCCGGGGATGAGCGCCGCGGTCCGCGACGCGGTGTGGAAGCTGCCGGTCCGCCAGCGCGCGGTCGTCGTCCTCCACGAGATCGAAGGTCACACGCTCGCCGAGGTCGCGGAGATCCTCGGCATCGCGGCGGTCACGGCGCGGTGGCACCACCACACGGCGCTCAAGGCCCTGCGGAGGGAGCTGTCATGAGAGATCTGTTGCGCGAGCACGACCCCGCGACGGGGCGCGAGCTCTCGAGCTTCGACCGCGCCGCGATGCGCGCTCGCCTCGTGGCCGCGGCGGAGCGTCCCGCGGCCGGCCGCCCGTTGCCGCGCTGGGCGCTCGCCGCCGCGACCGTCGTCGCGGTCGTCTTCTTCGTCTGGACCGAGGTGCGCCTCCCCGAGACTCCAACCGCGGCGTCGCCCCCTGCGCCGACGCGCATCCTCCTCACCGCCCCCGCTGGTACACGGATCCTCTGGTTCGTCGGCACGCCCGACGCGAAGGAGCTCAGATCATGAAGCGAGTTCTCTTGATGACGATGATCGTTCTGACGATCGCGAGCGTCGCCGTGTTCGCCGCGGATCGTCCCACGACCGAGCGCTTCCACGTCGCCGTGATGGCGGCGTCGCGCAAGGACGGGACGGTCCCCGACCTGCCGCCGGGCGAGGCGAAGGCGCTCGCCGACTTCCGGAAGGTGATGACGACGTATCGCAGCTTCGCGGTCGAGGCCGAGACCTTGCTGCAATTGGACCAGCAAGCGCAAGCGCGGCTCGGCACTTACACCGTGGAATTCGTGCTCGATCGCGACCGGAGCTCCGGCGACTCGATCAACATCCACGCGTTCCAGCTCCGCGCGGCCGAGCCGATTCCGATGGCGAGCGGCGCGATGGGTACGCCCACCTACATCCAGACGTCGTTCACCATCAAGCGCGGCGAAACGATCGTGCTCGGAACGTCGACCACCGACCAGCAGGCTCGCGTGGTGCTCGTCACGTCGCTTCCCTAGAGAGAAAAGGGGGCGGCTCATCGAGCCGCTCCCTCACTTTCGACGCGCCTTCCCTCCGGTGATCACCTCAGTGCCGTAGGGAATATCTCCTCGGTCGCGGAAGGGATTCGCGGGAGCCGGCTCCGGCGTCTTCCCGTCGCGCGACCGGCCTGCGGCGCTCGAAGTCCCGCCCTCGCGCTCTTTCCTGCGGCGTCGATCTCTTCTCCCCCTTCGTCCCTGCGCTCACGTGGCCGTTTACACGCAGTTTGCATGTGTCGTGAGGCTTTCCGCGGGACGGTATAAACGACGTGCCGGGATTTCCGGTGACTTCGCTCGGGGACAGACAAGGAGGAGAGCCGTGAGCACGTTGACCAACAGGAATGACGACCGGATCGCAGCGGGCGACCCTCAGCCCGAAGCCAACACGTTGCTCTTGCGCCAGCTCGTCGCGCACCTGCGCGATCAGTCGAGCCAGCTCCGTCAGGAGTGGGCGCGGCGGATCACCGGCGCGGGCTTCCTCACGGCGATGAGCCAGGACGAGATCTTCGCGGAGACGACGTCGGTCTACGACAATTACGTCGAGGCGCTCGAGACGGGGACGTTCCAGGCGATGCAGGCGTACGCGCGGAACCTCTCCGAGCGCATCATCCCGCGCGGCGTCGAAACGAATGAGGTCGTCGGCATCGTTCTCCTCTTGAGGGACGTGCTCGCGCGGTCGCTGTTCGCCAAATATCAATCGGATGTCCGTCACCTGAGCCGCGTTCTCGACGCCTACGAGCCGGCGGCGAACCGCATCGCGATCACGGTCGCGGTCGGTTTCGTCCAGGAGCGCGAGCGGACGATCCGCGAGCAGCAGGAAGCGATCCGCGAGCTGTCGACGCCGGTTCTCCAGGTGCGCGACCGGCTGCTCATCCTTCCGATCATCGGCCTCATCGACCCGATGCGGGCGCGCCAGCTCACCGAGCAGCTCCTGCGCGGGATCCGCGCGAACCGCGCGAAGGTCGTGGTCATCGACATCACGGGGGTCGCGGCGATGGACACCAACGTCGCGAACCACCTGGTGCAGACCGTGGAGGCGTCGCGCCTCCTCGGCGCGACGGTCATCGTCACCGGCCTCTCCCCCGAGATCGCGCAGACCCTCGTCAACATCGGCGTCGAGCTGTCGAAGATGACGACCGTGGGCGATCTCCAGGGCGGCATCGAGGAGGCGGAGCGCCTTCTCGGCTATCGCGTCGTGCCGAAGCACGACGACGGCACGCTCGAGCCCGAGGGTGTCTAGAGGCCGGCTCGCGAGGAGGGAGTCCCGTGGAAGTTCCGATCCTGAAGCAGGGTCCCTACTTGATCGCGAGCATCCAGACCGCGCTGCACGACGCCGATCTCGTGCAGCTCCGGGATGCGATCGTGGAGAAGGTGGGCAAGTCGCGCTCGAAGGGCGTCATCGTCGACGTCACCGCTCTCGACGTGATCGATTCGTTCTCGACCAGGACGCTCAGCGACATCGCGCACATGATCCGGCTGCGCGGCGCGCACACGGTGATCGTCGGCATCCAGCCGGAGGTCGCCTTCGCCATGGTTCAGCTCGGACTCATGCTGGAGGACGTGGCGACGGCGCTCGATCTCGAGGAAGGGCTCGCGCATCTTGAACAAAAGGGCCACAACAGTGAGCGCAGCGATCCCCGAAGACGTTGAAGAGGATCTCCACATCCGGACCGACGCGGACATCGTGACGGCCCGGAGGCGGGGACGGCTCCTCGCGGAGCGGTCGGGGTTCGGGGCGACCGATCAGGTCTTGATCACGACCGCGATCTCGGAGCTCGCGCGTAACCTCCTTCTCTACGCGCACGGCGGGAGGATCGCGCTGCGCCAGGTCGTGAACCGCGAAGTCAACGGCGTCACGGTGATCGCGAGCGACGACGGGCCCGGCATCGCGGACGTCGACCGCGCGATGGAGCCCGGCTACTCGACCTCCTCGTCGCTCGGCCTCGGCCTCCCGGGCGTCAAGCGATTGATGGACGAGATGAGCATCGAGACCCAAGTCGGCGTGGGGACGACGGTGACGGCGACGAAATGGAAACGTTGAGCGGTGCGCGCGTCGATTGGGCCGTCGGTGCGACCCCGCATCCGGGGGAGCACGTCATCGGCGACGCCTACCTCGTGCACGAGTTCCCCGGCGGGACGCTCCTCGCGGTCGTCGACGGCGTCGGCCACGGCGTCGAGGCGGAGAGCGTCGCGAGGATCGCGATCTCGACCCTCGCGGCGAACGTGTCGTCGTCCGTCGCGGCGCTCATCACCCAGTGCCACGCGCGTCTCCGCGGCACGCGGGGCGCGACGATGACCGTCGCGTCTTTCGACCTCTCGCGGAAAGAGCTCTCCTGGGCGGGCGTCGGCGACGTCGCCGCCACGCTCATGCGCCTCGATCCAGCGGGCCGATGCCGCGAGGTCAATTTGCTCGTCCGCGGCGGGCTCATCGGCACCGTGCTCCCCACGCTCCAGATCCAGATCACGCCTGTCGTCGAGGGCGACGTCGTCATCCTCGCGACCGACGGCGTCCGTCCGGGGTTTCGCGCGGCTTACCACCCCGGCCGCGATCCGCGCGACATCGCGCACCGGATCATCGACGAGTTCGGCCGCGGCAACGACGACGCGCTCGTCCTCGTCGGCCGCTTCTGCGGCGGGGCGGTGACGTCGTGATCGCCGAGCGCGAGCGCCTCGCCGACGATTACGCGAGCTGGCTGCGCGCCCATCTCAGGGCCGCGGGAGAGGGCCCGCTGAGCCACGCCTACGAGATCGGCCGCCAGGCCCTCGCCGCCGGCATGGGCGTCCTCGACGTGGCGAGCCTCCACGACGAGGCGCTCGTGAGGATCCACGAGGCGGGCATCCTGACGGGCGACGGCTCGGCGTGGGTGGGCGCGCAGGCGTTCCTCGTCGAGGCGCTCTCGCCGTTCGAGATCGTGCACCGCGGCTACTTCGAGACGAACACGGCGCTCCGCCGCGTCAACGAGACGCTCGAGAACGAAGCGCGCCGGATCGCTCACGCCCTCCACGACGACCTCGGGCCGCTCCTCGTCTCCGTCCACTTGGCGCTCCATGAGCTCGACCGGAAGCTGCCGTCGAGGGTGCGTCCGCAGGTGGAGGAGGTGCGCGAGCGCCTGGACGTCGTCGAGTCGCAGCTCCGGCGCCTCTCCCACGAGCTCCGGCCGATGGTGCTCGAGGACGTCGGCCTCGCGGCCGCCCTCGCGTTCCTCGCCGAAGGGGTCGAGATCCGTACCGGCGTCCCGGTCACGGTCGAGTGCGCCGGGGCCCTTGGCCTCTCGATCACCGCGCAGACCGTGCTCTACCGCATCATCCAGCAAGCGCTCATCAACGTAGGCAAGCACGCGCACGCGAAGAAAGCCGTCGTCCGGGTCAGCCGGGACGGTCCGAAGATCCGGTGCTCGATCGCCGACGACGGCGTCGGATTCGACGTGCGCATCCTGAACGGCTCGCCCCAGGAGTCCCGCGGCCTCGGCTTCGTCGGTATGCGGGAGCGCGCCGATGCGCTCGGCGGCACGGTCGACGTGTCGTCGGCTCCGGGGAGCGGCACCGTCGTCATGGCGACGATTCCCGCGGAGGTATGACATGGCCATTCGTGTCGTGATCGCAGATGACCACCAGATCGTGAGACAGGGATTCCGGGCGCTCCTCGAGAAGGACGGCTTCGAGGTCGTCGGCGAGGCGGAGGACGGCGCCGAAGCCGTACGCCTCGTGAAACACTTCTCCCCCGACATCGCCCTCCTCGACATCGCGATGCCGAACCTGAACGGGATCGACGCGGCGCGCGAGATCCAGCGCGCCTCGCCCGACACCCGCACGATCCTCCTCACGATGTTCTCGGAGGACCACCGCCTCCTGGAGGCGCTCCGGGCCGGAGTCTCCGGCTATCTCCTCAAGACGCGCGCGGTCGAGGACCTCGTCCGCGCGATCAAGGACGTCACGCGGGGCGGCGTTTATCTCAGCCGCGGCCTGTCACGCGACGTCGTGGACGCCTACTTGGCGCGCAAGCCCCTCGCCACCGTCGAGCTCTCGCCGCGCGAGCGGCAGGTGCTCCAGCTCGTCGCGGAGGGGAAGACGACGAAGGAGGTCGCGAGTCTCCTGGGCGTCGGCGTGAAGACGGCCGAGTCTCACCGCGGCCGCATCATGGCGAAGCTCAACATTCACGAGACGGCGGGCCTCGTCCGCTACGCCATCCGAGAAGGGATCATTCAACCCTGAGTGGAGCGCACGCGACGAGGTATGCCGTGCCCAACCGGATCCTCATGCTGGGCGACCGGCCCGAAAACGGGCCGAGCCTCCGTGACCGCCTGGCCGACGAAGGCTTCGACGTCGTGCAGGCGCGCGACGAGTTGGAAGCGATCGCCGCCGCCTCGTCGGCCGCGCCCGATCTCATCCTGCTCGATCTCGAGCGCCCCGTGCTCGACGGCCTCGAGGTCTGCCGCCACATCCGCCAGCGCCTCCACGCCCCCGAGATCCCCGTCGTCGTCGTGAGTGCGACCACCGAGGACGCCGACAAGGTCGCCGCCCTCGAGCACGGCGCCGACGATTTCGTCTCGCGCCCGTTCAACCCGCGCGAGCTCATCGCCCGGATGCGCGCCGTGCTCCGTCGTACCGCGCGGCCGTCGGAAGGCGTGACCTTGCGCGCCGGCGCCGTCGAGATGGACCTCGACCGCTACAAGGTGACGTCGTCGGGGCGCCGGCTCCGCCTCACGTCGAAGGAGTTCGAGCTGCTGCGCGTCCTCCTCGAGGCGCGCGGGCGCATCGTCCGCCGCGAGACGCTGTTCTCGAAGGTGTGGGGTTACGCCGTGGGCACCGGCATCACGTCGCGGACGCTCGACGTCCACATCCGGCGCCTCCGGCGGATCCTGGAGATGGAGGGGCCGCGGATCTTGACGGTGAGGGGCGTCGGTTACCGGCTGGATCTCAGCGAGGACCGGCTGGAGTTCGAGGGGCCGTAGGTCACCTGTTCGTCCTCGTCGGAAGAGGCCGACGTCTCGAACGTCCTCGAGAAGAACACGACGCTGAACGTCTCGAGGAGGATCCGGAGGTCGAGCCACATCGAGCGGTGCTTCAGGTAGTAGAGGTCGTACCGGAGCTTCTCGACCTCCTCGACGACTCCGTTCGCGTAGCCGTACTTGACCTGGGCCCAACCTGTGATCCCGGGCCGCACGAGGGTTCGGAGCGAGTACAGCGGGATCTCGACGCCAGTTTCCGGCACGTTGCGCATCACGGTCGCGAGCAGGGGGTAGTTCGCGGCGGGGTGCGGACGCGGGCCGACGAGGTTCATCTCGCCGCGCACGATGTTGATGAGCTGCGGGAGCTCGTCGAGACGGAAACGGCGGAGCCAGTAGCCGACGCGCGTGATCCGGTGCCCGTTGTCACGGACCCACTCGGAGGGCGCCTCGCGGTCGACGCGCATCGTGCGGAACTTGATGAGCCGGAAGCTGCGGCCCTGCAAGCCGACGCGCTCCTGCACGAAGAACACCGGTCCCGGCGAGTCGAGCACGATTGCAACGGCGATGAGCGCCAGGAGCGGCGACGCCGCCAGGAGCGCGAGGCCGGCGACGAGCGCGCTCGTCACGCGGGCGAGGCTGCCCGCGAGGCAGCGGTGAGGGAAGCCGGAGGCGAAGAGGACGTCGCGCGGCGTCATCGTCTCGATGGCGATCTTCCCGGTGAGGCGCTCGTAGAACTCGGTGGAGCGCTCGAAACGCGTGCCGCGCAGGCGCGCGCGCATGAGCCCGCGGACGGGGAGCGGCACCTTCCCTTCGTCGATCGCGACGACTGCGGTATCGATCGCGTGCGTCTCCAGGAGGTGCGGGAGGCGATCGACCGGCCCCAGGATCGGGAAGGTGCCGGCCGGTAGGCCGTCGCCCTCCGCCTCCCCGCAGGCTCCGACGAACTCGTAACGACGGGTCCGGTCCGCGCGCACCGCGGCGACGACGCTGTGCGCCAGAGCGCCGGTGCCGACCACGAGGAGGCGACGGATCGGCGCGGCCGAGGCGATCGGGGGCTCGAGGCGCGTGAGCGCCGGGACGAGAACCGAACGGGGGACGCGACGACCTGGACGTGACGCGAGGGTGGGCGTCGCCGCTTCCGCCTGGATCTGGACTTCGTCGAGGAGCATCGTCATGTTGAGATCGACGATACGAGCTCGCCGTGAGCGCGACCATGAGGCGGATTCCCGATCGCGCGGGCGGGATTTCCCGCAAATCCGGCCCGAGCGGCCCACGCTCGAGGATTGCCGGGGGTTGACATCTACGAAAAGCTTCGTAGATAATCTCCACATGCGCAATAAACCGACGGCCGCCGAGCTCACGATCCTGCGGACGCTCTGGGCCTTGGGCCCGTCGACGGTGCGGCAGGTCCACGACGCGCGCGAGGAGACCGCGACCGGCTACACGACGACGCTCAAGCTCCTGCAGATCATGGCCGACAAGGGCCTCGTCCGGCGCAACGAGTCGCAGCGCGCCCACGTGTACGAGGCGCGCCTGCCGCGCGAGAAGACGCAGGCGCAGCTCGTCCGCGACCTCGTCGACTCGGTGTTCGGCGGCTCGGCGTCGCGTCTCGTCGTTCACGCCCTCGCCGCCAAGCCGTCGAGCCCCGCCGAGCGGCAGGAGATTCGCCGCCTGCTCGACGCGATGGAGGAGAAACGCCGATGACGCCCACGATCGTCGATGCGTTGGCCTGGACGCTCATCCACTTCGTCTGGCAAGGCGCGGCGATCGCGCTCGCCTCCGCGCTCGCGCTCGCGCTGCTCGTGAAGAGCCGGCCGCGGGCGCGCTACGCCGTCCTGGGCACGGCACTCGCGCTCATGGCGGCGTCGCCGGTGATGACGCTCGTCGCGAGGACGATGCGGCCGAGCCGGGAAGCGATCTCGTTTTCCGCGGCGGCGGTCGTCGCGAGCGAGAGTCCCGCGGCCCCGGCCGTCGCCGCATCGCCGGCCGCCGCTCCTGCTCCTCCCGATGCGCTGAGGTGGATCGTCGCCCTCTGGATCTGCGGCGTCGCGCTCTCGGGGCTCCGCGCGCTCGCCGGCTGGTGGGGCGCGCAGCGCATGCGCCGGCGTGGGGCATCGCCGGCGGTCGCATGGATCGAGACGGCTCGTTCCCTGGGCGCACGGCTCGGCCTCGTCCGGCCGGTCGAGATCTCGCTCTCGACGACGGCGCCTGGGCCGGTGACGCTGGGTTGGTGGCGGCCCGTCATCCTCTTGCCGTTCTCGACGGTGACCGCGCTCACGCCGGCGGAGATCGAGATGGTGCTCGCGCACGAGCTGGCCCACATCGTCCGCCGCGACTACCTCGTCAACCTGCTCCAGATCGCCGTCGAGACGGTGCTCTTCTACCATCCCGCGGTTTGGTGGGTGAGCCGTCGCATGCGCATCGAGCGCGAGCACGTCGCCGACGATCTCGCGATCGCCGCCTGCGGCGACCGCGTCGCCTACGCGCGCGCGATGGCGGCGCTCGACGCGGAGGTCGCACCCGCCGCCGTCCTCGCGGCAGGCGGCGGTTCGCTCCTCGGGCGCATCGAGCGGCTCGCAGGCGTGCCCCGCCGCGAAGGCTCCACGGCACCGGCGTGGCTCGGCGCCCTCGCCGTCGCGTCGGCCGTCGTCCTCGGGCTCGGGGCGCCGCAGCCCGAGGCGCTCGCCGGGGCGAAGCCCGCCAAGCCTGCCCAGCTCGACGGGTTCCTCGGCGGCCTCACCGCGGCCGGTTACGGCGACCTCAGCCTCGAGCAGATCTTCGCGCTCCACGACCACGGCGTCGATCCCGCCTACGCCTCAGCGATGGCATCGGCGGGTCTCGGCCACCTGCCAGTCGACGATCTCATCCAGCTCCACGACCACGGCGTGCGCCCGGACTTCGTCCGCGGCATCGTGCAGTCGGGACTCGTGGCCGACCTCGCGACCGATACGGCGATCCGGCTCGCCGAGCACGGCATCGATCCGGCTGAGCTGGCGCGCATCCGCGCGCTCTCGTTCGGGCCGTTCCCGACGGAGACGCTCATCGCCGTTCGCGATCACGGCGTCGACGCCGCCACGTTCGAGGTGCTGCGCGCGATCGGTCCCGGCGACGACCCGGCCGCCGAGGCGATCGAGCTCCGGAACTACGGGGTCACGATGGACCGCATCCGCTCGATGCGGCGCCAAGGGTTCGACAAGATGACGGTGACGCAGGTGCTCGCGCTCGCGCGCGGCGGCGTCATCTGAGCGGGAGGACGACGATGAGGGGACGTATCGCCTGCATCAGCCTGGCTCTCGGTCTCGCCGTCACGGCTGCGCTCGCCGCCGACGAGGCCGCGACACCCGCCGGCACGTGGAGCATCAACAACTGGATCCCCGGCGAGCAGGTCCAGCTCGACCTGAAGCAGGGCACGTCGAGCTCACGATGGGAGTGGGGCTCGTCCCAGCCGCTCGCCGAGCTGAAGGGTCTCACCCGCGACCAGCTCCGCGCCACGCACGCCGAGGTGTCGTTCGTCATGGTGCGGGACGCCGGTACGTTCTTCCTCACGGGACGATCCAACCTGGGATTCGCCTCGGGCGAGTTCCGCTTCGTCGGCTCACCCGATTTCGCCTCGAAGCTCGCCGCGCTCGGCTACGAGACGATCGCCCAGAACGAGCTGCTCGGGATGGCGGTCCGGGGGATCTCGCTCGACTTCGCCGCGGCGGTGAAGGCGGCTGGCTTGAAGGACGCGAACGTCGCCGATCTCGTGAGGCTCCGCGATCACGGTGTCGAGGCATCGACGCTCCGCGCGCTCGGCGCCGCCGCTCCCGGCCTCGACGTCGAGACGGTCCTCGAGCTCAACGATCACGGTGTCGACCCCACGTACGTGCGCGATCTCGCCGCGTCGGGAAACGCGAACGTGGGCGTGCACGACGCCGTCCGCCTGCACGATCACGGCGTCGCAGCGTCGTTCGTCAAAGGGCTCACCGCGAACGGACGCCCCGAGCTCACCGTCGACGAGATCCTCCGTCTCCACGACCATGGCGTCGATCCGGCCTATGTCGCCCGCGTCTCGGCCGCAGGCTACACCGGGCTCACGGTCGATCAGATCGTCTCGCTCCACGATCACGGGATCGATTAGTCGAACGAACCTACCGCGCTCTTCGGATTCTTGGAAACACGGTCACTGTCCGCGAGGTCTGCACGTGAACGCAGCGCTGGCGAGGACGTGACCGCCGGCGTCGCGCGCCTCGACCGACCACGAGCCCGACTTGTAGATCGTCTTCGAGCTGTGCGTTCGCCAGTCGGCGTCGCCCACGCGGAGAGGGATCGATTGCTGCGCGCGGCCTTCGTAGATCCAGACATGCCGGATCGCGTCCCCGCGCCGTCCGCCGAACACGCGCGTCTGGAAGCAGACGACGTCGCCTTCGTGAAACTCCGTGCCCTCGCCTTCGAGACGTCCCGAGACGACGCGCCGTCCGAGCCCCGACTCCGAGATCGTGAGATCGCTCGGTGGTCCCGAAGGCTTCGGCGGCGAGACCTTGGGAGGCGGCGCCGGCGCTGACTTCGCGACCGCGGGAGCTTCCTCTTTGACGACGGGCGCGGGAGGAGAAACCGGTGGCGGCGATGCGACGGGAGCGGTCGCCACCGGTGGCAAGGCGGGTTCCGTCGAAGTCGAGCGGCGTGAGACGGCAAAGAGGATCGCGATGACGATCGCGGCCACGACGAGGCCGGCGATGAAGAGCGATCGTCGAGAGCGCGGCGCGTCCGTGTTAGCGACGGGAGGAGCGAGCGGATCGGGCGCGATCATTCCGATCGCCAGCGCGGGCTCCGGCTCCGGCACGAGCGGCTCGAGCACCGGCACGGGCTCGGGTTCGGGCTGCGTCGCCGCCGGCTCGGCGTCGGCCACCGCCTCCGGCTCGACCGTCTCCGGCTCGACCAACTCCGGCTCGACGAACTCCGGCTCGACGAACTCCGGCTCGAGCGACTCCGCCACGACGTCGCTCCGCGCGGCCTTCCATCGCGCGATCGCTTCGGCGACGGGACGCGAGCCGGCCGGGGCGGGGCGGGTGGGATCAGGACCGCCGTGCCCTTCGCCGCGGCGCTCGCGGTCGTATTGCTCGATGAGCGGTTGCGGATCGAAGGTGAGCACCTCGGCGTAGGCGCGGATGTAGAGCTTGCCGAAGGCGCGGCCGGGAAGCGCGTCGAAGTCTCCCGCCTCCATCGCCTCGAGGTAGGGGAGGCCGACCCCGGTCGCTTCGGCGAGGTCGGCGAGCGACATCCCGCGCGTCTCGCGCTCCTCGCGAAGGCGGCCGCCGGTCGATTCCATGCGGAAAGTGTACCGGGCGAAGGCCGGAACCGTCTCAGCCGATCGGCGATCTCCGCATTTCCCGTCAGGATCCTGCGCGTGGCGTGCGGATCGACCGTCCCATTCGCGCTACTCTAGCGCCGCGTGAGCGAGCGCGACGCATCGCCCCCCGGGCGCGGAAGGTGGATCGTCGCCGTCGTCGTCTTCGCGGCCGCGCTCGCAGTCCGCCGCGGCATCGAGATCCGCGCGCACGTCGAGGGAGACGAGCGGATCTATCACGCGCTCGTCGAGCAATGGGACGCAGGGCGCGGTTACACCCTGCAGGGACATCCGCTGCTCCAGGAGCCCGGCACCGACGTCGAGCAGTACGGGCAGAAGCTGTTCTTCCACCCGCCCGGTGGGATCGCGCTCTTCTGGGTCGCGCACCGCTTCTTCGGCGATCCCGGCTTCATGCTCGTCGAGGTCTTGAGCTTCGCGGTCTTCTTCTGGGCGACTCTCGCGCTCACGGCGCTCCTCGTGCGGCCGTTCGGGATCTTCGAGGCCACGGTGGGATCGCTCCTCGCCGGGTTCTCGCCGATCGTCGTGCAGGTGACGGCGCGCTGGTGGCTCGACGGCCCCGTCGTCGCTCTCGCGACGCTCGCCGCGGTTCTCGGCCTCGTCGCGGCGCGCCGCGGCAGCGTGGCCTGGGCGGCGGGCGCGGGCCTCGCCCTCGGCGCCGCCGCGCTCGTCAAACCGACGGCGTTCCTCATCATGCCGGGGCTCGCGCTCCTTGCGCTCATCGCCGCGAAGGACGCCGGGGTGAAGCCGGCGCGCCGCGCTGCCGCCGTCGCTCTCGGGACGGCGGCCGCGTGCTACGGCGTCTGGCTCCTCTGGCGCTGGCACGTCACGGGGACGCCGTTCCCCGGCTACGCGGGGCGCCCGATGCCGCGCCTCGTCGCGACGAACCCCTACGTCCACTACGTGACGGTCGAGCGCGGTCCTCTCGTCTACCTGCGCCTGCTCCCCGAGGTGCTGCCGACGCTGGTTCCGGCCTGCGTTCTCACCGCGATGCAGTCGGGACGCGTGCGGCTACGCTCGATCAGCCTCGCACTCGTCGCGTGGATCGCGACGATCGTGATCGTCCACGTCGGCCTCGGCGCGATCGGTTTCTCCAAGGTGCTGCGCTACGTCATCCTCGTCAGCCCCGCCGCGATCGTGCTCTTCGTGGCGCAGTCGTCCGCGCTCCTCCGCGCCGGCCTTCCCAGGAGCGCGGGCCGCTGGGTGCTCGCCGTCGCCTGCGCCGCCGCGGTCGTCCTCGAGATCGTGCAGGGAATCCACACGATGGTGCTCGATCGCGATCTCATCATTCCTTGGCCGTGGGGACTGTGAACCGTGAACTGTTAACTGTTAACTCTTCGACAAACGTGAAGCAATCCGCCGCCGGTGTCGCTCGTCTCATCGAGAGCGGGGCCGTAGATCCGGAGGAGCAGAGGAAGGACGAGCGGGCGCAGCGGGAGGATCCATCGTCCCGCGGCGGCTCGGACCGCGACGGCGGGAAGCGAGCTGGCGATCGCGAGATCGCAGTGGCGCGCGACCCGCTCCGGCACGAGGTAGCGCTGCAGGGCGACCTCGAGGCCGGCCGCCTCGAGCCGTGCTTTCCACACCTCGGGGCCGAACAGATTGACGTGATGGTGGTAGTCGTTGCGGAACCGCTCCCACCGGCGGCCGAGGGCGCCGAGGCCGATGCGCGACAGGAGGCGCGGGTAGGCGAAGAACTCGGTGAAGCGCTCCGACGGCGTCGTGAAGGCGAACGTGCCGCCGGGGCGCAGGACGCGCGCGATCTCGGCGAGCGCGCGGTCGAGATGATCGACGTGCTCCATGACGCAGTTCGAGACCACGGTGGCGACGCTCGCGTCCGCCAGCGGGATCGCCTCGATGTTCCCGGTGAGGAGGCCGCGGTAGGTGCCGGTGCGTCGCGCGAGGGCGATCTCGGACGCCGACGCGTCGAGGCCGACGACGTCGAGGCCCGGCGCGAAGAGCAGCGAGCCGAAGATTCCGTCGCCGCAGCCGAGGTCGAGGACCGGCGGCGTCATGGGGATCGCGGCGAGCGCGCGGCATTCGAGCGTCCGCCAGAGAGCGAGGGTCACCGGCGTCTTCGCGAGATACGTGCGCAGGATCGCGTCGGCGGGCAACGGGCCTCCTACGCCGGTCCGCGCCAGCCGCTGAAGACGTAGAGCGGCAGCGTCTCGAGCGGGTTCACCGGCCCCGGCGCCTCGACCTGCACCTGGCGGACCTCGCGCGCCTCCGAGCGGAGCCAGCCGGCGGCTTGTGCCGACCACGCGTCGAGATACGCGCCCTCGTTCCAGCCGATCCCGGGAACGGGTGCCGGCGGCGGCGCTTGCGGGTCGGTGCCGGGCGGGGGCAGCTCGAGATCGCCCGCGTACCAGACCCTGGCGCCCGAGCGGAGCGCGCCGTCGATGCGTGGGCGGAGCGCCGCCATCGGGTCGGTCTCCTGCATGCGCGCCTTCAGGAGGTCGTAGCGGTGGATCGAGAGATCGTCGAGCGGCGGGATCGAAACGATCGCGGCGGAGCCCGTTCCGTAACGGGTGAGCGTGATCGCGCAATACCATGGGTGGACGAGGACGAGATCGCCGGGCCTCGCCGCCGCGCGCACGGCGGCGGCGACGAGGTCGGCGTTCGTCTGCCGCACGGCGGTGCCCGCCCAGGCGCCGCTGGCGACGAGCGCGAGGCCCACGAGCGCGGCGACGCCGCGCGCCGCGACACGGGGCTTCGGCGCGGCCGCGAGGATCGTGTCGATCGAGACGGCCGCGACCGCCGACGGAAGGACGTAGTACCAGATCTGCGTCGGCATGCTGAGCAGGCGGAGGAAGAAGAGGAAGCCGAGCGTCGCGAGGACGAGCGTGAGGAGCGCATACAGCGTGCGTCCGCCGTCCTGTCTCGAGCGTCGTAGGCCTGCGGCCGCCGCGACGAGCGCCGCGAGCGCCGCGAGCAGAACCGCCGCCGGCCCGGCCGAAGAGAGCATCGACCCGAACACGGAGACGAGGTGATCGAGCGTCACGCTGCCGCGATTGAGGACCGACCACTCCTGCGCGCGCCGCACGAACCCGGCGTAGGGGAGAAGCGATACCGCGGCGACTCCGCCGATCGCGAGCGGGATCCACGCCGAGCGCGGTCGAATGACGGCGATCGCGGCCGCCGCCGAGACACCGATCGCGCCGAGGAGGATCGCGTTCTGGTAGAGCGTCTGCACGGCGAGGACCGAGACGATCGCGGCGGTCGCGAACGATCTCCGCGACGGCGCCTCCGTCGCGCGCCAGACGAGCGCGTGCGCGAGGACGAGGAGCGTCGCCCCGATCCCGTACGGCCGGATCGACGAGATCGCGCGAACCACGACAGGGTTCGCTGCGAAGAGCACCAGGGAAATAAGGGGACAGGTACCGATTTTCAGAATCGGATTCTGAAAATCGGTACCTGTCCCCTTATTTCCAATCAGTGCGCCGTGGAGCCACAAGGCCGCCAGCACGCCGAGGGCGACGAGGAACCCCAGCGCGCGGTAGCCGGCGTCGCCGGGGCCGAACGCCGCGGACCACGCACGGATGACGGCGAGCGAGAGGCACGGGAAGTTGTCGAGGTGCAGCCGGCTCACGATGTCGCCGACGGCCGGCAACGTCGCGAAATGCGCCGTCGCGGACTCGTCGCGCCAGAGCCCGCCCGCGTGGAGGGCGAACCGAAGATCGAGCGCTACGACGAAAACGGTGATGACGATCGCAGCCGCGGCGGTCCACGGAAAACGCTTCATCGCGGCGCCAGCGTGAGGCCGATGAAGAGATTGCAGAAGATCGCCGGCAGCTTCATCGGGAAGAACGCCCGGTGGACGACGGTGAACCTCCGCTCGAGCTCGCGCACCACCTCGCCGGGGCGGCTCAAGTGCTCACGCTCGATGAACTGGCGGTACGGCAGGCGATAGCGACGCTCGAACTGGCGCTGCGCGGAGATGCGGCGCGCGAGCGTGTAGGCGAGGCCGCCCTCGCAGGGGATGACGACGTGAAGGCGTCCCGCGGGCTTCGCCAGGAGGCGGTGCGCCTCGTCGATCGCGCGCGGCAGATCGGGAAGGTGCTCGAAGACGTGGATGGCGAGGATCCGGTCGAAGGAGGCGTCGTCGAACGCGAGCCGGGTCTGGCAATCGCCGACGACGACGCGGACGCCGGGGTGGCGCTCGCGGAATCGCGCCGCGACGTTCTCACGCAGGTCGAGGGCGACGTAACCCTCCTTCTGTGCCTCGGAAAGGTTCTCCCATCTCAGGTGCTCGCCGGTGCCCGCGCCGATCTCGAGCGTCGTCGTGAAGCCGCCGCTCCTCGAGGCCGGGTAGCGGTGGTTGAACCGGTCGGCGAACCCGTAGCGCCGAGGTAGCGCCTCGAGCCAGTCGTGCATGAACTCGTCGTGGATGCGGCGCGTCGCCGGATCGAGCGGCGGCAGCACCTTCGGCCAGACGCTCATCGGCTCGCCCGCGCCCTGAAGCGCGTCACGACCTCGGCAAGCACCTCGTCGACGCCGATCGCCTGCATGCACCGGTTGTCGCGGCAGGCCGACTGACGGTTGTTGAGCGCGTTGATGCACGGGCTGCACGCGATCCCCGCGGAGATCGCGACGCTGTGGGGTGAGAGGGTCGCGAAGAGCGCCGGCGTCTCGGGACCGAAGAGCGTGATCACGTCGATCGGCGTCAGTGCCGCGAAATGCGCGGGCCCGCTGTCGTTCGAGACGAGGACGTCGGCGATCGTGTAGAGGACGAGCAGCTCGCGCAACGTCGTCCGCCCGGCGAGCGACAGGCAGCGCGGCGAGCCGACGCGCTCGACGAGCGCCCGCGCCGCTCCGGCCTCCTCCGCCGTGCCGGTCATCACGACGGTCGCGTCGGGGAGCGCCTCGACGATCCCCGCGGCGAGCGCGGCGTACCGGTCTTCGGGCCAGCGGCGCAGTGGCAGCATGTCGCCGGCGTTCGGGTTCAAGAGGACGAGCCTCGCGGAGCCGGCGGGCAACAGGGCGCGCACGCGCGATTGCTCGTCGGCGTCAGGAAAGAACGTCGGCTCGGCGTGGCGGAACGGCGGGATCCTCACGTCGAAGGTCGGCAGCTTGTCGGCCGCGACCCGGAGCGCCTCGACGAGCACGCCGAACATCTGGCTCGTGTGGAGGTGCGGGTTGTAGATGACGCGATGGGTCATGAGGTCGCCGCGATACGGACCCTCGCCGAAGTACGGATGGAGGCCCACCCGCCACTTGGCTCCGCTCAGGAAGGTGAACACCGCCGAGAAGCGGGCGAAGAACTCGAGATCGACCGCCGCGTCGATGCGCCGACGGCGCAGGAGCCGGAGCGCCCCGAGCGCGCCCCGCGCCATGCCGAGGGTCGACTGCGTCGGCACCGTGATCACGTTCTCGGCGGGGACGAGCCCCATGAGATCGAGGATGAAGCGGTTCTCCTCGAAGACGACGAAGTAGACGTTCTGGCGGCCGACCCGCTCGACGGCTCGCCGGATCGCACCGGCGGCGAGCACGGTCGACCCCTGCTCGGCGAGCTTGACGAAGAGGATGCTCTTCGGGTCGGGAGTCGCGGAAGCGTCGGCCCCGCCGGTGAGCCTCCGGACGGCGGTCAGGACGAGACAGACCGGCGCAAAAATGATGCGATCGGCTTGTTGAAGAACTGAAACCTTGAGCGGAAGTCCCATCGCGCGCCGGATGATATACGCCGTCGCGCGGGGACATCGGCACGAGCTTCGGCGTAGAGCTACCGCGCTAAAGCGCGTTGCACGGGCCGGCTCCGTCCTCGCGCCCATCTGACGAAAACATTCGGAGCTCAGGGTTCCTGGTCCTGGACCCCCCGGGACCCGAAACCCTGAACTCCGAACTCTGACTCTCTACTGAAATTCCAGAGGGGCACCCCATCCGTCGCGGGAGGGGAGAGGGCGGATGGAATGCCCCTCTGCTTCGGAAGCTCAGCGTGCGCTGACGGCGACGATCGCGGCGACCGGCGCCGGTGAAGGCGCCGAGGCGACGACCGCGGGCGGATCGACCGATTTGAGATCGTCCGGACGGAGGCGGAACGAGAGGCTTCGCCCCGCGGACGGGACGACGTACCCCACGAGCGCCAGCATGCCTTCTCCCTCACGCTCGAAGAGGACTTGCGGCGCTACGATCGTGCCGATCTCGTTGCTGCGGCGGCGGCTCGGGAACATCCCGACGGACGCGCCATTCACGAGGACCGCGTGAAGCTCGGTCACCGGCGAGAACGCACGGCTCTCGCACAAGGTGAGCCGACCGGCGGGTCTCACGCTCCCGTCGGGAAGACGGAACGGCGCGTCGATCCGGACGCTGACGCATTCCTGAGCCTGAGCAGGAAGCCCGATCGCCAGGATGAGCGTCAGGGCCGCGATCACGATGCCGGTCGATTTCATCCCCCACCTCCTTCGCGGCCCATCCGACCCGTGCCTGGGACCCGATGCGTCGCGCTCCCTTCACATCGCAAGTCCGGGACCAACGCGACCGGAAGGTCGTCGAAGCGGGAGAAAGAAGCGGCAGGCACCGGTTTCTCCGTGCCCCTCACGCCTCGTCGCACCACGGGGTCATGTCGCAGAGGTGAGACATCGACCCCCTCGCATCTCCCTTAACTATCATTAAGATGAGTTACTTAGATGGAGTCGCGGTAGCGCCTGCTCGAATGTCTCGGAACCGAGACAAATCGATTCCATCCCGGACGACCATCAGGCACTATCAGGAGTGATGGGCGAAGAGGGAGCTGCACGATTCGTCATCCACCGCCTGTTGGGCGAGGGGGGCGCGGGACGAGTGTGGCTCGTCGGCGATCGCAAGCAGGCAGGACGCAGTCTCGCGCTCAAGGAGCTGACCTCTTCCCACACGCCGCAGCACGAGGCGGCGTTCCGCCGCGAGTTCGCCACGCTCGCGGGGTTCCATCATCCCGGTGTTGTCGAGGTCGAAGAGTTCGACGTCGATCCCGCAAGCGGCCTCCCGCGCTTCACGCTCGAGTACGTCGAAGGGCGGGACTTCGTCGAGGCGATCCGGCACGAAGGGCGCGACGCCCTCGTCCCGCTCACGGTCGAGGCGCTCCGCGCGATCGCGTTCCTCCACGACTTCGGCCTCATCCATCGGGACTTGAAGCCGGCGAACGTGCTCGTGCGTCAGGCTCCCAAGCTCGGCAGCCGTGTCGTCCTCGTCGATTTCGGTCTCGCGCTCGCCGAGCACGAGCCGTCGGTCGAGGCGCGCCGCGCCGCGGGAACGCTCGCCTACCTCGCCCCCGAGATCCTGTCGAACGCGTCGCCGAGCCGGCGGTCGGACCTCTTCGCGCTCGGCGCGATCGTGCGCGAGGCGACCGGAGGCGTTGCGCCGCGCGCGATCGCCGACTGGATCGACGCGATGACCGCCGAGTCGCCGCGGCATCGACCGGCGAGCGCCGCCGAGGCGCTCGCGCGCCTGAACGAAGCGGCCGGCACCGAGCATCCGATCGAGACCCCCGCGACGCGCGCCGCCCGGCTGCGGTCCGGCGCCCCCGCCGGGCGCGACCGGATCGTCGGCGCGATCGAGTCGGCGCTCGACTCGGCCGCGGCGCCGCATCTCATCTGGATCTCCGGTGAGCCGGGATCGGGGAAGACGCGCTTCCTCCGATGGATCGAGGCCGGCGCGATCCGCCGCGGCGCTCTCGCGGTGCGCGGCCTGCCCGACGCGGCGATCCTCGATCGCGCGCTCACGACCCGGATTGTCGCGCTCGTCGACGACGGGCGCGCCGACCCTGATGAGATACGCATCTTCGCGGATCGCCTGCTCGCCGGGCCGGTCCGCTTGAAGCTCACGATCGTGGCGGCGGTGCGCGCCTTCAGCCGACCTCTCGAAGCACCGGACGCGTTCCGATTCGATCTCGGATCCCTCTCCGAGCAGGGCCTCCGCGCGATGGCGGAGCGTGCGACCGGCGGCGCCGTCTCGGACGAGCGGGTGGCCTGGCTCGCCGAAGCGTCGCTGGGCTCGCCGGCGCGCGCCGAGGCGGTCCTCATCGAAGGGGCGTGGGAGCGCGGCGCGGAGGTGGATCCGGCGCGCTACGCAGAGGCGCTCGATCTCGTCGGCCGCGATCGTGTCGGGCGAGCGGCCCTGAGGCGGCGCCAGGCCGAGGCGCTCCTGCGCTCGGGCCGGCACCGCGCGGCGGCGCGCGCGGCGGGAGCGGCGCTGTTCCTGGCTTCCGAGAGCGATCGCGGCGCGATCCTCCTGATTCAAGCCCTGGCGCTCGTGCAGTCGGGACGTTTCCGCCGCGCGCTCGCGGTCGCCGAGGAGGCGGCGCGCAGGGCGGAGGCCGAGGGCAACGACGCGCGTCTCGGAGGGGCGAAACGCGCGCTCGGGATCGGGCTCGCGCGCCTCGGCCGCGAGGCGGAAGCGGTGCCGGTCTTGGAGGAGGCGGTCACGCTCGCGCGCGGCGCTGCGGACCTCCGCGCGGAGGCCGAGGCGCTCCACGCGCTCGCCGCCTGCCACTCGCGGCTCGGCGATGACCGCGCCGAGGCCGAGCTGTCGCGCGCGGTCGTCCTCTACGCGCAGGCGGCTGCGGCGGATCCCGCGGCCGCCCTCGACGGGCAGGATCTCCGAGCACAGGTCGGTCTCGCAGTGCTCCACGGGCGCGCGCGGCGTTACGACGAGGCCGCGCGCCTCCTCGCCTCCGTGCGGAGGGAAGCGGCCTCGCGCGGGAACCCCGGTCTGCAGGAGATCGCGCTCTCGAAGAGCGCGCTCAACGCGATCGATCTCGGCCGTCTCGACCGGGCGATCGACTGGGCCGAGCAGGCCGCCGACCTCGCCGGTCATCTGGGCGACCGCAACCTCGTCCTCGTCTCGCGGATGGCGCTCGCGGACGCGCAGATCCGTTGCGGGCGGGCGGGCGAGGCCGCGGCGGGCCTGCGCGAGGCGCTCGCGGGGCCGCAGGGCGAAGTCGAGCCCGAGAACGCCGACTACGCGCGGATGCTCCTCGCCGACGCGTGGGGCGAAGCGGGCGGCGGGGACGAGTCGGCGATCGCGGCGCTCCTCGCCTCCTCGCTCGAGCGCTGCCGCGCGCGTGGCAAGGGGCGGGCCCTCCTCATGGGGCTCGTCATCGAGATGGAGCGGCGCGCGCGGCTCGACGCCCACGAGCCGTTCGAGCCGGCACGCGCCGAGTACGACCGTCTCGCCGCGAAGGCCGACGAGGTCGAGCCCGAGATCCGGATCCGCGCGGCGCTCGCCGCCGGCGAGCACGCGCTCGTCCGCGGCGACCTCAAGACCGCGCTCGGGGAGGCGGAGAGCGCGCGGCGGATCGCCAAGGAGGTCGTCTGGCCCGCGTTCCAGGCGCGCGGGTGCGCGCTCGCGGGGCGTGCGCTCGACCGCCAGGGGAAATTCGAGCTGGCCGACGCCACGGCCTCCGAGGGGCGTGCGCTCCTCCACGGCGTCGCTCTGCGTATCGAGAACACGCACGTGCGCCGCGACTTCCTCGATCGTCCCGTCTACGCGGCGCTTCGCGACGAGGCGCGCGTGGAGCGCGGCCAGGCACGCCTCCGCACGCTCTACGACATGATCCGGGTCTTGAACTCCGAGCGCGATCCGGAGTCGCTCCTCGAGACGATCCTCGATCTCGCGCTCGGCGCCGTCGAGGCGACGCGCGGGATGATCTTCCTTCGCGAGGACCGAGGGGGCCCGGCGCAGGGAACCTTCGCCGTCCACCTCGCGCGGAACCTAGAGGACGAGACCAGGCTGGATGCCGAGGAGTACAGCCGGCACATCGTCGAGGCGGCCGGCATGGGCCGGCCGATCCTCGCGATCGACGCCGGCACGGACGAGCGCTTCCGCGAGCTGAAGTCGGTGAGCCTCTACCGCATCCGCTCGCTCATGTGCGTTCCCCTCCGCTCGCGCGGGCGCGTCATCGGTACGGTCTACCTCGACAGTCGCGTCGACGGGCGCCTGTTCACCCAGGACGATCTCCGCTTCGTCGAAGCGCTCGCCGACCAGGCGGCGATCGCGATCGAGAACACGCGCCTCAGGGCGAGGCTCGAGCGCGAGAACCGCCGACTCGCCGCCGCCGCCGAGGCGACGTCGAACTTCGGCTACCTCGTCGGCCGCTCGCCGGCGATGCGCGCGGTCTACAGCCTGATCGAGAAGGTCGCCGACACCCAGCTGCCGGTCCTGATCCGCGGCGAGAGCGGGACCGGCAAGGAGCTGGTCGCCCGCGCGATCCACGCGCGCAGTCCGCGGCGGCGTCAACCGTTCCTCGGCGAGAACTGCGCGGCAATCCCCGAGGCGCTCCTCGAGTCCGAGCTGTTCGGCCACGTCCGCGGCGCCTTCACCGGCGCCGACCGTCCGAAGCCCGGCCTCTTCGAGCAGGCCGACGGCGGCACGCTCTTCCTCGACGAGGTCGGCGACATGTCGCCGGCGATGCAGGTCCGTCTGCTCCGCGTCGTCGAGGAGGGGGTCATCCGCCCGGTGGGCGGCGAGAAGACGCTCGAGGTCGACGTGCGCCTCATCACGGCGACCCACCGCGATCTCGGCGACGCGATCCGGAACGGGACGTTCCGCCAGGACCTGCTCTATCGTCTCCAAGTTCTCACGGTCGAGCTGCCGGCCCTCCGCGACCGGCCCGGCGACATCCCGGTCCTGGTCGCGCACGTGCTCGAGCGCATCGCCGCCGAGCGCAAGCGCCCGCCGCTCGTCGTCGACGACGAAGCGTTCTCGCTCTTCGAGCGGTACCACTGGCCCGGCAACGTCCGCGAGCTTCAGAACGCGCTCCAGCGCCTGGCGCTTCTGGCGGGCGACCGCGAGATCTCCGCGGCGCTCATCGCGTCGGACCCCGTCATGAAGCGCGCGCTCATGCCGTCGACCGACGGGAGGCCGAGCGCCTATTC
Source organism: Candidatus Polarisedimenticolaceae bacterium (assembly GCA_036275915.1). NCBI lineage: Bacteria > Pseudomonadati > Acidobacteriota > Candidatus Polarisedimenticolia > Candidatus Polarisedimenticolales > Candidatus Polarisedimenticolaceae > Candidatus Polarisedimenticolaceae bacterium. The sequence continues at coordinate 1,300 of DASUCV010000009.1, read as the reverse complement.
GCTCGTCTCGGGCGAGAAGAGCCACATCCTCCAGGCGATCCAGGCCGCGAACGGGAACCGGAGCGAGGCCGCCAAGCTGCTCGGGGTCTCCCGCGCGACTCTCTATCGAAAGATCGGCAAGCACCGCCTTTAGCCCGGTCCCGCTTCCCTTCCTTATATATGGCTGAATTCCTACTGACTCACTTACGTTGTCGAAATCTATCTGACCCCTATATTCGCCGGCGTGTTGCAAACATGTGATTGGCCGACGGAGGCATCGTTGATGGTGCGTTAACGGGGGAGGGGGTCATGCGGCAACTCCGGTGGTTCACGGCAGTGGTCTCCATCGTCTTGCTCGGTTCGGCGGTACTGGCGGCGGGGGGCTCCGCGCCGATCGTCCGAACGGCCTCGGTCCAGGGCAGGACGCTCGTCGTGGGGGTCGTCAATCCGTCGCCTCTTCCGTTCCGCGGGATCGTGATGAGCCGCGTGCGAACCGCCCACGGCGTCGCCACCGTGATCACGCGCTTCGAGGTCGCCGGGAGCCAAACGGCGACTTTGAAGAGCGACCTCCCGAAGGACGCTTCCGGAGAGCCGCCGCTCAGCGTCGTCGTCGACGACGGCGTGCCGTTCTGAATCTTTTTCTTACGCGCGAACTGCGCGGGTAAGAAAAACTCGGTTACTGTCCCCTTAGATTCCTACGGGCAGGTCGTGCCGTTGTTGCGCGACGTCATGCCGCAGAAGCCCGAGGGTGACGGGCCGCCGCGCTGGCCGCCGACACCGTCGGTGCCCCAGGTTCCCTCGATCGTCGCGTTGTTGTCTCCCGCGATGACGAACCAGAGGTTGCCGGCGGGGACCTGCGTCCACGTCGCGTTCCCGGACGTCCCGAGGTCGCAGAACGCGCCGGTCGGCGAGACCGACGCGACGTTGCCGAGGTCGCCGAAGAGAACATGGTGGTCCGTCGACGTGCACGTCGACGTGTCCCACGTGAGCGCGATCGACGAGCCGGCGCCGTTCGCGCGTGACGCCAGCATGGGCGTACCGAAGAGGCCGTCGGCGACCGGCCGCGCGACGTTCGGCTGCGCGCCCCCGCAGACCGGCATGTCGCAGCCCACGTACGCTCCCGTGTCGATCCGCACGTTGTCGAGCTCCCACCACCACTCCGAGCTGCCGTTGTAGTCGTGGAAGCGCACCTGGACGCTCGAGGCGCGTCCCGCCGCGGCGCTGATGTCGATCGCGCGGTGGTCGGGGTTGGCGCTTCCGGCGCCCTGCTGGCGGAAGACGTTGACCCACGCGCCGCCGGTCGCCGACGAGCGGACGTCGA